>NZ_JBLVOC010000004.1:0-11122 GCF_053543575.1 Glutamicibacter sp. AGC84
TTCTTATTCCGGATCTCCACGTGGAAGGTGCGATTCGCGATTTCTTTGATCTTTGACAGCAAAACTAGTTCCGTTCTCGCGGAGGAGCCGCGTTATCCCGCACTGCAGGGCCGCAGGGTGATGCGCAGAGGCTGCAATGTATTGCAGCGATTCTATGCGTTTGGATTCATCTTACGATGCGCTTCGATGCCAGGTCAGGGCTTTGATCGTGTCGCTCAAACAATTAGATGGATGGATAAGCGAAGTATCTGCGGTTCAAATGTGGGCAATTATCCTATTACGAGTCTGCAGAGAACTCGCAATGGTAAAGCGATGCCAGGGGCAACGGGCGCGTCTTACCGTCCATCTGAGAAGGATCGAATGCTGTGATCGCGGTGGACTACTCGACCAATACGGTGCGGGAAGATTCGGTGTACTGGTTCCTGCGGTCAATGTAGTTGCAAGGTACGGGATGCCTATTGCTACTAGCGTGAGAGCCATTTCGAAGCCCCATGTAACGGGAAGCAAGATCGCGGTTGAGAAGCTCACTGCCAAAATTGATGTTTTCTATTTCCCATGCAGAGTTTCCAAAGGTATGCCCAGGGGAGCCCTATTGCTGGTGCCGACGGGTCAACGTTCATTCCTGTTGCTAAGTTCGCTGGTCAGAACTGTCACGAGTGAGTCTACGGGCAAGGTCGTTCCAGCGAAGCTGAAAATAGTAAAGAAGCCTGCGACTACTGGCAAGTCACTGGCAGGGAGGTCAAAGTAAGCGCAGGTACCTCAAAGGCGAAGGGCGTGAAAGTTTCGTATCAGTGGCCGCGCTCGGGAAAGATTACCGGCGAGGCCCCCGGACTATTAGCTAAGCGGGGGCAAGACACCATGCCGAGATTGGTTGGCCGACAACTCCTATGCTCCTCGGAGATAAGGAGCTGTCAACAATATAACGGGTCTTTGGTGAAGTTGATACCGGCACGGGAGAGCAACTGCATGCGTGATCCGTCGATGTTCCAGCTCACCCATCGGGCGAACTTGCGTGATCGGCTCAACGCGAGGGAGAAGTGGGTGTAGTCGATGACGGGAGAGCCGTCGAGCTGCACTAGATCTTCGGCAATCTCGGCGTTGGCGGTGGGGAGGTCAATGGCCGTGGTGAGGAAGTGCAGGTGAAATCCCGCGGACTCACTGGACAATTCTTTCTACTGACTCATGGATGGCACGTGCGATTTTCTGGATTCGGCATTAAACATGGAAGCATCCTGCAAAGACCGCGGGATGCTTCCATGCGAAAGAGTCTGTTGAGACATGAACAATCATAGCCACCCTTGTTGCAGATGAGGTCTCTCCCTCATGGGGATTCAGCAATCCTGGACGGCTTCGACGATATCAACCATCACCAGCACCGCGACGGGAACCTCAGCCGTGTGATGCTGACGATCAGAATAATCAGGGGTTTGACCTCAGGTTTTTCTCTATAGTTCGGTTACTCTCGCTATTTCATCAAACTTGATGGTGACTGACTCCGCTGATCCATCACTTATCATCAGATCGGCTGTCTTCTCAAACGAATTCCAGCGTGCCGTCACTTGGGCAGCACCGACAGATTCCAAAGCCACTGTCCCAGACCCGTTGGAAGATGGAATGTTCACTTCATGGCCGTTGACCGTTACTGAAAGGTTCGCAGGAACTTTTACGGTAAAACAATCATTTTTTGCACAAACGTCCATGACGGCTTCCACAGATAGTGACTGGGATGTATCTGAAGTTGAGCAACCAGCTGCGATCAGAGCAAATGATGCAAGGGTTACTCCCTTTGCCCAGGTGCGTCCTAGCATCGGTAAGACCCGGCTTGGCTTGATTTCTGCCATAGATTTGAGCTCGTATTCCATGAGATTCCGATTGAAGACTTACCTATACTAAAACCGGTCAGCTTTGTAGAGTTCCAAGAATGCCCATATTTCGCAAAAGCTTGAAGGCATTTAGTTGAACTCGTGGTTAGCGTATAGGTCAAAGTTCCTTTATATGTAGGACTGTGTCCGTAAAGCGCGGCGTAGCCCCAATCCTGGAACGCCCAACCCGCACCATATTGATTGTTGGTTTCCAGCCATCCAGTTTTCTCACACTTGTTATAGCTGTTGCACCCCACAAAGGAAACGCCCTTGTTGGTGACGGCGCGGTTGAACGTAATTGCTAGCCCGTCGGGTCCACCGATCTGAGATTTGCCGCGTGAACACTCGGAAAAGGGTGCATTCTTCCAATTGTATCGAGCATACGCATAAATCTTTGTCCCAGATTTTACAATCTGGGGGCGAGAAATATTTATGTCACCTGCACTCGACGAAGGCTTGGTAACACGGCACCCGAGCTTGGCCGGTTCAGCTACCCCAAGAAGAAAATCGCTGGGTTTTACTGTCACTGGGATTGTCGCCAGATTTTCTGCCGGCTCCGAAAGGCCCTGCTCATTCATCTTGGCTGACGTTAGTTGATCGAGAGTTACCAACAATGACACTTCACTGCGGAATGCTTCCTCTTCAGCACTCGTGCGGTCGTCTGCACTGAAAGGTACAATCACCCCGTTTGATAAAGTGATCGTCTTCGGTGACGGATTGTCTTTCAGAAGAGACGCAGATTCGGCTGCTGGAATAGGCGAAGCGCTCTTGACATCGCTTAGGTTTAGATCCGTAACTTGTGATGCGTAAGAAGGCATCGCAGCCATGGTCAGCGCCCATGTCAGCCCAGAGACAAGCATCGTCATTAGTCCCTTCAAAGGGCCCTCTTTCAATTGATAGCCAATTCCAAGTAGGGTCCACGTCCGCTAGTGCAAGTTCTGACTGCAGGTGGCGCCTCGGAATACGAACGTATTAATGCATTCTGATTTATATGCATTGCATATGATCATATCTAGTAGATTTGCTTTTCACTTCGATGTTGCCAAAAAGTTAGAATTAGACGCATTCGCGCCTCGTTCTCGTGGCAGCAACTTCACGATCCGGGATCCACGCTGTGTCCACAACGGGTTTGGAGCAGGAGTGGGTAAGAGCCCCCACAGATAGTTGAGGAGGTTTGAAGGAGGATGTCTCTACGACCAAGCTCCTCTTCTGACGCACGAGAACGAAGTATTCGAAACTTCAATATCGGTCGCCGGCTCAAGTACTTCAGCAGTGGACTGAACAGACTAGACCAGATCTTTCGTGAGGGTTCTGACAACCCGTCATCTTTTGACAGCTCCTAATCACCGAGGAACATAGGAGCTGCCGGCCGACCAATCTCGGCATGGTGTCTTGCCCCTGCTTATCCAATAGTCCGGGGGTGTTGCCACCGTGATTGCGATGGCAGCGTGGTGATTGCTGATCAGGGGCGCTGCGCCAAAACTGGACGTCTGTCATAACGTGGATTTAAGACTTCGCGACCGACGGTTGGTCGACTTTGAACAAGAACTAGTTCAAAGGAGCACTAGTCATGATCATCTCAGGTGTGGAAATTTTCCTCTGCCTCGACGTCGGGAAAACAGACCATTGGGCCTGCGCCGTCACCAAGGACGGCACCAAAATCTGGAACAAGACCCTGCCCAACGACGAAGCCAAACTCGTCTCGGTCTACCAAGAACTCAGCGCCAAAGGCACCGTGCTAGTCGTCGTGGACCAACCCGCAACCATCGGAGCCCTCGCTGTTGCCGTCGCTCAGCACCTAGGAATGACTGTTGCCTACATGCCCGGACTCTCGATGCGGCGCATTGCAGACATGTATCCCGGGACGGCTAAAACCGATGAAAAAGACGCGTTCATCATCGCTGATGCGGCGCGCACCATGCCGCACACGCTGCGCAGTATCCAGGTCTCGGACGAGGATGAAGCCACCCTGGGCATGCTCGCCGGATTCGACTTGGATCTGGCCCGGCAGGTCACCCAGACCAGCGACAGGATCCGCGGGTTGTTCACCCAAATCCACCCGCCACTAGAGCGGATCCTCGGCCTTTGGCTGGAACACGACGCGGTGCTGGAGGCCCTCGCAGCCTGGCCCACACCGGCGCAACTGAAGCATGCTGGCAAAGCGCGGATCGATGCGAAGCTGAAAAGCAGGGAGCCCGCCGGCACACTGCTTGGGCCGGAGCCATCCTGGATACGTTGGATGAGCAAACCGTGGTCGTGGTCGGCACCGACGCCGCAGGCCTGGTCATACCGCACTTGGCCCAGCAATTGATCTCGTTGCATGCCCAGCGCGCTGACGTGGCCACGCATTGGGAAGCCATGGTGGAAGCTCACCCTCTTTACCCGGTCCTGACTTCCATGCCAGGGGCCGCGGTCAGGACCGCTGCGATCATCATCGCCGAGACCTCCGGCAAAACCTTCGCCAGCGCCGTATCACTGTCCTCTTACGCCGGGCTGGCGCCAACCACTCGACAGTCAGGCACGTCGATCAAGTCCGAACGCGTCAGCCATTCAGGCAACAAACGGCTGAAGCGAGCGCTGTTCCTTTCGGCGTTTGCTTCCATCCGTTTTGATCCGACCAGCCGAGAATACCAAGACCGGAAACGGGCCCAGGGTAAACGCCATAACCAAGCGCTCATCGCACTGGCCCACCGACGACTCACAGTCCTGTTCGCCATGATCCGGGACGGATCGCTCTATGACGTTCCGGAGCTGAAAATTGCTTGACACAGAACATAGGGGCACCCCCAGCCGAATTCGACCGTGACCAAGAAGGACCTTGGAAGGAAATCGGCTGTCTGGTTAACTGCCGCGAAGCCTGGATATGCAACAGTGGCGATGGCGGTGAATAAGAAGTAAACGTCGCTTGCTCGTGGTTGTTCATCGCTGGTTTTGGACCGTTGAAGTGTGGCCATTCTGGTCCACAGAACGTCAATCTCAGCCTGTTCAGTGCTTGCAGATGCAAATGGCTAGGTGCCCAATAGGGCACCTAGCCATTATGCAGGGTTCCCGCACGGATGAGAGAGGTGAAACGCTCAATCCGAACAGTGCGTGGTGTCGCCATGAGACTGAACCACGCATGAAACTAGGCTAAACCACCAGCTGTATGCTTACTTGCACACCACGCTCTGAAGATTTCTGGTTCTTCATTAAGCCAGTTACCGGTGGACCAGTTCTCACGCGCTGAGCCGGTCGGCCGAAAGATACTCACCGCGCATGGTGCTGCGCTCTTGTTGCTCCAGGATTGAGCTGGATGGAATACCGCCGTGCACGAGTACTTTACGCTTTCGTGTGCTGCTCGCAGTTGAGCGGTGGGGCATCACGGGCGACTTGCAGTGGGCTGAATGCTTCCTGTGTTTCAAGGGCTGCGTGAACCCGATGTCCCGAACTTTTGTGACAACTCCCGCTGGTGGTCCTGAACATGCGAGCATTCCCCGTTCAGGATAGTCGTGGACGTTAGACACAGACTAGGTATGCCATGAGGTGCCCGTCCCGCTGAGTACCCTGGATCCTCGCAAGCTCGTCTCCAGGGTGTATGGGGCGTCCGCTGGCGCGGCCGGCTGTTAGCCCGGACTTCGTCCGGTCTTTTCCTGTTTTTTGCTGCTGTCCTTCGGAGTATACGGGCCACCTCCAAACCCACAAGCCGCTCGCTGCGCTTCGGGCGTGCTCCACCCAGAAATTCTTAGGGCCGCGCTCCTTCGTCGCTTCTTTCGGCCCAAGATTTTCGTGGATTGCGCACCCCTGGCGGGTTGATGGGTTTTCCGGCTGGCCCCGCTTCATTTCATTTCGCCAGCAGGCAAAAAACAACCGGGGGAGGGCTTCGGCGGGTGGCTGGCAACCTGCCCCTCTTTCCGTGAAGCGAAAGGATGCGAAAATCTATGCAGACCACGACCAAAGACAGCCGCGAAACCGTTACCGTCCCAGCAACTGTCGAGCGCGATCTGTACGGCGAAGGGTATGACTGGATGGAGTCGCTGGCCGGTACCGGGTGGTACGAAGTTCCAGGGTGGGGCCGCGACGGATGGGACCTGGGATCCTGGCCTTACATCATCTTCGCCGCCGCCAAAACTGAAGACGCAGCTGGGAAGCTGTTCGGATACACCACCTACGTGGAGGGCGACGTGACCGCGCGCTGGTACCGCAGCTGCGAAGCCCGCAACCTGGCCATCAGCAAGGAAGCCTTCTGGTACTGGGCCAGCGGTCAATCGGACGGACCGGAAGCGTTGGAAGGGATGAACCCGCAAGAGTTCAAGCAGATCGACGGGCTATGTGAACCATACATCCCGAACTTCGGGAACTAACCCAGCCAGGAGACATGACTGGTCAAAAGAACTAGGCCGTCCGGCGGAACGCTCCGATTATGGACAAGGGAAGCAACAGCTAGGAAGCCTTTTTGGTTTCCTTGGTAGCAAACCAGCCGGGCAAGCTAATCAGCAGCCCCACGACGCCAACAATCGCCACCACCCAAAGAGCCGGGGCAGGCCATGAGTCCAGGTTGTTCTCATCCATGATGACCCCCGTCGAATACAGGGCAATCCCGCTGCATACCAAGGCAGTCAAGCTCATCCCGAGGGCCACGGACCATAGGGTTCTTCGATTTGCATCCACTGTCTGCTCCTTCGTATCTCCAGTCAACTGGCGCACTTCCAAGGAAACTTCTGCTTCCGGAGAATTCTGAATAGTGCGTCAACCCAGAGTACTGTCTCCGATGCCTCTTAGCTGGGTGCCGCAGAGGGAATCCTCGCCCAGAGAAATTTCAACTCCGTGCAGCATTGAGGGTGCGGCACCATGCTATTGCGAGATGCTGGAATGTTCTCGGGCCAAGGGAATCGAGTTTTCATATAGCAGTGCGGGCGGGACTTTTCTTCTTTCGTTCGCGCTCGTAGCGAATCGAAATCGATTCTCTCTGCCTGTTTTAGGGTTTGGGTCGTTTGGCCTTGCGTTGCAGTGCTGTGGTTTGCAGATTTTTCGATCTGTGATTGAACGCGTCGAGCACTTCGGGGCCACACCCACGGCATGCCGTGGGCCAATTGCGTCGACCATGGTTCGGCAGAGGTCTTGTTCTTCCTTCGGAATGCTCCGTGCAAAAGTTCAGCGTCGTTGATCAAACCGGCCATTTCCGGGGAATTGCCGCAGAAAAATGGGTGCATGCAACGCAATGTTGCATGCACCCATTTCCTGGAATCCTGGACTCCCTAGGCAAGTACCTGGCGCTTGGAGGAAATGACGCCGGTATTGAATCCAGCCAGGCGCAGGCCGCCGTGGAAGCGGGCGTGCTCGATCTTCACACAGCGGTCCATGACCACATTCATGCCCGCGGCCTCGGCGCGCCGGGCCACTTCCTCGTGCCACGATCCCAGCTGCAGCCACAGGGTCTTCGCGCCTACGGCCAGGGCCTCGTCCAACACGGTAGGCAGGTCATCGTGCTTGCGGAAGACCTCGACCAGGTCCGGGGTCTCCGGCAGATCGGCCAGCGACTTGTACACCGGCTGGCCCAGGATCTCATCGAGTACCGGGTTGATGAAATACACCTTGTACTTGGAGGATGAGAGCAGGTAGGTAGCCACGAAATAGCTGGCGCGCGATGGCTTGTTCGAGGCACCGACAATGGCGATGGACTTGGTGTCGCGCAGGATCTCCAGGCGCTGTGCGGCTCCCGGGCCTTCCCAAGCGGTATCAACGGCAGTCATTAGATTGCTCCCTTCGAAGCGGTTGGCAATGCGCAGGCGGAACCTTCATAGGCCGGTGCCTCGAACCCTGCGGCGGAAGCGGCAATCGCTTCCTGCGAAGCGGCCAGCGCCTGGTCCAGATCCCAGAGGATGTCCTCGACATCTTCCAGTCCTACCGACAGGCGGATCAGATCTTCTGGCACGCCAGCGGAGACCAGCTGCTCGGCGCTCAGCTGCTGGTGGGTGGTGGAGGCCGGGTGCAGCACCAGGGTGCGGGCATCGCCGATGTTGGCCAGGTGGCTGGCCAGCTGCAGGGCTTCGATGAACTTCGAGCCGGCTTCGCGCCCGCCCTTCACTCCGAAGCTGAAGACCGAGCCGACGCCCATGGGCAGCAGCTCCTTGGCCTGCGCGTGCTGCGGGTGGGATTCCAGGCCGGCGTAGTTCACGTAGGTCACGCGCTCATCGGCCTGCAACCAGGCAGCGACCTGCTTCGCGTTGGACAGGTGGTTGTCCATGCGCTGCGGCAAGGTCTCCAGGCCCTGCAGCAGCTGGAATGCGGACTGGGCCGGCAGAGCCGGTCCGAAGTCGCGCAGCTGTTCGCTGCGCAGCTTGGTCAGGAAGCCGTACTCGCCGAAGTTGTCCCACCAGGAGACGTTGCCGTAGCTGGCAACCGGTTCGGTCATGGTGGGGAACTTGCCATTGCCCCAGTTGAACTTGCCCGACTCGATGACCACGCCGCCCAGGGTGGTGCCGTGCCCGCCGATGAACTTGGTGGCCGAGTGGATCACGATATCCGCGCCGTGCTCGATAGGGCGCAGGATGTACGGGGGAGTGAGCGTCGAATCGACTACCAGCGGGAGATTGTGGCGGTGCGCCACCTCGGCCAGGCCCTTCAGGTCAGCGATGTCGCCGGACGGGTTGGCCACCACCTCGGTGTAGACGGCCTTGGTGTTTTCCTGGATCGCCGCTTCGAAGTCGGCGGGATCATTGGAGTCGATGAAAGTGGTGTCGATGCCGAAGCGGCGCAGCGAGACATCGAGCTGGGTGATGGTGCCGCCATAGAGCTTCGAGGAAGCCACAATGTGGTCGCCTGCCTGGGCCAAGGCCGCGAAGGTGACGAATTCCGCGGCCATGCCCGAGCCGGTGGCTACCGCTCCGATGCCGCCTTCCAGCGAAGCCATGCGCTCTTCGAATGCCGCTACGGTCGGGTTGCCGATACGCGAGTAGATGTTGCCGTACTTCTGCAGGGCAAAGAGGTTGGCCGCATCGTCGGCGTCCTTGAAGACGAACGAAGTGGTCTGGTAGATCGGCACTGCGCGTGAGCCATGCTCGGCATCGGGGGTGCCTCCGGCATGCAATGCGCGGGTGCGGAATCCAAACTTGTGATCTGCCATGGTGGCTTACGACTCCTTGTCGATTGGGGTTTCGCGGGCACCGCAGGGCGGGTCGCGATCGAGGCAGGAATCCCGGAATCAATGTCGCTTCCTGCTGTGGTCCAACGGGTAGGCGGCTGCATCGTTTCTGGCGGTAGCACCGTAACCACCGGATGTGGCAGGTTGCTGCGGCGTCATCGAACCAGATCTCTCAGCCGCTCGGGATGGTGTAATAATCTTCGCAACATGACCGTTCGTGACCCAACTATGAGTCGTAACGTTGCGTATTGGAGCTGTTATCGGAGATTCTTCGATAACTATTACCCCGGTTAGGCTGGAGTCATGGATACTTCGCTGGCACTGGTGCGACACGGGCAGACCGATTGGAACCTTGCAGGGCGCCTGCAGGGGCGTACCGATATCCCGTTGAACGAGACCGGGCGCGAACAAGCTCGCGAGGTCGGGCGCCAGCTGATCGGCCAGAACTGGTCGCTGGTACTTGCTTCGCCCTTGGAACGTGCCCGGGAAACTGCCGCGCTGATTGCCCAGCAGATCGGGGCCGAGACGGGGAACGCCGTTCCGGAACTCATTGAACGCGGCTTCGGCCCGCTGGAAGGCCGGATCATGGCCGAGGTCAGCGAAGCGGAATCGGCTGCTGCCAAGGACCTGCGTGAGCCGCGTGCCCAGATCTTGAACCGTGCGGTGCCAGCGCTGCTGGACTTGGCCAGCAGGCATGCCGGGCGCAAGGTCATGATTGTCAGCCATGGGGCCACCATGCGCACCATCCGCGACGCATTGGCCGGAACCACGGACCCCCAAGGCGTGGAAAATGGCGAAATGCTCCACTTGGACTTGATCCGCCTTGAGCAGATCGCCAGCGAATTGGATCTGGTGGCATTCTAGGAATCCACGGGGTCTCTGCGCGAAGTAAATTTTTTTTCGTTCACGCCTCACAAAATGGTCTCCTCGTACGTTTACATGGTGAGAAGCCATGAAGGCGCAAGAATTCCAGGAGAGCCATGCAAGCACCGTTCGAGCGGATAGTCCAGGACTATGGACTGAACGTCCTGCGCGTTTGCCGTGCCCTGCTTGATGAGCATCGCGCGCAAGACGCCTGGTCCGAAACGTTCCTTGCCGCGCTCAAGGCGTACCCGCAACTGCCGGAGGACGCCAATGTCCTGGCATGGCTAGTGCGTATTGCCCGGAACAAAGCCATTGACGAGTTGCGCAGGAACAAGCCGGAAATCCTCATCGGCCAAGACGTGGACAGCCTGGCCCCATCAGCCCAACGGCCGGATCTGCAGTTGGAAAACCTGCAGCTGTGGCATGAGGTGAACCAGCTTCCTGGCAAGCAGCGGCAGGTGGTGGCCTACCGCTACCTGGGCGGAATGAGCTACGCGCAAATTGCCGGAATCCTTTCCGGCACCGAAGCTGCCGCCCGGCGTTCGTGCGCCGATGGGATCAAGAATCTGCGGGCGCGGATGGATGACCAAGAACTATGGCGGGAGCAGCCATGAACGGAAAAAATTATCGGCAGCAGGCTACGGCCGCTGAAGCGCAAATCCTCGACTCGCTGCAGAGCCGGCTCGTTGAACGGGCCCGTGCACGGGAACTTGTTGATGTTGCCTATCGCGTGGTCGATAGCCCCGTGGGGGCCTTGCTGCTGGCCAGCACCGATGCCGGGCTGGTCCGGGTTGCTTTTGAATCCGAAGGCCATGACCGGATTCTGGAGGTGCTCTCGGAAAGGGTCAGCCCGCGGATCCTGCGCGACAAGTCGAGCTTGGATGGTGCCGCCCGGCAGCTGGAGGAGTATTTCGCGGGCCAGCGGCATGGCTTCGATCTTCCGGTGGACTTGCAGCTCTCCACCGAGTTCCGCCGCCAGGTGCAGCTGGAACTGGGCCATATCGATTACGGGCGTACCCTGAGCTACGCCCAGCTGGCGCAGCAGATCGGCAAGCCGAAGGCGGTGCGGGCCGTCGGTTCAGCCTGCGCCACCAACCCGATTCCCATCGTGCTGCCCTGCCATCGGGTGCTGCGCACCGATGGTTCATTGGGCGGCTACCTGGGAGGCTTGGAAGCCAAGTCCGAGCTGCTGAAGCTGGAGAACCCGGACTTCGCCAGCGGCGCCGCGACGCTGTTCTGACGGGCAGTTCCCGCATGAAACAAGTGCTGGGGGGGG
>NZ_JBLVOC010000004.1:11142-26605 GCF_053543575.1 Glutamicibacter sp. AGC84
GCAGCCCAGCACTAATTGCTACGGGCTCGCGGCCCAGCAGCTGCTACTTGCTGCGCAGTTCGAAGCGATCTGCGTCCATGAGCTTGGCCCAAGCGGAGGCGAAGTCATTGACGAACTTCTCCTTGGCATCATCCGAAGCGTAAACCTCGGCCAGTGCACGCAGCTCGGAGTTGGCACCGAAGACCAGATCCACGCGGCTGCCGGTCCAGCGGCCATCGGTGGTGGTGTAGGTCTGCTCGTCAGCGGACGGGGTCCATTCCAACCCCAGCTCCAGCAGGTTCGCGAAGAAGTCGTTGGTCAACGCGCCTGGGGTGTCGGTGAAGACGCCCAAGTTGGAGCCGTCCCAGTTATTGCCGATGACGCGCAGTCCACCGAGCAGTACGGTCGCTTCCGGTGCCGAGAGGCCCAGCAGATTCGCGCGGTCGATCAGCAAGTACTCGCTAGGCAGCTTGACGAAGCCCGAGTCGTAGTTGCGGAATCCGTCGGAAACTGGTTCCAGCCATGCGAACTGGTCAACGTCGGTTTGCTCCTGGGTTGCGTCTACGCGGCCCGGGGTGAATGGAACCTCGACCTGCTGGCCAGCTGCCAGGGCTGCCTGCTCGACTCCGACGTTGCCGGCTAGGACAACGACGTCCGCGAAGGAAGCCTTGATCCCGGAAGTGGCGTTGAAGTTGTCAACAATCTCTTCCAGCTTGGCAATTACCGGCTTGAGCTGCTCAGGCTGGTTCACGCTCCAGGAGACCTGTGGTTCCAGGCGGATGCGGCCGCCGTTGACGCCGCCGCGCTTATCCGAGGTGCGGAAGGTCGAAGCGGCCTTCCAAGCCGTGGATACCAGCTGCTGGACGGTCAGTCCCGAATCGTTGATCAGGGCTTTAAGCGCGGCAACTTCAGTTGCACCCAAGGTGGTCTGCGGAGCTGCTGGCAGTGGATCCTGCCAGAGCAGGTCCTCAGCAGGAACCTCTGGGCCGAAGTAGCGGGACTTCGGGCCCATGTCGCGGTGGGTCAGCTTGAACCATGCGCGGGCGAAGGCGTCTGCGAACTGGTCTGGGTTCTCCTTGAAGTTCTTGGAGATCGGGCCGTAGACCGGGTCGAAGCGCAGGGCCAGGTCGCTGGTAAGCATGCGTGGCTCGCGGTGTTCCAAGGTCTCGAATGCAGGCTGGACCAAGCCGGCTCCGCCATTGTTGACCGGGCGCCACTGCTTGGCGCCTGCTGGGGATTCGAACAGTTCCCATTCGTAGGCGAAGAGGATGTGGAAGAACTCGTTGTCCCAGCGGGTTGGGTGGTAGGTCCAGGTGACTTCAAGACCCGAGGAGACGGTGTCCGCGCCCTTGCCGGTGCCGTGGCCGTTCTTCCAGCCCAGTCCCTGCATTTCAAGCGGAGCTGCTTCTGGATCCGGGCCGATCTTGTCATCGGCATGCGCGCCGTGGGTCTTGCCGAAGGTGTGGCCACCGGCGATCAGCGCGACGGTCTCCTCGTCGTTCATGCCCATGCGGCGGAAGGTTTCGCGGATGTCTACGGCCGAGGCCAGCGGATCCGGATTTCCGTCAGGGCCCTCAGGATTCACGTAGATCAGGCCCATCTGCACTGCTGCCAGAGGAGCATCCAGGTCTCGCTTGCCGGTGTAGCGTTCGCTGTCCAGCCAGACCTTTTCAGGGCCCCAGTAGACATCGTCATCTGCTTCCCAAACGTCCTTGCGGCCGCCGGCGAAACCGAAGGTCTCGAAGCCCATGTCTTCCAGAGCCACGTTGCCAGCCAGCAGGATAAGGTCGGCCCAGGAAATCGACTGGCCGTACTTCTTCTTCACTGGCCACAGCAGGCGGCGAGCCTTGTCCAGCGAAACGTTGTCAGGCCACGAGTTCAGCGGAGCGAAGCGCTGCTGGCCTGCGCCGCCGCCGCCACGTCCGTCGTGCGAGCGGTAGGTGCCTGCGGAGTGCCAAGCCATGCGGATGAAGAATGGGCCGTAGTGGCCGAAGTCTGCTGGCCACCAGTCGTGCGACTGGGTCATGATTTCGGTCAGGTCGGCTTTTACTGCCGACAAGTCGAGGGCATTGAAGGCTTCAATGTAGTCGAAGTTCTCGTCCAGCGGGTTGGAAACCTGCTGGTTCTTGGCCAGAATCCTCAGATTCAGCTTATTCGGCCACCATTCGGTGTTGGCATTGCCCTGGGTAGGGTGAATTCGACCCGCGCCGCCAACTACTGGGCACTGACCTGCAGTCATCTCAGACATGTGCTCTTTCCTTCCGGATTGTTTAGGGTTTATCTGGTTTTATCCATCGCACAGCAGCTGCGCTGATGACGATGGCAAATCTAGGGGTTTACTTAGACAGCAACTATGCGTTCGCAGCCTGGCAATCCGGGCAGGTGCCCCAATAGATCACTTCGGCTTCATCAATGCTGAACCCGTGGTCATTGGAAGCATGCAGGCACGGGGCGCCGCCGACAGCGCAGTCGACGTCCGCCAGCGTTCCGCACTGGCGGCACACCACATGGTGGTGATTGTCGCCAACGCGGGCTTCATAGCGGGCGGTATGGCCCTGTGGCTGTATCTGCCGAATGACACCCAGTTTCGTGAAGAGCCTGAGTGAATCGTAGACAGCTTGGTGCGACACATTGGGGTGATCTTCACGGACAGCCGAAATGATGGTTTCGGTATCCGCGTGCGGGTGCGCCGCGACGGCGGAAAGTACCGCAACGCGCGGTTGCGTGACCCGCATCGATGCCGCCTTCAGCACCTGCTCGATCCCTGCCTGTGATGTCATGTACCCAGCATGCCTGCTTATTTTGAATCAGTCAAGATAAGTTCCAGTGTATTTCGCGTTAAAAGTGGGTGGACTCCAGCTGACTGGTTGAATCGGCACTTCATTAGTAAGTATTCCATGTCGTGCATGTTCAAGTGCCGTGTGCTTCTGGGGAGGAAAATTACGAAATCGCAGACATTTCACCCGAAATAAGAAAGCGAATAGTGCGCGGTTTTGTCTTGGGAAATATTGCGGTCCAATTGATGATTTCACGGGTTCGGGGAGCGAAAAACCCTGTGGGGCGAGGAAGCTCACATGGATGGCGCTGCCAGCGTAAACAATGTGATCCCGGGGTGCTGAAGATCCGGAAACGGCGAGAAATCAAGGATCTGATTTGACCCTTGATGAGATGTCGACCATGCTGGAAAAGGCCCATTTTGGGATTTATCGTGTCAAATTCGTGCTAAATCGAGTCAACTCGCAGGAATAATTCGCTGGATATTAGCGGAGAATAGTTGTTTCTTTCAGGCTGCTCCAACGCGAGATTTAGACACAGTGGACCGACACCCGAAAAGCAATTCGCAATCAATCACACTGCATGGCGATCGTTTACTCGCGAGGCGATGGCTCGGCAGATTCCGCCCGGATCTTATCCGCGGGATCTCACCAGTGAAGGAAGACCGCAATGAAGCAGACGGATCAATCAATCGGCGACCTCGTGGAGGAACTGCATTCAGTTCGTCACAGACGACCTAAGAAGTACTCACTTTCCGGTACGGATTACTGGGTATTCGGAATCGCCGGCGCTCTAGCGCTGGCCTTTATTATTTGGGGTTTCGCTAGCCCCGAAGGGCTGGGCAAGGCCTCCAGCGCGGCCCTTGACTGGGTTATCACCAACACTGGCTGGCTTTTTGTGATTGCTGCCGCGGTTTTCGCGGTCTTCGCCATCGTCGTAGCGGCCAAGAACTTTGGACGCATCCCGCTGGGCAAGGACGGCGAGACGCCAAAGTTCTCCACGGTCTCGTGGATCTCGATGATGTTCGCAACCGGCATGGGCATCGGCTTGGTCTTCTACGGCGTGGGCGAGCCGCTGTACTTCTACATGTCGCCTCCTCCGGGAACGGTGGAAGGTTCCACCAGTGATGCATTGAGCACCGCTATGGGCACCACGCTCTTCCACTGGACCTTATTCCCATGGGCCATGTACGCCATCGTTGGCTTGGGCATGGCGTACGGCAGCTTCCGGCTGGGACGCCCCCAGCTGTTCTCAGCCATGTTCAGCTCGATCTTCGGAGACCGGGCCATCCATGGTTGGGGCGGGCGCACCATCAATATCCTGGCCATCATCGCCACCCTCTTCGGTTCGGCTTGTTCGCTGGGTCTGGGCGCATTGCAGATTGGCGGCGGCATCCAGGCCACCGGGATGATGGAGAAGGTCGGTTCCGGCGTTCTGGTTATCATCATTGGCATTCTGACCGTATTGTTTGTCGCTTCTGCCGTTTCCGGCATCGAGCGCGGTATCCAGTGGTTGTCCAACACCAACATGGTATTGGCATTGATCATCGCATTGATCGTTTTCATTGGCGGCCCAACTCTGTTCATCCTGAACGTCATTCCCGATGCCATTGGCGCTTTCATCGGCGACTTGCCAGAGATGGCCTCGCGTACGGCCGCCGGCGACGGTGCAATGTCTGATTGGCTGTCCTCGTGGACTGTCTTCTACTGGGCATGGTGGATCTCCTGGAGCCCATTCGTCGGCTTGTTCATCGCCCGCATTTCCCGTGGCCGCACTATTCGCCAGTTCGTCACCGGCGTGCTGCTTGTTCCATCCAGTGTCACCCTGATTTGGTTCGCAATCTTCGGCGGCGGCGCCATCGGTATTCAGGAACGCGCTGAACGCGCCGGGGAAACCGGGGAAAAGCTGGCCAGCATTGTTGATGGCGCGCCAGATATCAACTTCGATTTGATCCTCTTCGACATGCTTGGCAGCCTCCCGCTGTCGGGCTGGATGGCTACCGTGCTCATGGTCGTCACCGTGCTGCTGATTGCGATCTTCTTCGTGACCGGCGCAGACTCGGCCTCGATCGTGATGGGTGCGCTCAGCGAACGCGGCGCTGAAGAGCCATCCAAGAAGGCCGTGATCTTCTGGGGCGTGGCCACCGGCGCTGTGGCCGCGGTGATGCTGCTGGCTGGTGGCGATCATCCGGCGGAGGCATTGACCGGGCTGAAGAACATCACTATTGTTTCGGCGCTGCCATTCGTGATTGTGATGCTCCTGCTCTGCGTGGCGTTGTGGAAGGACCTGAGCAAGGATCCGCTGGTGCTTCGCGGCAAGGTGGCTCGACAGGTCCTGGAGCAGTCCGTGGGCCAGGCGGTTGACCGCCATGAGGGTGGCCAGTTCAGCTTGATGACCACCGAAATCCCTTTGGTCAGGGCCGAGGGCAGGGCCTCCGAAGTGAAGCTTTTCGCCACCGAAGCCACCGCTGACCCGGTGCAGGACGGCAAGAACAGCGCGGCCGATGGCCAGAGCCAGAAGCCACCGGCCGGGAATTCCTAACCGGCAAATCAAATGAAGCTTCTTCCCCAGCCGGGGAAGAAGCTTCATTTGTTTAACCCCAGAGGGGCTTGGGAGCAGCGATTAGCCGCGCGAGCGGCAGATCGCGTTGATCTCCGGAATGCACGGCTCATTCTGCAGGCTCGTTGTGTCGCCGAGCGTGGTGCCCTCGAACAGCTGGGTGAGCAGGCGGCGCATGATCTTGCCCGAACGGGTCTTGGGCACATCTGGAACCAAGACGATTTCCCGCGGCTTGGCAATCGGGCCGATCAGCACCGCGACGGTATCACGGAGTTCAGCAATGAACTCGGCCTGCCGTGCAACGAGCTGCTCGTCAGGCGACTCGGCAACCAGGGTCTTGTCCAGCGGTACCACGAAGGCGGTTGCAGCGTGCCCGGTCTTGGAATCCGGGGTGGGGCAAACGCCGGCTTCCACCACGCCGGCGTGGGTGACCAATGCCGATTCGATTTCAATGGTGGAGAGCCGGTGGCCGGAAATATTGATCACGTCATCTGTGCGGCCCAGGATGTAGATATCGCCATCCTCATCGAAGCGGGCACCATCGCCGGCCAAGAACCAGCCCTGCTCTACGTATTGTTCCCAGTAGCTGGTGTAGTAGCGCGTCGGGTTGCCCCATACGGTACGGGCCATCGACGGACCAGTGCGCGTAATGACAATATTCCCCTGCTGGTTGGCCGGCACGCTCAGGCCGCGATCGTCAACGATGTCCACCGAGATGCCCGGCAGCGCGCGTGCGGCACAGCCTGGCTTGAAATGTCCATCGGTCGGCAGGGGGGAAAGCACGGTCGCGCCGGATTCGGACTGCCACCAGGTGTCAACCATCGGCAGTCCTGCTTCGCTGTCCCGGCCGATCTGCTGGCGGAACCATTTCCATGCCTCGGGATTGACGGCTTCACCCACAGTGCCGCCGATCTTCACCGAGGACAGATCGTATTGGGCGGGGATGCCGTCCGGGAACCAGCCCATCAACGAGCGGACCAAGGTGGGAGCGGTGTAGTAGCTGGTGACCTTGTAGCGTTCAATGACCTCGAAGTGGCGGCCCGGGTGCGGGGCATTGGGGACGCCCTCGTAGATTACCTGGGTGACGCCATTGGCCAACGGGCCATAGATCTCGTAGGTATGCGCGGTGACCCAGGCGAGGTCGGCGGTGCACCAGTGCACGTCCTTGGCGCGCTGGGACTCGTCCGGGTTGGCGAACAGCAGGTTGTAGCTGGCGGCCGCCTGCGTCAGGTACCCGCCGGTGGTGTGCACCAAGCCCTTCGGCTGGCCGGTGGTTCCCGAGGTGTACATGATGAACAGCGGTGTTTCCGCATCGAATGCCTGCGCGTGGTGCTCGGTGGACTGGGTATCAACCACCTCATGCCACCAGATGTCGCGGCCTTCGGTCCACGGGATTTCGTCGCCGGTGCGGCGGATAACCAGGACCTTTTCGATTTCGTTCTCGCCGGCAACGGCCGCATCGGCGTTGCCTTTGACCGGAACCGAAGTGCCGCGGCGGAACTGGCCGTCGGTGGTGACCAGGACCTTTGCCTTGGTGTCCTCCACACGGAACCTCAGCGCCTCGGCGGAGAACCCGCCGAAGACCAGCGAGTGGATGGCGCCGATGCGGGCGCAAGCCAAGGTGATGACAATTGTTTCAATGAGCACCGGCAGGTAAATGACCACGCGGTCGCCCTTCACCACACCCAGGGATTCCAAGGCGTTGGCTGCCTGGGAGACCCGCTCCTGCAAATTCTTGTAGGTGACGGCTACCCGGTCTCCGGGCTCGCCTTCGAAATACAATGCGACCTTCTGGCCGCGTCCCGCAGCTACATGGCGGTCGGCGCAGTTCACTGCGGCGTTCAGCTTGCCGCCGAGGTACCAAGAAATTTCCGGTCCGCGCTTGGCATCCGGATCGGCCGGAACGATGCGGCTGGTGGTGTGCCACGGGGTGTCCCAATCCAAGAGGTTCGCCGCTTCGTCCCAGAATTCCTGGCGTGCTGCCTCTGGTACTTGAGTTGAGGTTGTTGCCAATTCGGTGGTCATCGCAAACTTTCTTTGGTGAGGGGTAGCTTTGTCAACGGGTACTAGCTGGTCCGGTTTCAGGTCCAGCGCTTGATAGCCCAGCGTTCTGCTATCGACAGCAGGGCATCGGTGATCTTTCCAAAGACGGCCAGCAGCACGATGGTCATGATTAGGCGGTCCAATCGGCCGTTGTTCTGCGAGTCGGTGAGCAAGAAGCCTAGGCCCATTGACGCGCCGAGGAGTTCGGCTGCGACCAGGAAGAGCCAAGCTTGGGCTAGTGCCAAACGCAGGCCGGAGAAGATCGAAGGGACGACTGCGGGCAGCTGGACGGTGCGCAGCAGCGTCAATCCCTTCAACCCGAAGGAGCGGGCTGCTTCGACCAGGTGGGCATCGACATGGCGCAACGCCAAGGCGACGGTGGTAAAGACCGGGAAGAAGGCACCAATGATCACGAGTGTGACCTTGGAATCTTCACCCATTTTCATCCAGAGCACCAGCAGCGGAACCCAAGCCAAGGAAGGGACTGCACGCAGGGCGCTGATGCTCAGTCCCAGAAATGCATCTGCCAATTTGGACAGTCCGACAAGTGCACCCAGCGCCAAGCCCAGCAATGATCCGAAGGCGAAACCGAGAAGAACACGCTGGGTGGAGATGCCGATGTGCTTTCCGAGTTCGCCATCCTGGAAGAGCTCAATGGCAGCAGAGACCACTGAACCCGGAGTTGGCAGTGTCCACGGAGCGACGATTCCGGTGACGGTGACAAATTGCCACACAGCCAGGGTGGTCAGCGGCAAGACCAGCGCAAGCAGCCATTTCGGGGCACGCAGGATCGTTGCGGCCATGCTGGCCTTCTGCTTGGCAGGTGTTTGGCTTCCGCGGGTTCCAGCCACGTTAGTGGGGCTCATGGCTGGTTACTCTCCGGAGATCTTTGTTGCGTCTGCCTTGACAGCAAACTGGTCATCGATGAGGGTTTCCAGAGCTTCATCAACGGATTCCTGCTCCGAGACATCGCGGCTGGCGACCAGCGTGGGAGCAATCTTGCTCAGGACTCCAGTGAATTTGGCGTCGGGAACTGCCGGAACGTCCAGATTGGAGCGTTCCTCAATCACGGTGGCAGCAACTCCTGGTTCGAGCCCTGCTACGTCGGCCAGGATTTCTGCGGTTTCCTCGGGATTGTCAGCTGCCCAGCCACGAGCCTTTTCGTAGGCATCGACAACGAGCTGGGCGAGTTCGGGGCTCTGCTCAATGAAGTCTTCGCGAGCGTTCAGCGCACCGTAGGTGTTGAAATCCAAGTTCCGGTAAACCAGTTGCGCGCCGTCTTTTTCGGCAGCGGCCATGATCGGATCCAAACCGCTCCAGGCATCAACCGAGCCGTTGGCCAGGGCGGTACGTCCATCGGCATGCTGGAGATTCTGCAGCTTGATGTCAGCTTCACTCAAGCCCGCGGATTCCAGCGCCTGCAGCAGGAAGAAGTATGGGTCGGTGCCCTTCGTAGCGGCCACGGTCTTGCCCGCCAGATCTTCAACGGACTCGATTTTCGAGTCCTTATCCACTACCAGGGCCGCCCATTCCGGCTGCGAATACAGTGCGATGGTCTTGATGGGTGCACCGTTCGAACGGTTCAGGAGCGCAGCGGAACCGGCTGTGGAACCAACATCGATTGCGTCGGCGCGAAGAGCTTCATTGGCCTTGTTGGAACCAGCGGACTGGATCCATTCGACATTTACGCCCTGCTCCTTGGCGGCTGCTTCCAACCATCCCTTTTCCTTGAGTACCAGGCTCAGCGGGTTGTAAGTGGCAAAGTCGATGGACAGGGTCTGACCATCCGGGGAGGCTGTAGCGTTTTCGCCAGCACAGCCGGTCAGGGCAACTGCGCCAACGATCAAGGCGGCGGCGGACAATGCAGTGCGGCGGGTGAGACGGTTCAAAAGCATGGAGAATCCTAGAATTGTGCGTGCAAGCGGTGTGGGTGAAAGGCAAAGAGGCCGCCGAATGGTTCGGGACCCACGGCGTGGCCGGGATTAATGGTTGGTTGGGTCGACGCCGAGCAGGCGCAATAGGTGCAGGCGATCTGCAACGAACTTTTCATCGGTATGCCGGCGTGGATGCCCAGCTGAGATGGACAGATCCTCGATGACGCCCGCTGCACTATGCTCAGCGCCTCGCCCCAGAACAATCACGCGGTCAGCCAGAGTCAACGCCTCGTCCACATCATGGGTCACCATGAGAACGGTGGTGGGGAACGATGCGTGAATCGAGAGCAGCAGATCCTGCATCTTCAAGCGTGTCAGCGCATCGAGGGCGCCGAAGGGTTCATCAAGAAGCAATACACCCGGGCGCCGAGCCAGCGCGCGAGCCAGCGAAACCCGCTGCGCCATGCCTCCGGAGATCTCGCGTGGGCGCAAGCTGGCTGCATGGCTCAGACCGGTCAGCTCGATCAACTCATCGATCAGCGAGTTGCCGGCGCGCTTATCGGTTTCCGGTGCCAGGCCCAGTGCAATGTTCTGGCGAACCGAGCGCCATGGCAGCAGCCGGGGCTCTTGGAAAGCAACGGCGCATAACTCGTTGATGCCGGTGACCTCGCGGGTGCCGGTGCGGATGGTGCCGGTGGTGGGGTGGTCCAAGCCCGATACTGAACGCAGCAGCGTGGATTTTCCGCAACCGCTGGCTCCAAGAATGGCCACGACTTGACCTGCTGGAATTTGCAGGTTGATATCGGCCAGGACGGTGCGGCTTTCCATCTTGGTGGTGAAGGTTCGCGACACGTTGCTGAACTGCACGTCCAGGGCGCTTGAAGCTGAGGCAACGGGAGTTGCCTCGGGCGCTGCAAAGGAAAGAGTCATGTTCATCTCCATCGGTCCTGGCGGTAGCACCGGCCTGCAGAGCAAAACTCCAAAGGTGGTTGCTGCGGCGTCAACGAGCCAGATCTCTCGGCCGCTCGGGATGGTTACGTGTCCATTACAGCGAGTCGAACGATTTGAACGCAAATCTTGCGTAATATGAAAAAATCTTCGACAACTACGTCACATTGCCCAGAAATTTCGTTATTTATTTTATTGCAGGCCGGTTTGCTCGACATTAAGCAAAACTTTGCAACTCATCTTCGGCAGGACACGGATTAGGCTGTGAAATTTGAAGATGGGCACTGCCGGCACTGGGACGAAATGTGACTTCGCGGGTTGGAAACGCCGGTTTATTACCGTTACAAATGAATTACGACCCATCCAGAGCGGCTGAGAGATCTGGCTCCACGACGCCGCAGCAACCACCCCAATAGCGGGACGGTGCTACCGCCAGGACCGATGGAAAGAATTGAGAACCCTGATGCCTATTGGTGAATCGCACAATGCCCTCGGACTGGACTTCAACCAGCTCAGTGACCCTTCGCAGGCCACCGCAATGGACCTGGACAAGTTTGAAGAACAGCTGCCGACCAGGCAATTGCTGAAAATCACCCCCGGACCAAGTGCGGATGAGCAATACGACCGGCTGGCCGAGATTTTCCGACCCGTTTTTGCGCAGATCGCCGCAACCGCCAAGGACCGCGACTTGAACCGCGTGCTTCCTTTCGAGCAGGTAGGCCTGCTGAATCGCGAGCGTTTCGGTGCGCTGCGCCTTTCCGTTGCCGACGGGGGCTACGGCGCACGGCTGGTGGATGTCTTCCGCCTGCTCATCGAGCTGTCCGAGGCGGACTCCCACGTAGGCCAGCTGTGGCGTGCGCATATCGCATTCGTCGAGAACGTCTTGGCGCTGGAGGACGAGGAGCTGCGCAAGAAGTGGGTCGCTCGCATCGCTGCCGGGCAGATTATCGGCAACGCCTACACCGAACGCGGTGGCAACGCCCTGGGCACCTTGAATACCAAGGCCAGCACCGTGGACGGGCGCTGGGTGATCGACGGTGAAAAGTACTACTGCACCGGCACCATTTTTGCCGACTGGACCACCGTTGCGGTGGCCCACCCGGAGCTCGCCGGCCGCCAGATCGCCGTGGTCTCCACCCAGCGCAGCGGCGTCAAGATCCTCGACGACTGGGATGGGTTCGGCCAGGGCCTCACCGGAACCGGCACCACCGAATTCCACCAGGTCCCGGTGGATTGCTTCATGCCGCAGCAGACCAATGACTCCGAAGCGGCGATCTTCCAGCTGGTGCTCATGGCCGTGCAGGCAGGCATCGCCCGCGCCGCATTGAACGACCTGCGTCACGCGGTGCAGGCGCGCACCCGCATCTTCACCACTGGAACCGGGGTGCCGGTATACCAGGAACCCCAGGTCCTCCAGCTGGTGGGCGAAGTTTCCGCGGAGTCCTTCGCTGCCGACTCCGTGGTGATCGGCGCAGTCCTTGAAGTTGAAGCCGCCTTGGGCGATCCGGGACTGAACGACGAGGAACGCTACGCCGTATGCGAGCTGGCCGCCAACCGCGCGCAAACCGTGGTGCAGCCACTGGCCATCGGCGTGACCAGCAAGCTCTTCGACGCACTGGGAGCCTCTTCCACCAGAAGCGGCTGCAACCTGGACCGGCATTGGCGCAATGCGCGCACCATCGCCACCCATAACCCGGCGATCTACAAGGCGCGCATTGTCGGGGACTACGAGATCAACGGGGTCCAGCCGCAGCGGCTGTCCGTCACCGGCGAAGATTCGACCCAGCGGGCCTGAGGGCCTGCGACGCACACCAGCAACTTTCCACGATTACCAACCTATGGGGGCAAAGCCATGAGCGAGAACAAGCGCGAGATCCTATTCAACGCATTCGACATGAACTGCGTGGTGCACCAGTCGCCGGGCCTGTGGCGCCATCCGCAGGACAAGGCCTCGACCTACAACACCCTGGGCTACTGGACCCACCTGGCCAAGGTGCTGGAAAAGGGGAAGTTCGACGGGCTGTTCCTTGCCGACGTGCTGGGCACCTACGACGTGTACAAGGGCACCAACGTGACCCCGCTGGGCTCCGGCGCGCAGGCGCCGGTCAACGACCCGATGATGCTGGTTTCCGCCATGGCCGCTGTGACCGAGAACCTCGGCTTCGGCGTCACCGCAGGTACCGCCTATGAGCACCCGTACGCTTTCGCCCGCCGCTTGGCCACCTTGGACCACCTGACCAACGGCCGCGTGGGCTGGAATGTCGTCACCGGCTACCTGCCCTCGGCGGCCCGCAATATGGGCCAGGAAGACCAGATGGAGCACGACGAGCGCTACAACCACGCCGATGAGTACCTCGAGGTGGTCTACAAGCTGCTCGAAGGCTCGTGGGAAGACGACGCGGTGCAGAACAACAAGGCCACCGGCGTCTACACCGACCCGGCCAAGGTGCACCCGATCGAGCACGAAGGCAAGTACTTCAAGGTTCCGGGCATCGCCATCACCGAGCCGTCCACCCAGCGCACCCCGGTGATCTACCAGGCCGGCGCCTCCAAGCGCGGCACCGAGTTCGCCGCAACGAACGCCGAAGCGATCTTTGTCAATTGCCCCACCCGCGACCTGCTGAAGGAAGCGGTCAGCAAGATCCGTGACGCTGCCGAGGCCGCCGGGCGTGGCCGCTACGACATCAAGGTCTTCGCCATGCAGACCATCATTACCGCCGAAACCAACGAACTGGCCCAGGCGAAGTTCCAGGACTACAGCTCCTACGTGGATATCGAGGGGTCGCTGGCACTGCTGTCGGGCTGGACCGGCATCGACATGTCCGTCTACGGCCCCGACGATGTCATCGGCGACGACGTGAAGTCCAACGCCATCCAGTCCTCGGTGGAAACCTTCAAGAAGGCCAGCGGCGATACCGGCAAGCCGTGGACCATCCGCCAGCTGGCCGAATGGATCGGCGTGGGCGGATTCGGCCCGGTCTCCGTTGGTTCCGGCGCCGAGGTAGCCGAGAAGCTCATCGACTGGGTGGACTACACCGACGTGGACGGCTTCAACCTCGCCTATGCTGTCACTCCGGGCACCTTCGAGGACATCGTCGAGTACGTGGTTCCCGAGCTGCAGGCGCGCGGCGTCTACAAGACCGAATACACCGAGGGCTCGCTGCGCCACAAGATGTTCGGTGCCGGCGACCGCGTGAAGGACACCCACCGCGCAGCCCGGTACAAGATCTCCAACCGGATGGCCGCGCAGGCTTAGGCGCATCGCCTGCTAGCGCAGCAGACGGCGGGCCTATTCGGTTGGCTGCAGCACCATGGCTGAACCGCCGCCGCGCCTCGTGGGCTCGGCCGCGGCGGTGAGTGTGCCATCGGCAGCGATTTCCACCGCTTCAACCGCCCCGATTTCCGCCTGCGGAGTGAAGGAATCACCAGCGGGCGCGAGCTTGTGCCCGAAGGCTTCGAGCGCCGAACCGTGGGCTTGGATGAACTCCGGTTCCGCGGTGACCACTGCCGTATTGCGCTGGGAAGCACGTGGAGCGGCGATGGCTTCGCTGATGTCCATGCCCAGATCAATGCGGTTCACCAGGGTCTGCAGCACCGTGGTGATGATGGTTGAACCACCGGGGGAGCCAATGGCCAGCACCGGCTCGCCGTCCTGCAGGACAATGGTCGGAGCCATCGAGGAACGCGGGCGCTTGCCAGGTTCAATGCGGTTCGGATCCTGCGGGTCGTACACCGTGGAGAAATCGGTCAGCTCGTTGTTCAGCAGGAAACCGCGATCGGGGACCACCATGCCCGAGCCGCCGGTCTGCTCGATGGTCAACGTGTAGGAAACGGCATTGCCCCAACGGTCCACGACCGACAGATGGGTGGTGGAGATGTTCTCCGTATCCTGTTCCGCTACCGGTTCGCTGGTAGCCGCAGGGCATTGGCCATCGTAGTTTTCAAGGTCGCCCGGAGCGACCGGCTTCGTTGCGGCCTGATCCGGATCAATGGCGCAGGCACGATCCGCGCCGAATAACTTGTCCGTCAAGGTCCGGGTCGGGACGCTGGTGAACGCGGGGTCGCCGACGTACTTGCCGCGATCAGCGTAGGCGAGCGCAGTTGCCTCGAAATAATGATGCAAGGCGTCGGGTTCTTCCATGGCTGGCAAATCGAATTCGCCCAGAATGTTCAGCGATTCGCCGATGGTCGTTCCGCCACTGGAAGAAGGAGCCATGCCGAAGACATCGTAGCCCCGGTAGTCCACTTTCGTCGGAGCCTGCTCCACCACTTCGTAGCCGGCCAGGTCGGCGGTGCCCAGCTGCCCTGCGGGAACCGGGAGGGTGGTGTCTTCGCTCTTTGGCGGCGCCTGTACCGTTTGGGCGATGTCGGCAGCCAGTTCGCCCTCATAGAATCCATCAATGCCTTGCTTGGCCAGCATCCGGTAGGTGTGTGCGAGATCCGGATTCTTGAAAATGCTCCCGACCTCCGGAGCATCTCCGCCGGGCAGGAACAATTCGCTCGTGGAGGTGAACGCGGCAAACCGTTCCTTGTTGTCCAGGGTCTGCTCGCGGAACGTCTCGTCGATGACAAAGCCGCGTGAAGCGATCTGGGTCGCCGGCCGCAGAACCTGTTTCAGGTTCTGCGAACCCCAATTATCCAGTGCGCGCTGCCAGGTGGCCACTGTCCCGGGCACGCCTACGGCCACACCACTGGTGACCAGTTCCGGGGTGAAGTTATACGGCTCGCCGGTTCCAGGATCGATGAAGGCATCATGCCCAATGCCTGCCGGGGCGGTTTCGCGGCCGTCGATGGTGCTGACCTTGCCCGACTTCGCATCGTAGTGCATGAAGTATCCGCCGCCGCCAATGCCTGCGCTATAGGGTTCGGTGACGCCCAGTGCCGCCGCGGTTGCCACAGCCGCATCGACGGCGTTGCCTCCCTTGCGCAGGATTTCGATGCCGGCAGCCGTGGCCTCCGGATCGACCGACGAGACTGCGCCTCCAGTGCCTACGGCGGTCGGGTCCTTCTGGGTGTGCCGTGGTTCGGCGCTCGCCGGAAGCGCTGAGAAAGCTCCCAGGCCCAAGGCGATGGCTGCCGCGCAGGCAACTGATCTTGAACGTACTCGTGGCATGCTTTGATCTCCTCTGCAGGTGGGGATGAAGTATGCGCAAATTTACGGGAGCGGGAACTCGCCACGCGGTTGTGACACGCGGCACCATGGGTTTGCGCGGCAATTTCGGCATTGCCGCGCGAATATTCCGGGTTGTGACTCGTTAAAGCGGCGGGCAGGCACCGCGGCCTCG
>NZ_JBLVOC010000004.1:26625-84019 GCF_053543575.1 Glutamicibacter sp. AGC84
CTCGATCGCCGCCAGTGCCTGCCCGCTGGAACCCTAGTGCACCTGGGCTACTTGTCCAGGTTGTCCTTGATGACTTTGCCCAAGGAAGCCGGGGCGCGGCCGATCAGCTGTGCTAGCTCCCCGGAGTTCACTTCCAGTGCTCCTTCTCTAATGCGCATGTCGGTATCGACGAGGATGTGCGCGAACGGTCCGGGGACGCCGGCATCAGCGTAGATCTTTTCCAGTTGTCCGGGATCCATTTCCTGGTAGGCGATGTCCTGGCCGGCGGCAGCGCCAACCGCGCCAGCGAGCTGGGCGAGGGTGAATGGCTTGTCGCTGCCCAGCTCGTAGATCCTGCCGTTCTGGTCTTCCTTGGAAAGCAGCACGGCCGCAGCGGCATCCGCGTAGTCTGCACGGGCGGCAGCGCTGATCTTGCCGTCGCCGGCGGCACCGAGCACCGTGCCGCTGTTGAGGTAGCCCATCAGCTGGTCGGTGTAGTTCTCGATGTACCATCCATTGCGCAACAGCACGTAGTCGATGCCGGATCCGGCCAGCAGCCGTTCGGTGGCGATGTGCTCCTCGGCGAGCTTCATGCCGCCGGACAGGGCGTTGGCAATTGAGGTGTAGGCGATCAGCGAGACATCCACGTGCTTGGCCGCGTTGATGACGTTCTCATGCTGGGCAACGCGCTGGCCCACCTCGCTGGCCGAAATCAGCAGCAGCTTGTCTATGCCTTCGAGTGCGGACACGAGAGTTGGCTGGGCGTTGTAATCGGCAACGCGGGTTTCCAGGCCTTTGCCTGCCAGCGGTTCCAGCTTCTGCTCGGAGCGGCCAATTGCGACCAGATCAGCGGCATTCGCCCCGCGCGCCAGCAGCGCGTCGATGACTAGATTTCCAAGCTGTCCGGTGGCACCGGTAATTGCGATCTTCATGGGGTCCTCTCGTTGGTCTGCATTCCACTACAACCACCGTAGGCATCGCTGAATTCCCCACCCAAGATTGCTGGCACAAGCCAGCGAGAGATGGGCAGAAACTGCAAGGCTTTCGTCACAAAGAGGGGAAGTAGCGAAATGTGTCAGATTGCTACGTGGATTATTGCGTGATTTCAGCGTGGGTCCGTCCGGACTATGACTTGATGACGCCGATTGAAGTAACGTTTGCCGGCCTGCGGGCATGGACTCCAGACTTGAATTGTTCGGCTCGTACAACCGAACGCACACCATCCAGAGCGACTGAGAGATCTGGCTCAACGACGTCGCAGCAACCACCCGAGAGGGAGCGGTGCTACAGCCAGAACCGATGGAGTACTTTCACTTCGCGACGGAAAATCTGTGGAATGCAGATGATTTTCGCGAAGTGCGCTCCGCATAACCAAGCACCAAGGGAGCGATGATGATTCGTCTTGAAAACGTAACGACCGCCTTCGGCAAGGGCCAAGATCAATTCACGGGCGTCAAGGATGTCTCGCTGGAAATCCAGGCCGGAACCATCCATGGAATTATCGGATTTTCCGGTGCCGGAAAGTCAACGCTATTGCGCAATATCAATTTGCTGCAGCGTCCCACGTCGGGCCAGGTCATCGTGGATGGCGTCGAACTGACCGGGCTCAGTGAAGGAGACCTGCGAAAGCAGCGTCATGAGATCGGGATGATCTTCCAGCACTTCAACCTGCTGAACAATCGCACCGCGCAACAGAACGTCGAGCTGAATCTGAAGTTCGCTGGTGTTCCGAAAAAGCAACGCCGTGAACGTGCGCTGGAAGCGCTGTCCATTGTGGACCTCGCTGACAAGGCTGCCGCCTATCCAGGACAGCTTTCGGGCGGCCAGAAACAGCGCATCGCCATTGCCCGCGCGCTGGTCACCGAGCCCAAGGTCCTGCTGTGCGATGAGCCAACCAGTGCCGTGGATCCCAGAACGACAACGTCGGTGCTGCAATACCTCAGTGACATCAACGCCAGCCTTGGCATCACCACAGTCATCGTCACCCACGAGATGAACGTTATTAAGGCCATTGCCGACAAGGTTTCGGTCATGGAAGACGGAGCGGTAGTTGAAGAGTTCGCCCTGAGCTCGTTGCGAGAACCAGGCTTTGAACCAGTGACGCCAATCGGCCGCTACCTGATCAGTGACGAAATCACGCTTAACCGCCAGCCAAAGCAGGACCAAGCCGTCGCTGCCACCGTAGCCCGCGTATAGAGAACCTGGATTACCAATGAATTTCACGTCAGTAGTGCTAGCCACGAGCAACGGCAACGCAGCAGCTTTCAGTCTTGACCGCATCATCGAACTTGCCCCGGAAATCTGGGTCGCCATGGCGCAGACCTTTGCGATGCTGCTGGTTTCCATCCCGATCGCGATTCTCCTGGGAACCCCGCTGGGCATTTGGCTTTACTCGATGTCTCCCAACGGTTTGCGCCCACGTCCGCGACTGCACCGAATCGTTGACGGGCTGGTCAATACAATCCGTTCCTTCCCATTCCTCATCCTGCTGATCGCCATCATCCCGTTCACCCGATTCGT
This sequence comes from Glutamicibacter sp. AGC84, assembly GCF_053543575.1. Taxonomy (NCBI): domain Bacteria; kingdom Bacillati; phylum Actinomycetota; class Actinomycetes; order Micrococcales; family Micrococcaceae; genus Glutamicibacter; species Glutamicibacter sp. AGC84. The sequence continues at coordinate 29,125 of NZ_JBLVOC010000004.1, forward strand.
TGTGGGAACTACCATTGGCACCGCGGCGGTTATCGTTCCGCTGACCATCAACGCGATCCCCTATTTCGCCCGGTTCGTGGAGCAGAACATCAGCCAGCTTGGCAATGGCGTTGTCGAAGCAGCGCAGGCCATGGGCGCCACCCGGGGACAGATCATCCGTGAAGTGCTGCTGATCGAAGCCAAGCCTGCACTGCTGTCTTCCATCACCATCATGACCGTCAGCTTCATCTCGTATTCGGCCATGGCCGGACTGGTCGGCGGAGGCGGTATCGGCGACTTCGCAATCCGCTACGGCTACTACCGCTATGAAACCGGAGTCATGCTGCTAGCCATCGTGTTGATGATCCTGCTGGTGCATGCAGTTCAGTTCGTCGGAACTCGGCTATCGCGCGCCGCTGACAAGCGCTAAACACAAAACCCGCTCAACTCGCATTTCAGCAAAGGACAACACCATGGCATTCTCTCGCCGCACCTTCTTAACTTTCACCGCCGGCTCCGCCGCACTTCTCGCGCTGGCTTCTTGCGGCCTGGCAGGTGGACAGGCGGCCGGCACCGGTGACAAGACCATCAAGGTTATTGTCACCGAATCGGCCCCATCGCAGGAACCAACCAAAATCGCCCAGAAGCTGCTGGCCGAAAAGGGCTGGACTCTGGAAGCTACCTATGTCACCGACATCGTGCAGCCGAACCACGTGGTGTCCAATGGCGAATACGATGCCAACTTCTTCCAGCACGGCGCTTACCTGGAACAGTTCAAGAAGGATCAGAACGTCGACGTGGAGCCGGCCTTCTACATGTACAGCTCACCTGCCGGCGTGTACTCGAAGAAATACGACGACATCAAGGACTTGCCCAACGGTGCGACCATCGCACTGCCCGTGGATACCGCCAACAACGGACGCGCCCTGGCCCTGTTGGATAAGGCCGGTGTCCTGAAGGTAGCTGAGGGCAAGAGCGTGATCCACTTGTCGCAGAACGACATCCTGGAGAACCCCAAGGGCTTCAAGTTCGTTGAGGTAGATCAGCAGTCGCTCTCCAAGACCCTGCCTGACGTGGATGCCGGGTTCCTTTTCGCCCGGCTCGGCGCCGAGATCGGACTGAACCCGAAGGACGCACTGCTCTTTGAAGAGGAAGAAGAAGCGCTCCCGTACATCAACATCATCGGCGCAAAGCCAGGGTTTACGGACACCGAAAAGGGCAAGGCGCTGGAAGAGGCCTACCACTCCGAGGAGGTGCGCGAATGGTACGCGAGCTACCTCGACGGTGCGTTGGGCACTCCTTGGGACCGCGATCTCGAAGCGGACTTCGCCACCTGGAATAAGTAGGCCCTTGGCCCCACGACGCTGAACTTCGGCGTTGTGGGGCACCACATTTTCCGACTCCTTTACTCAAAGTATCGACGTCCTGCAGGGAGAACCAATGACGATGATCGCCGCACCCGCAATCGAAAGCCGCTACCAGGAACTACTGGAGCGATTCCAAGCGGTCTTTGCCAGAATTGCTGAAGGAAGCTGTGAACGCGAGCAGCAGCGCATCCTGCCTTTCGAGCAGGTGCAGTGGCTCAAGGATGCCGGTTTCACCACGCTGCGCGTGCCAGAAAGCCATGGCGGTTCGCCTATCAGCCACGAGCATCTGTTCCGCTTGCTGATCGAGCTGGCCGCGGCGGACTCGAATGTGGCGCACCTGCTGCGCAGCCACTTCTCCTTCGTAGAAACCATCTCCCTGCAGCCGGCAGAGTTCCAGGACCGCTGGTTCCCGCGGGTGCTTGCCGGGGAAATCTTCGGCAACGCCGCGACCGAGCGTGGCGGCAATGCCCTTGGCACCACCAATACCAAGCTGGTCCAGACCGGGCAAGGCTGGGTGCTGCGCGGCGAGAAGTACTACACCACTGGCTCGATCTTCGCCGATTGGGTAGTGGTCATGGCGACCACCGACGGGATCGAGGGGCGCCAATACGCCATCGTCGATCGCCATGCCGAGGGCGTGGAGATCCTTGACGACTGGGATGGCTTCGGCCAGCCGCTGACCGGTACCGGCACCGCGATATTCACTGACGTTGCGGTGGAAGAAGCCAATATCATTCAGCGCAAGATAGCTTCCACCCTTGAACCTGCCTTCTTCCAGCTGTGCCTGCTCGCCGTACTGGCCGGTATCGGCAAGGGGGCCCGCAATGCCGCCGCAGACATCGTTGCCAACCGCACGCGAACCTTCAATACCGGCTCCGGCGCGCTGTTCAAGGATGACGCGCAGATCCAGGAACTTGTCGGCCGTTTGGCGGCCAATGTCTTCGCTGCAGAGAGCATCGTGGTCACCGCAGCCCGGGAACTGGATTCGGCGCTCGACGAGGATCTGGGCTTGGACCCGCAAGCGGCCTACCTGCGCGCAGAGCTTGCCGTCCAGCAAGCCCACGTGGCCACGCCGAAGCTGGTCCTGGACGCCACCAGCGAGCTCTTCGACGTCACCGGGGCCTCGGCGATTTCGACCTCCAAGTCGCTGGACCGCTTCTGGCGCAATGCCCGCACGGTGGCCACCCACAATCCGGTGGCCTTCAAGGCACGCTCGGTGGGGGACTACTTCATCAACGGCACCATTCCTACTGGTTTGAACTCGATCGGCGAAGCAAAGGCAGGAAAATAATCATGGGTACTTTCAACGAACGCCCGCGCTTGCTGCTTTCGGCCTTCTTGATGAACACCTCCAGCCACATCCTTGGCGGAATGTGGCGCCACCCCGAAGCGCAGCAGCATCGGTTCCATGAACTGGGCCTATGGGTTGACTTGGCCAAGAAGTTGGAAGAGGCCAAGTTCGATTCGCTGTTCTTCGCTGACGTGGTTGGCCTTTACGGCGAGCATGAGGGTGGTTGGGCATCGCACGTACGAAAGGGACTGCAGGTCCCCAGCCATGATCCGCTGGTCCTGCTTTCGGCATTGGCCGCCAGCACCAAGGACATCGGCCTGGCGATGACCAGCTCGGTCATCCAATCCCATCCATTCCAGTTTGCCCGGCAGATCTCCACCCTGGATCATCTCTCGCAGGGGCGTGTAGCCTGGAATATCGTCACCAGCGTACTGGAAAATGCGCACCGCAATTTCGGCGGGAAAGAACTGGTCGGGCACGAGGACCGCTACGGTTGGGCCGAAGAATACGTCGACGCCGCCTATAAGCTGTGGGAGGGCTCCTGGGAAGAGGACGCCTTGCTGGCCGACAAGATTTCCGGAATCTACGCAGATCCGGCCAAGGTCAACAAAATCAACCACCGCGGCGACTACTACTCCATTGACGGTCCGCACCTGGCACTGCCAAGTGCCCAGCGCACCCCGTTCCTATTCCAGGCTGGTTCGTCGGCACGCGGTTCGCAGTTCGCGGCCACTCACGCCGAGGCGACCTTCCTCTTTGCCCCGCACGCACAGTACGTGGCGAAGAAGAATGCCCAGCTGATCGAGCACCTGGCTGCTGCCGGACGCGGCCGCGATGACATCAAGGTCTTTGCCGGCTTGTCCTTCCTCGTCGGTTCCACGGAAGCTGAAGCCAAGGCATTGGAAGCCGAATACGACGAGTACCTGGACTTGGACGCCATCATCGCGCACATCGGCGGCGGTATCGGAGTGGATCTGGGCGGACTGGATCTGGATACCCCGATCGGCCAGATCCAGACCGAGGGCGCGCAGGGAGTACTTGAAGCAGCCCGGGCTTCGGTGCCCGGCGGCAATCCGACCCTGCGCGACTTGGCCTACTACCGCGCCAAGGCACAGCAGATTTCGGGGACCCCGGAACAAATTGTCGATGAGCTCGAACGCTGGCAGGATGCTGGTATCGATGGCCTGAACGTGATGAATCATGTTCTTCCCGGCTCCTACGACAACTTCATTGAAGGAGTGCTGCCCGAACTGCGCCGCCGTGGCCTGGCCCAAAGTGGATATGCCGAGGGCAGCCTGCGCCAAAAGGTCTTTGGCCGTGGCGATTACCTGCCCGCGCATCATCCGGCGGCTAAGCACCGCGGGGCGTTCTCGCAGAACAGCGCGGCAGCCACTGGGAAAGCGGTTCAGCTGCAGCAGTGAATTCCGAACGCTTGGAAGGCCAGTGGCATGGGCGGGTCCTGCCAACTGGACGTACTTCAGTACCTGGACGCCAAAAGTGCCAGCGACGCGGTATGGTGTCGTGCATGGACACGCAGCACGTAAATAATTCGGCAACAATCCGCAGGCTGTTGACCACGCCTGGACGCTGGGCGGTTGTCGGGCTGACCAACAACCCTGCTCGCGTAGCTCCGTCCATCGCGCGTTTCCTGCGTGATGAACTGTCGATGCAGGTTATTCCGGTGTCGTTAGGCGCGGAAACTGTGATGGGCGAACCGGGCTTCGCGAAGCTTGCTGACATTCCAGGCCCCATTGACGTGGTGGATTGCTTCGTGAACTCTTCCAAGGTGGGAGACATCGTTGACCAAGCCATCGCCGTGGGAGCGAAGGCGGTGTGGTTGCAGCTGGGCGTCATTGACGAAGCCGCCGCCCGACGGGCCAAGGACGCGGGACTGGATGTAGTGATGGATACCTGCCCCAAGATCGAGCACCCATTTCGCTAGCGAGGCATTGATGGCAACAACAGCTGGGCAAGAAGAATTGGAAAATGCGTGGACGCAGCTGTGCCTGCGCATGCCGTGCGCTTACGCCGATTACCCCTTTGGCCCTGACAGCACCGTATTCAAGGTGGCGGGCAGGGATCCGGGCAAAGGCAAAATATTTGGGCTGCTCATGCACCTGCAAGGCGAATTGGTGCTGAACCTGAAATGCGAACCGGCTCTGGCAGACCAGCAGCGCAGCGAGCATCCGCAGATCACCGCGGGCTATCACATGAACAAGAAGCACTGGAATTCGGTTCGTGCAGGACTCGACCCGCAACTGATGGGCGAGCTCATCGAGGATTCATACGATTTAGTGGTCGACGGCATGCCCCAAAGGGATAAAGAATACATTCGTTTGCAAGGCGCAATTAACAAGGGAACCCTAGACTAGAGACATGTACTTCATCGTTGTTAAATTCCAAGTAAAGCCAGAATCCACCCCGAACTTCATGGGCCATGTCGCTGAATTCACCACGACAACCCGCGCCGAAGAGGGCAACATCTTCTTCGATTGGTCCGTGAGCGTCGAAGACCCCAACGAATTCGTCCTGGTTGAGGCCTTCCGCGATGACGAAGCCGCGGCAAACCACGTGAACTCCGCCCACTTCGCTGCCGGTCTTGAGTCCATGCGACCACACCTGGTCTCCACCCCGAAGATCGTTTCCCGCAAGGTAGACGGCGAAGGCTGGGATTCCATGGGCGAACTGGTCATCGACTAAGTTATTGGGACAAAGGCAAAGGGAAGAACCTCTTGGTTCTTCCCTTGGCCTTTATCTATGCCCTTGGGCTCTAGCGTCCGGTCTTGTTGCCGAAGCGGCGTATCAGTACCAAGGCGATGCCTGCCAGGACAACGACACCGGCGACGATGCCGATCCAGCTGGTGCCGAATCCGGTATCGGCTAGATCTTCGGAGTCCCGGTTCTGGGAATCATCCTTCTGCTCGTCCTTAGGCTCGCCAGACGAGTCAGGGGACCGGGTCGCGTCCCCAGTTGGCTCTGGCGAACTGGTAGGTTCTTCGGTCGCGTCGTCGGTTGCATCCTCAGATGGTTCCGGCGAATCAGTTGGATCCCCGGTTGGCTCATCCGAAGGATCCGGCGACTGCGTTGGCGCAACAGGCTCTTGCAGGACCGCGCGGCCCAGCGGAGCCGGCTCAACAACGTCGTGTGCCTTGAAGTAGTTCACGGTGGCGTCCAAATCGATCTGGCCGGAGTCAGCATGATCGGTGCCGGCGGCAAACGCAGCGAAGTTATCGCCACCGGTAGCCAGGAATGCATTGGCTGCGACACGGAAGGTTGCTTCCTCGTCCAGCGGCTCGCCCTTGAAGGTGATGTCCTTGATGTGCTCGCCCTGGGCAGCATCCTCGACGTAGGTGTAGGCGAGGCCCTCGGAAATACCCAGATGCAGCTTGTTGCGTTCCGATCCTGCAGGCTGCCACTGCTGCTCCAGGGCCTCGCGGATCTGCGCCCCGGTGAGGTTGAAGGTGATCAGGGTGTTGGCGAATGGCTGGACCTCGGCTGCGGCCTTGTAGGACACTGTGCCATCTTGGCCGTAGAGCAGGTCGGCACGCAGGCCGCCTGGGTTCATGAATGCGATCTCGGCTGGTTCGCTGGCGAAATCCTCATTAGAGGTAGCCCACAGGTGGATGTCGGCTACGGTGTTGCCCAGGGTGGATTCAACGCCTCGGTCCTGGCCGGGTTCTTCTCCACCACGAAGGATGTCTTCAGAGATGGCGCCGATCTTCACGCTGCCGACCACTTCAGCTTCGGCTTCAGCGGCGCTAACGATTTCTGCGACCTGGGCATTGGCATCAAAGTTGCCCACCCATTCGCCGTCAGCACCCTCGGTTGCCAAGGCGATGCGCTCGGTAGCGGCCTCGGTGACTTCGCCAGTCTCAGGATCTACCTGCAAGGAAACCTTGCCCAAGGTGGTGCCGTACTGGTGGGACTGGATCACCGGGCGGCCCGCGATTTCGCAGTCGTAGGACTGGTGGGTGTGGCCCGAGAAGATCGCGTCGATCTCGTTGCTGGCCTCGCGAACGAGCTCGCCATAGGCGCTGTCTTCTTCGGCAATATCTGCGCACTGATCGCCAGCGGAACCGTTGTGGGTCAGCAGCACCACTACATCTGCCTCGCCGTTCGCGTCATCGCCATCGGAGAGCTGCTCAGCTACACGGTTCGCTGCTTCCAGTTCGCTGCCGAAATCCAGGTCGGCGATGCCAGCTGGGGAAACCAGTGAAGGCATGTCTTCGGTAACGGTGCCAATGAAGCCCACGGAAATACCGGAGATCTCGCGGATCGCGTATTCCTGGAGGGCAGGAGTCGTGGTGCCCTTTTCGTAGACATTGGCGCCCAATGCGAAGTCGGCGCCGTTGACACCGCTGGAATCGGCGTAGCTGTCGATGACGCGTCCGGTCAGGTCCGCGAAGCCCTTGTCGAACTCGTGGTTGCCTACTGCCGAGACATCCAGGCCGCCAGCACCCAGGGCAGCGATGGTTGGTTCGTCATCCTGCGACGCGGAAGCGAAGGTTGAGGCGCCGATGTTATCGCCGGCGGAGACGAATAGGGTGTTTTCGTTTTCTGCACGCATTCCATCTACAGCACCGGACAGCACAGCAGCTCCGGCAGAGCTTCTGTCAGCAGAAATGCGTCCATGGAAGTCATTGATGCCAACTAGATCAATGGTGACGGCTTCAGTACCCGCCGCTGGCGACAGGGAAGCACTCTGCGTGGATGTAGCCTGAGCTGTTGCGGCACCGGTGGCGGCCAGCGAAATCGTTGCCAGCGAAGCGAGACCGAGTTTTCTTATCTGCCTGAATGCAGGCATGGGTACTCCTAAAAGTGACGAGTGTGACAAGACATATGTCTATCGCATCTGAATGAACCTGTCGATGCTTTGGCGTTAAATTTAGGTGCAGAAGTACAAGTACTGTCGGTTATTCAACAGAAGCAACCTCCCAGCCATAGGCCAAGAGGTTGCTTCTGATGAGAGGAGTATGCAGTTATTGCTGACGCTTATGCCGCGGGTCACCTGCGGTGACGGTGGAAGTTCCAAGGATCGCACTCAGCAGCAGCATGGCTGCTCCAATGAACATGAGGGTGGAGACGACCCAGCAGGCCGTGGCTGCCTCGCGCTGCGTGGTGGTCAGTGCAAAACTGAAGATGCACACGCTGGAAACCAGTAGGAGGACTCCGGGGATTCGTGTCTTCATCATGCGCCCTTGCAGTAGAGGATTAGGCCAAGCCATCGCAGAACATAATCGCTAACGTGTTGAATAATATCCATTTTGCCACAAGTCCATCGATTTGACGATAAGCCTTAAGGTGGATGTTTCCGTGCGATGTCCTGCGTACGGTTATGAGGCCCGGCGAAGCTGCCTGACTGCTAGATGCAGGATTTGAGGATGTTCCCGATCGCGGTGTGCTCTGCCTTGGTCATCCAAACGTCGTATTTGGCTTTTACCTGGGTCTGCCGCGAGACGTAAGTGCAACGGAAGCTCTTGTTGGGCGGCAACCATGATGCCGCGTCCTTGTCGCCTTTGGAAGCATTAGTGGGGCCATCGGAAGCCAGCAGGTTCAGCGGGTCATTGGCAAATTCCAAGCGGGTCTCGGCATCCCAGCGCTGCGCGCCCTTTTGCCAGGAATCGGACAGGGCGACAACATGGTCGATTTGCACGGCGGTGCTGGTGCCTTGGCCGCGCTTGAATTCGATGGTCTTGCCCGTGTAGGGATCATCGAACGTTCCGCTCAATACAACGCAGGGTCGCGTGGCCGGTTTATATGTCACGTCCACCAAATCGCGCGAGAGGATGTCGTTGCGCGCATCGCATCCATTGCGGTCCGGATCTTTCCATCCCTTGCCGAATTCCGCTCTGTCGTAGCCGGTTTTCGGTGCGCGGCCTTTGACCGTAACTTCATTGAGCAGTTCAAGGGATTCTGCGTAGATATCGCGTTGTTCTGCGGTGCTTGGCGTCGGTGCGGCTTGGGCATCAGGAAGGGGCGGGAACTCAATGGTCTCCAATGAAGAGCACGAGCTCAGAGCCAGGGTGGACAGGAGGGCGAACAAAGATAAGGTGCGACGCAGCGAACGCATGCGGTAGTACTACTCCTAAGGTGGCCGGTGCTTGAGCTAGAAGATGCTCTGACTTGAACTATAGGCAGTGGAGCGGACCATTTAGCCGTCCATGATCCGTGTTGTGGCGTGAGGTCGGATGTACCGGCTTCAAAGAATGCTGCTACTCGAGCTCAGAAGAGCCCAGACCTGGAAAATCGTGTTCGAAATAGTCCAAGATCTTCTGGGTTGCGTAGTAGTCCAGAAGGTGGGCAGTGGTGAGCGGGAAGACGCTGCCGCTCTGCACCGATGGCAGCTGGGCTAGTGATTCATCCGAGGTAAATGCCGTGGTCGATTTTTTGCCCGCGGCCAAGAGGAAGGTGGCGTCTCCAGTGAGCGTTGCTGGCAGATCCCTGTAGCTGACGAAACTGAAATCTTCTCTTGGCTGTGTGGAAGTGTCGAACTTCTTTGGCGTGGATACCACCGTGAAGCCGAGTCCTCTGAACAGCTGCGCATGCGGCCCGGTGGTTTTAGCGATCGGGGATATGCCATGGGCTGCGTAGGAAATGATTGAAGCCGTGGTTCCGGAGGGGATTGCCAGCATGCTTCTCAGTGCTGAAACCCGTTCGTTAATGGCTGCAGTGTTCTGCTGTGCTCGTTCTTCGGTACCAGTGGCTTCCCCGAGCAACTTTGAAAGTTCGTTCCAGTCCTTATCTGCGTAGTCCACGACAATGGTTGGTGCAATCTTCCTCAGCGCACCTACGTTGTCGACTTCGGAGTCGGCTCCTGTTGCCGCCACGATGATGAGGTCGGGTTTCTGGTCCTCGATTTCATCCAGATCGAACTTCCCGATTTCGTAGAGCGGATCAACTTTGCGATCCGAGGCAACATCAGCCCAATGCTTGAAGAAACCGTCGCCATCGGTATCAGGCCCCGCCGGCGCCGTTGCGCTGGCAATGACCGGCGCGTCCAGGGCCAGCAGTGAACCCGTGAGTCCTACCGAGGTCGAGACGATACGTTCAGGTTTTGCCGGGATCCGTATGGGGTCATGCATTGAATCAGTCAAGGTGCGTGGCCAATGCCCGGATTCAAATGCCGCGGTGCCCGCATCTCGCCCTTGCTCGTCAGGTAACGCCACGCAAGAGCCAAGGGAAAAGGCCAAGATGCCAAGGCACAAGGCAACTGCGATTCGGGACAAGCTGGGACGCACTAGGATTCTCCTGGGCCGACGGCCAGAAAATGGCTAGGCGGCATTGAACGGCAATGAATTACTGGAAGTCTTTCCGAACCTATTTTATGTTCCCCGGACACGGGCCCGTGCGCTGGTGCAAGAACAAAAGGAATCAGAGCGGCATCGCAAACGGTTATTTCCTGCACAGGGTGGAGCCTTGCGGGAAAGCTGGCTTCCCCTCAAGCAGCGAGTGGGTGAAGGCGACAAGATCTTCATTGAGTGCCGAGTCTGCCCCGACGAGCGGCATGTGGTCCAGTCCGGAGTACTCGAGGTAACCGATCTGGGCCTCCGGGGTACAAGAAGTTCTGAAGAACTCGCGCTGCATCGAGGGCAAGACCAATGAATCAGCAGCGCCCTGGGCAATGAACGCCGGGTAGCCCGCCGGAACGATGGACGAATTGCGTTTCAGCACCGAGTGCAGCTGGCCGTCGAGAGCCTCGGAACTGAGAATCGGTTCGAAGAGCTGACTGGCCTTGGCCAACCCGGTCAGCGCGCCCGTACCGGAAAAGCAATTCTGGGATAGCTGGTTTACCGCCATGCGAGAACGGGTCGTCAACCGCTCGTCGAGGCCCAGATCCGGATACAGCTGGTTCCAGCTGGCGGCAATGTAGCTGGAAATGATTTTTCCCGCCGAGGTATCAGCAACCGACTCGGCCAATTCCGGAAGGTTGGTTGCCGGGGCCATGGCGGCGATGCCGAGAATCTCCAGGTTCGGAGCGTAGTCTCCGGCGGCTTCAGCCGTAGCCAGTGCCGCATGCCCGCCCTGGGAATGGCCCCACACTACGCTGGACTGTCCTAGCCGGACTCCTCGTGAATGCAGGTCTTGCAGCTGACCTGCAGCAAGGGTCGCGTCAAGCACCGCGTACGCCTCGGCGGCCGGAATCAAATAGGGATGAGGGCCGGCGGTGCCCAAGCCGACGTAATCGGTAGCGACTACTGCCCATCCGTCAGCCAACATGGTTTCACGGGCAGCAGCTGGACCATCATCAGAAGGATTCGGTCCCATGGACAGCGCGCACTGGGACATGACGCCCTTGGTCCCATTGGCCCATGAGATGACAGGTAGGGTTCCCGTGGCGGACTCGGCCACGGTCACCACGCCTGAAGCTATTGCAGGAGTGCCATCGTGACCTTGCGTCGTATACAGAATTCGCCAGGCGAGAGTGTTCGGCGGAGTGCTCTTGGCCAGCGGTTCCGCGCGCAGCAACTGGCCATGGGCAGCAGGAACGCTAGCTGGCGGCAAGTAGAAATCATCCGCGGCGGCCGTATCGCTTTGGCTATGCAGAAAAGCGGTGAGCGTTCCGAGCCCGAGCACGGCGACGAGGCCAATGGCGCTCAATCCTGTCAGGCTCGCGCTACGCGCAGTGCGGAGCCAGCCAGGAATTGCCGGAAGGCGAGGCCGGAGAAAAGACCACAAGCAGTGGACTCCCAAAAGGAATAACCAGCCGCCGAAAGCGACGCCGAGCACCCACAAGGAAAGCCTGGGCCAAAACACCACCAGAGCCGCGCCAAAGACACCGGCAAGTGCTGTGAGAGCGCCGCGGAAGGAATGCTGCCGCTGCCCGCGGAGCACCGATGCCAGTCGGAGCACTCCGCCCAGGAGAAGAACCAGTGAAGTCGCCAAAGCCAGGACCGGCAAGCTGGCGCGATGCCAGAGCGGGAGGGCGACCCCGCTGAGCACCAGCAGGCCGCCCGAAAGCATCACTGGCCAGCGGCGAACGGAGTCCTGTTGAGCCTCGGCAAGGCGCACCAGGCCCGCAATCAACAAGCCAGCGCCCAGCAGCCAAATGATCAGCCGGACCGCGCTCGCCGAGTTGAGCATCAGGACGAGTCCGAGGGCAATCAGCAAAACACCGCCGAGAAAGCGCGCGAAGTTGCTGGTGCTATCGGGCTGAGCCATGGACACTCCTCGGATAACCAGTGCGAATGCGATGCTTCCAAGGTTATCGGAGTTAAAGAGCTTGTCCCTGTGCGTGCCGTTGTGATGCTGCGGATCACTCTGATCCAGCTTCTAGCGGCGTAATCTCCCTTCGCGCAGGGTCCAGTAAGAGGAAATGTGGGAGGAGCGCTTGTCGAGGTGCCAGTGCCGCGCAACTTGGCTGATCTCTTTGACCGTGGAACGCTCGGCATGAGCGATTAGCCCAAGCCGCAGATGGGGCAGCGGCAAGGAACGGAGCTCATCGGCCAGCAATGAGCTGCGGCCCGCCGGAACGCCGTCACGCGGCAGCCAGCGTAAATCAACGCCTGGAGGATGTTTCACGTCAAACATTGCGTTCTGATCGGCAACTTCGAGCAACGCTAGACCGCGCGCATCCGCGGGCAATGCTTCGAGGGCTTTGCAGATCGCCGGGATGCCTGCTTCATCCGCGGCCAGCACGTAGTAGTCGGCATTCAGCGACAATGATGATTTGCTCCGTGAGGGGGAAATGACCAGTGGGTCCCCGGGCTGCGCTGTCCCGGCCCAATGGCCAACAGTCCCTGGCTCCCCATGAACTACGAAGTCGATCGCAATTTCCGGCACAACCGCGTTGATCCAACGTATCGTGTACGACTTGGAACGCGGAACCTGGTCGCGGGGCAGGCGCTGCCGCAAGGCGCGCAGATCATAGGGAGGCTCTAATCCGAGGGCGGGGTCAGCGGCAAAGACTTTCACGTATTCATCAATCGCCCCGTTGGAACGGTAGCCATCCAGATCGGGGGCGCCGGCGATGATGCGCACCATCTGGGCGTTCAGCTGTTCTACCCGGGTGATGGTCAGAATGTGCTGATCCACCTTTTCCCTTGGCGGATCCAGATATCCCAAGGCGGGGGTGTGCTGGGCCAAGGGCTCCTCGTAGGTTTCCGAGTAGCTGCGCGTCTGCGCAGGAGCAAATGGCTGCGGGGCAAGCTGCTGCGCGGGCCCCTGCGCCGTTGAGTGGTGGTAGTGCTTGAACGAGGTGCGCAGTGTCTTATCCAGGACTTTGCGTGCCGCGGTGAGTGCCGCCGCGGCGCCGGCACGTTCGGCAGCGGCCAGCAATTCGTCGGTTTCCTGCTCGTTGAGCACAGAGCTGTTGCCGATGTTCCGGTACAGCTGCTCTTTGGCCACCGCGTATCCTGCCTTTGCCCCGGCCTTTTCGGCCTGAGCGAGGATTTCCAGGATGAGCCCTTCCCTTGGCGTCACCGTGTACTGCGGACCGTAGCTCTTGTACTTGTGGTGCTTAGACATGGTGTGCCCCTAACCCGGCCGGTGTGGGCACCAGCCTGTATGCCTGAGTATGGGGTATATCCGGCGTGGAAAACAAGTAATTTCAAGCTGGAGGGCAGGAAGTGTTCAAGGCCTGGGGTTCGTGCCATTTCCAGCGCGGAATTCCGGGGATTATTCGATATCCGATTCATTCGACATGGGGCATATCCGGTCACTAAAATCAGCTTCATGTCTGATACCTTGCCACCGTGCCCTGAATGCTCCAGCGAGTACACCTACGAAATGGATGCCCTGCTGGTCTGCCCAGAGTGCGCGCATGAATGGAACGCTGAGGCCGAAGCAGCCGAAGCTGTCGAAGCAGTGATCAAGGATGCTGTCGGCAATGCGCTGCAGGACGGAGATACCGTCAGCATCACCAAAACCATGAAGGTCAAGGGCGCGCAGAGTGCGCTGAAGGCCGGAACCAAGGTGCGCAATATCCGCTTGGTCCAAGGCTCTGGCGACCATGATATCGCCGCCAAGGTGGACGGCTTCGGCCAGATGGAACTGAAGTCTTCCATCGTCAAGAAGATCTAGGCGTTCCGCCCGCAGTTCCTCAGGCTCCCAGCATCTACGGATGGTGGGAGCCTTTAGTTTTCCATGCTGCTTGGCACGTGCCACGGCATGCAAGGTCCTCTACTGCGCCGCTGGCGGGAATCCTCAGGCCATGGGCTAGGCGGAAGAAGAATCCTGCCGGCTCTTCTTCTTGGCGTACGAACGGGCCGCCCGCACGCGATCACCGCAACGCGTGGAGCACCAATGCCGGCGGCCATGGGTCTTGAGCAGGTAGCGGGTGCATGGCTCGGCCTCGCATTGGGCCAGCAGGCCCGCTTCTTCGCTGCTCAGCAGTGCTGCGGCGTCCTCGGCAAGTCGCGACATGGCGTGCTCGGTCAATTGCGTGGCGGGGTGTTCCAATGCGCGGAAGAATCCTTTGCCCGGCTCATGGTGAAGCAATGGGGTGCTCGGTGCTGCCAGCAGTGCGGCGTTGATGCCCTGCAGCACTTCCCGGGCCACGGGCGTGCCCGTGGCGCTGGCATGGAATGCTTTCCTGATCTGGCTGCGAAGGGTGACCAGCCGATTCTGGCAATAGCTTTGCAGCGCCGCTTCCTGGGGCACGAGACCCCGCACGATGAGCCATTGCGTGGTGTCCTCCGGGCTAGCCAGCGCGTCGAAGCTCTTGCCGCCAGGCAGCTGGATTTCGCTGTTGGCCAGATCGATGCTGCAGTGCTGCGCGGTTCCGGGGCTCGGGGGAAGGGGCATCTGGGACATGTTCCTCATGGTATCAGTATTGCTTTACCGTGATCACCTGCTAGTGTGTGTATCACGGTAAAAAGTAGAAATAACATGAGAAAAGAGGTTGACCTTGCAGCCAGTGCCACGATTCGGCTCCGCTCCCTTCGCCCTGTCGGTTCACACCGGAGGCGGACCCGGTGTAGGGCAAACCGCCCAAGATGGCCTGCAGGACACCATTGATAGCGCCAAGGCTGCGGATCAATCCGGATATCACCGTTTCTGGATGTCCGAGCACCATGCCATGCCCGCGCTGTCCGTGGCATCGCCGCTGCTGATGATGGCCCGACTCACCGCCGACACCCAGCGGATCCGGTTGGGCGCGGGCGGAGTGATGCTGCCCAACCATGCGCCGCTGGTGGTCGCGGAGCAGATTGGCATGCTCGAAGCGCTGGCTCCCGGGCGCATCGACCTGGGAGTCGGGCGCGCGCCAGGTACCGATGGGGCCACCGCGGCCGCGTTGCGCCGCGGAACCGGAGCCAACGAAACCTTCGACGAGCAACTGGCCGAGCTCGTGGGATTCCTGAATGATGATTTCCCCGCAGGGCACCCCTACAGCGAAGTCCATGCAGTGCCCGGCCCGTGGCAGAACGAGCAGAACCGCCTGCCCGCACCGGAAACGCAGACCCCGTTGTGGATCCTGGGCTCCTCGCCGTATTCGGCGCAGCTGGCCGCGCGGCTGGGCCGGCCCTACGCCTTCGCCTTGCAGTTCGGCGATGCCGATATCGACACCGCGCTGCGCATCTACCGCGAGAACTTCGTGCCCTCGGCAGTGCTCGACCGTCCATACGTGCTCATCAGCCAAAGCGTCATCGCGGCCGAGGATCCAGAATACGCCCGTGCCGAGGCCTCGACCATGGCGATGGCCATGCTGCGGATGTTCAAGCGTGAACCCTTTGCACTGCTATCCGCCCAGGAGGTCGCAGAATATCCAGCCACGCTCAATGAGCGAGCGATCATTGACATGTACACCAACCGCACCCTGGCCGGCACGCCTTCCGAAGTGGCCCAGCGCCTGGAAGCGCTGCAGCAGCGGACCGGAGCGGACGAGTTGATGATGGTCCTTGGCAGCCACACCCCTGGCGCAGCGGTGCAAACCGTGCAGCTCATGGCCCAGCACTACCGGCCGGCTGAATAAAACCTGAAACACCCGGTGCCGTATGGCGCCATCTGAACACATCGGAAAGAGGAACTCACTATGTCCGCACCACGCAGAGCACTAATCGTCATCGACGCACAGCAGGAATACTTTGATGGCCTGCTGCAGATCCAGTACCCGGATCGCGAGCAGTCGGTAGCCACCATCGCCAATGCCATGGACGAAGCGGCAAAGGCCGGGATCCCGGTGGTTGTCGTGCAGCACCAAGCGCCCGAGGGATTTCCCGTCTTCGCCCCGGAATCCGCTACCTATGCCCTGCACCCGCAGATCCAGGATCGGATGGAAGCTGCAGAGCACCAATTCTCCAAGAACTATGCCAGCATCTTCGCGGGTACAGGCCTGGAAGAGTGGCTTCGCGAGCGTGAAATCACCACGTTGACGCTGGTGGGCTACATGACCAATAACTGCGTGATCGGTTCTGCCGCGGCCGCCGAACCGCTGGGATTCTCGGTGGAGGTGCTCTCCGATGCTACCGGCGCGATCGGCATCGTCAACGCTGCCGGTTCCATCCCTGCCCGGCAGGTGCATGAAACCCTGATGGCCGTGCTGAATTCCAGCTGGGCTGCGGTGGCCCCGACCGCTACCTGGATCGAGGCAGTGGCATCGGGTGCTGCACTGCCCGGCGATAACCTCATCGAATCAGCTGCTCGTGGCCGTGCCGGCCAATAGCCAGGTGAGCGTCCTGTAACTGGCGGATCGCATCTTGCAAAGGGTGTGGTCCGCCATTGTTCATCTCCGGGCTGTCCGGGCAAAGGGTGACGCAAGCGGCCTGCGCGAACAAGACTCGTGCTAGGACAAGGCGGCAACAGCTAGGGGTTCATCGTGGGTTCAGCAAGCGCGGACGGACAACTCGACGCAATCATCATCGGGTGGGGCAAAGGCGGCAAGACCCTGGCAGGCACCCTGGCCCGGGCAGGGCAGCGGGTGGCGTTAATCGAGCAGTCCACCCAGATGCATGGCGGCACCTGCATCAATATCGGTTGCGTGCCGACCAAGGCCTTGATCCACGATGCCGAATCCCGCGATGGCGCCGGATATGACCAGCAGGTCTTCCAAGCCGCCGTCCAGCGCCGGGACAAGCTCACTGCGATGATGCGCGCCAAGAATTTCTCCATGCTCGACGACCTGGAGTCGGTGCTGCTGGTCAACGGCAAGGCCGCATTCACCGGACCTCGAAGCGTCAGGGTCACTGCCGGTTCCGATGAGCTGGAGCTGAGCGCGGCGAAGATCATCATCAACACCGGCGCGCTTCCCGCGGTCCCGGACATTCAAGGGGCGCAGATCGGCGGGCGGGTGCATGATTCCACAACGATCCAGCATGCCCAGCTGCCCAAGACCCTGGCTGTGGTGGGCGGGGGATATGTCGGCATCGAGTTCGCCTCCATGTTTGCCCAGTTCGGATCGAAAGTCACGGTGCTGGATCGCGGAAGCCGTGCACTGTCCAAGGAAGACCCGGATGTGGCCCGGGAAGTCCAGTCCTGCCTGGAAGACGCCGGCGCCGTGATCACCAGTTCTGCTTCGGTGCGTTCGATCAGCCAGGACGAGCATGGCGCCACCGTCAGCTACGAGCGCCAGGGCCGGATGCACCAGCTGCAGGCGGATGCCGTGCTGATTGCCCTGGGGCGGGTGCCGAATACTGTCGGCCTGGGGCTGGAAGCCGCCGGGGTCCGGACGGGCACCCGCGGGGAAGTCGTGGTGGACGAGTTCCTGGCCACCAATGTCCAGGGCATCTATGCCCTGGGCGACGCCAACGGCGGTCCCTAGTTCACCTATGTCTCGCTCGATGATCACCGGGTCGTGGCCAGCGGGCTGCTGGGAGACGGAACACGCAGCACCAAGGACCGGGTTGCTGTTCCGTACACCATCTTCACCACCCCGCCGCTGGCTCGCGTCGGCTTGAGCGAGGAGCAGGCTGAACAACAGGGGCTGCAGGCCAGGATCGCGGTGAAGAAAGTTTCCGAGATCGCTGCCATGCCGCGCCCCAAGATCGTGGGCGACCCGCGGGGCATCATCAAGTTCGTTGTCGATGCGCGCAGCGAGAAGATCCTCGGAGCGGCGCTGATGCACGTGGACTCCCAGGAAGTGGTGAATCTGGTGGCGCTGGCCATGCGGCAGCGAATGACTGCCGCTGCACTGCGCGACCAGATCTTCACCCATCCCTCGTCCACCGAAGCGCTGAACGAGGTGCTAGCGCAGCTCGGCTGAGGCCTGGATCTGGGCGGCGTCGATGAGCGCTGCGAGCCCGGCCCGCGGCTTGTTCGCGCCGAAGGCAGGCTGGCCAGGCTGCAGGCGCAAGCCTTCAGCCAGGGAGCCTATCGGCAGCGGGTCAAAGCCGAAATCATCAACGATCCGGGCTGCCTGGTCAACGTCGGAGTCCAGATCGCCGGCCAGCGCGATGGCCTTGCGGTGCTCGGCGCCGGCCGGACGGGACTCGTCCTCGAGGTCGTGGTAGCCCATGTGGTTGAAGGCCTTGACGACCCGCGAACCTGGCAGGAACTCCTGGATCAAATTGCTGGTGGAGACCTGAGGGCCGTTCAGGTCCTCGCGGATGCCATCCGTTTCCCACCAGTAGTTCATGGCGTCGATGACCAGCTTGCCTTCGAGCTCGGCAACCGGAATATTCCGGTACTTGCCCAGCGGCAGGGCCAGTATGGCAATGTCGGCTTCCCGCGCGGCGGTTGCCGGATCCACGGCCAGCGCGCCCGGAGTCAGGATCTCGATGGTCAGGGCAATGGCGCCGGGGTCGCCGGAGCCGGCGATGAGCACCTTGTAGCCGGCCTGCAAGGCGCGGCGGGCAAGAACCGTGCCGATCTTTCCAGCGCCGAGGATGCCGATGGTCTGCTGTGTCATTTTCTCTCCTTCAGGCATGTCTTCGAATCCGGGTCTAGCTCTCGGAAAGCATTTCGCGTACCAGCGGGATGACCTTTTCGCCGTAGAGTTCCACGGCACGCAAGCGGGCGCCAACTTCTACCGCGCCGCCGGAGTAGATCAAATCGAAACGGCCGATATCCAAGGTCTTGAGGGTCTTGGCGATCTTGCGGGCCACGGTTTCCGGCGAGCCGACGTATAGCGAGCCTTCGCTGATCTCGTGCTCGAATTCACCGCGGCCCATTGGGCTCCAGCCACGGGACGCGCCGATGCGGTCACGCTGTTCCTTGTAGGCGTCGAACATGTGCTCGCGGGCCAACTCGTCGGTATCTGCCACGAAGCCAGGGGAGTGCAGGCCCACCGGCAGGGTTGGGTGGCCGAACTGGTCGTTGGCCCGGCGGTACAGGTCGATGTAGGGTGCGAAGCGCTCGGGGGACCCGCCGATGACAGCGAGCATCATGCGCAATCCGTAGTGCGCCGTGCGGATGACCGACTGCGGGGAACCGCCCACGCCCACCCAGGTGTTCAGGCGGCCGGACTCGGTCTTCGGGAAGACTTCCATATCCTCCAGCGGTGCACGCTTGGTTCCCTGCCAGGTCACCGGCTTCTCGTCGAGCAGCTTGTGGAACAGGTCGATCTTCTCGTCGAAAAGCAGTTCGTAGTCAGCCATGTCATGGCCGAACAACGGGAAGGACTCGGTAAAGGAGCCGCGGCCCAGCATGACCTCGGCACGTCCGTTGGACAAGGCATCTACGGTGGCGAAACGCTGGAAGACGCGGACCGGATCGTCGGAAGACAGCACGGTCACGCCGGATCCGAGGCGGATCCGCTCGGTCGCCGTGGCAATGCCCGCCAGAACGGTCTCGGGGCTGGAGATGGCGTATTCGGGGCGGTGGTGCTCGCCGACAGCGATCACATCGACGCCGGCCTGATCGGCCGCGATGGCTTCCTGGACCGTGGCGCGGATGCCCTGGGCATGGGTTACCAGCTTGCCTGACTTGTCGCTGGGTACGTCGCCAAAGGTGTCGAGGCCGAATTCGATGTTCTCGAAGGCGTTCATTGCGTGCTCCCTGTAGTCCAGAACTTTGTTGATGCATCAATCATGACTTAAAGTTATTGACGTGTCAACTATATCCGGAAATTGCGCCTCGACCGGTCTCCATCCCAGCCGCACAGGCGCCAGAACGCATCGGACTCGGGGCTGGAGCAGACCTTGGAGCACTGCTTAGCGCCACATCATCCAGGCATGCAAAACGGCGGCTCTCCTCGATGAGGAGAACCGCCGTCCAGGGGTGGGCCAGAAACTAGCCGAAGTACTTCTTCATGGTGCCCTCGGAAGCCTCGCGCAGCTCGTCCACCGATACGGTGAACTCGCCCTGGACTTCCAGGGCGCCGGACTGCGCATCGACAATGCCCATGCGGGCCACGGTGACACCGCGGGCGCTGGTCATGTCGTTGAAGCGGACCTCTTCGCTGCGTGGAACGGCAACCAAGGCGCGGGCCTGGGTCTCCGAGAACAGCGCGGTGAAGGAATCGATGCCGTCACGCTGCTTGATCTCGTCCAGGGCCACGCGAGCACCGACGCCGTAGCGCAGGACCATCTCGGACAGCGCTGCAAGCAGGCCGCCCTCGGACAGGTCGTGCGCGGCGTCGATCATGCCATCGCGGCTGGCATTGATCAGGATTGCGCCCAGTGCCTTCTCGGCTGCCAGGTCGACCTTTGGCGGCAGGCCGCCGAGGTGGCCGCGCAGGTTGGCGAACTCCGAGCCGTCCAGTTCATCGGCGGTGGTGCCGATCAGGTAGATGGCCTGGCCGTCGGCCTCTTCGCGCCAGCCCGAAGGGGTGCGGCGGGCGACGTCGTCGAACTTGCCCAGGGTCGCCACCACAGGGGTCGGGTGGATGGCCTTGTCGCCGGTCTGGTTGTACAGCGAGACATTGCCGCCGGTGACCGGGACGCCGAGCTCCATGCACGCATCGGACAGGCCGCGGATGCCCTCGGCCAGCTGCCACATGACGTCCGGGTCCTCCGGGGAACCGTAGTTCAGGCAGTCCGAAACCGCCGCAGGGATCGCACCGGAGGTGGCGACGTTGCGGTAGGACTCGGCCAGCGCCAGCTGGGCACCGGCATACGGGTCCAGGTAGGTGTAGCGGCCGTTGGCATCGGTGGCGATGGCCACGCCGAGTCCGGTGGACTCGTCGATGCGGACCACGCCGGCATCATCCGGGGCGGCCAGCGCGGTGTTGCCGCCGACGTAGCGGTCGTACTGGTTGGTGATCCAGGACTTGTCGCACATGTTCGGGCTGGCGATCAGCTCCAGGGCGGCGGCCTTCAGCTCTTCGCCGGTAGCTGGCAGGTTGGCGCCGGCTTCCGAGGACTTGAAGGTGTCAGCCTGCAGCGCATCCTGCCACTGCGGGCGGGCATACGGGCGGTCGTAGACCGGGCCGTCGTGGGCGACGGTCTTCGGGTCCACGTCCACGATGACTTCGCCATTCCAGGTGATGATCAGCCGATCGGTGTCGGTGACCTCGCCCAGCCAGGAGTACTCCACGTTCCACTTGGCCATGACGGCCTCGAACGCTTCGATGTTCTGCGGGGTGACTACGGCCATCATGCGTTCCTGGGACTCCGACATCAGGATTTCGCCCGGGGTCAGGGTGGAGTCGCGCAGCAGCACGTTGGTCAACTCGACCTGCATGCCGCCTTCGCCGTTGGAAGCCAGTTCACTGGTGGCGCAGGAGATGCCTGCGGCGCCCAGGTCCTGGATGCCCTCGACCAGCGAGGCCTTGAACAGTTCCAGGCAGCACTCGATGAGCACCTTCTCGGCGAACGGGTCGCCCACCTGCACCGCAGGGCGCTTGGAGGGCTTGGTGTCGTCGAAGGACTCGGAGGCCAGCACCGACGCGCCGCCGATGCCGTCGCCACCGGTGCGCGCACCGAAGAGCACGACCTTGTTGCCCACGCCCGAGGCGTTGGCCAGGCGCAGGTCCTCGTGGCGCAGTGCGCCCACGGCCAGTGCGTTGACCAGCGGGTTGCCCTGGTAGATCGGGTCGAAGACGGTTTCGCCGCCGATGTTCGGCAGGCCCAGCGAGTTGCCGTAGCCGCCGATGCCCGAGACCACGCCGTGCACGACGCGCTGCGAGTCCTCGTGGTCGATCGCGCCGAAACGCAGCGGATCCATCACGGCGATCGGGCGGGCGCCCATGGAGATGATGTCGCGCACGATGCCGCCGATGCCGGTAGCGGCACCCTGGTACGGCTCGACGTAGGAAGGCGAGTTGTGGGACTCGATCTTGAAGGTCACGGCCCAGCCATCGCCCAGGTCGGTGACACCGGCGTTTTCGCCCATGCCGACCATCAGGTCCTTCTTCATTTCCGGGGTGACCTTCTGCCCGAACTGGCGCAGGTGGTTCTTGGTGGACTTGTACGAGCAGTGCTCGGACCACATGACGGAGTACATGGCCAATTCAGCGGCGGTCGGACGACGGCCCAGGATCTTCACGATCTCGGCGAACTCGTTGTCCTTCAGGCCCAGCTCTGCCCATGGCAGTTCTACATCCGGGGTGCCTGCTGCGTTATCGACGGTGTCGATATTGAATTCCTTAGTGGCTTCCTGGCTCACTTTTTGCCTCCAACAAGGTGGGTCAGAACGCTGGTGAAGAATGCCAGCCCGTCGGTGCCGCGGTGGTCCGGGCCGAAGCCGGCCTCAATGGCGTGCTCCGGGTGCGGCATCAGGCCGACAACGTTGCCGGCCTTGTTGCTCACGCCGGCGATCGAGCGGCGCGAGCCGTTCGGGTTCCAGCCCACGTAGGAGAAGGCGATGCGGTTTTCCGCTTCGAGCTCGTCCAGGACCTTCTCGTCGGCCACGTACTGGCCATCCTGGTTCTTCAGCACGATGGTGATTTCCTGGCCTGCTTCGAAGCCGTTGGTCCACGCGGTCTGGTTGTTCTCCACGCGCAGCAGCTGATCGCGGCAGATGAACTTCAGGTGGTCGTTCTTGATCATCGATCCGGGCAGCAGGTGCGACTCGGTGAGGATCTGGAAACCGTTGCAGATGCCCAGCACGGGCAGCTTGGCATCGGAGTTCGCGGCATCTGCGATCTTCGCCATCATCGGTGCGAAGCGGGAGATCGCGCCGGCGCGCAGGTAGTCGCCGTAGGAGAAGCCGCCGGGGATCACCACGGCGTCGACATCCTGCAGGTCGGTGTCGGCGTGCCACAGGGACACCGCTTCGGCACCGGCTGCGCGCACGGCGCGAGCGGCGTCGCGGTCATCGAGGGTGCCCGGGAAGGTCACCACGCCGATGCGCGCTCCGGAAAGTTCAGTGCTTGGCGTTGAATAGTCGCCAATCAGGGGAAGTTCGGCGCTCATTAGTCTTCGAATACCTCGACGTTGACGACATCTTCGATCACCGGGTTGGAAAGCAGGGTTTCTGCAGCCTCGCGAGCCTGGGCGAGGATTTCTTCGGTCACCTCGCCGTCCACGGACAGTTCAAAGCGCTTGCCCTGGCGGACAGCTTCGAAGGAGGTGAAGCCTAGGCGGGGAAGAGCTCCCGCGATGGCCTTGCCCTGAGGGTCAAGGATTTCTGGCTTGAGCATGACATCTACAACGATGCGGGGCATCCGGCATATCTCCTGTTGGCGAGGTTAAGTTAAATGCCACACGGAGATGCCGTCTCACACCAGGGGGATTTGGCGCTCCGCGAGCTTGCCTTCATAGTCTACCCGTGAATGTGATGGGGAAAACGTCCCTGTGCGCGATAGCACCGATATCCTGCGGTTTAAGTCATGTGATCTTAGGCTCACGGGTTGTCGAAGCGCGCTCGACGCGTATGCTGAAACTGTGAAAAATGCTAGTCAAACCGTCTGCACCTGCCGAGTTCTGGACACTGCGAAGCCGTCCTACGAAAACTGCTGCAAGCCCTTGCATGACGGAAGGGAAGATGGCTCCTTGCTGCCGCAGACCGCGGAGCAGCTGATGCGCTCACGCTACAGCGCCTTCGTGCTGGGGCTGTCGCAGTATTTGCTGGCGACCTGGCATGAGAGCACGAGGCCCAAGGAACTGGACGTGGATTCGCGGATGCGCTGGACCGGCTTGGAGATCATTTCAACCCGTGCTGGCGGCGCGGCGGCCTCCCGCGGGGTGGTTGAATTCGCTGCGTACTATCGCGACGGCCGGCATGAAGCGCAGCAGCATGAGGTCAGCACCTTCGTGAAGCAGGACGGCGCCTGGTTCTACCTCGACGCCCTCTAGGATTCAGCGCTTGGCTGCAGCCTGCAGCATGGTCAGCATCTGGCTCTGCTGGCGTTCACGCGCTAGCTTGAATGCATCAGAACCGGAGTGGTCCTCCAAATGCGGGTCCGCCCCGTTGATAATCAGCAAACGCGCGATGGTGATGGCATTGGCGGTGCCCTGGCCCAGGACAATGGTTTCGTGCAGGGCCGTCCAGCCCAGGTCATTAACCTGGTCTACAGGGATATCGGTGCGGAGCAACTGGCGCACGGCCTGAACCCGGCCATTCTCGCTGGCGACGGTCAAAGCGGTCCCGCCCATGCGATTCACCGCCGTGAGGTCGGCCCCGCCGTCAATGAGAAGCTTCAGCGTTTCAACCTGGCCATTGGCGCTCGCGCGCAGGAACGGCGACTCGTAGAAGTCGTCCTTCTTGTCGGGATCCGAGCCTGCTTCGAAGAGGGTCTTGGCGATGGCAGGGTTCTTGTTGATGACTGCACGCATCAGCGCGGTGCGACCGGCCTCGTCCTGCGCGTCGAGGTCAGCTCCATCCTTGAGCGCCGCCTTGACGTCCTTCAGCTTGCCTCGATTCACTGCAGCGAACAGCTGCGTGGTGGCCTTGGACATTTCGGCCGCTGAACTGGGAAGCGCCTTGATGGAGGCACCAGTGTTGGCACCCGAGGCCAGGGGCGACAGCGATGTCTTGGAGCTTTCGGGCTTGGCCGGAGTGCCGGCGGGCTGCTTGGCTGAATTGCTCGGAGTCGTGGTGGGAGCAGTGGCATTGTTCCCGGTTGGAGCCGGAAGCGGGACGCTGGAGCTTGCTGCGGCCTTGCTCGGAGCGGGCAGGGATTTTTCGGTGGCACTGCTGGAAGACGGGGCGGGAACCGGGGTGGAAGAAACTTCATGAGCCTGGGGTGAAGAAGCGGCGCAACTCGTGCAGGCGCCGATCACGGCAGCAAGGGGGAGTGCAAGCAATGCAATGCCACGGCGATGCGTGGATAGCCCGGTATGAAGTGCCATCTGTCCTTTCGCGGTTAAACAACCCTTCCCCGTATGGCTTTCGCATCATGCAGGGATTCTGCTCAGTAACTTTTGATCAATTGCGAGCTTAGCGGCCAAAGCTGAAAATTTGCGGTCAATCAGCGCCAAGATTTCTCTGTGCTCGGTGCCGGCCGATCTTCGCTAAAATCATAAGCACCATGGAATGCCTTTACTTTTCTGCCTCCCGTTGCCGCTCATGCACCTTGATGACGGTGCCTTACGCCCAGCAACTGCAATCTAAGGTAGCGGATTGCCAGCAGCTGCTGGCCGGCTTCCCAGGCCTGGAATTCCTTCCGCCCCAAGCCAGTAGCGAACAGGGCTTCCGCAACAAAGCCAAAATGGTCATTTCCGGAACCACCGGCCAGCCGACCATCGGCATCCTGGATGCCGACGGCCACGGTGTCGATCTGCGCAACTGCGGAGTCATCGCAGCACCGCTACGTGCCGTATTCCCGGTCATCGAGCAGTTCATTCATGATCTGAAGCTCATTCCCTACGACGTTCCCAAGCGCAAGGGCGAACTCAAGCATGTGATTCTCACCCTGTCGGATACCGGTTCGGTGATGGTCCGTTGGGTATTGCGCACCAAGAAGCATTTTGTGGCACTGCGTGATTCGCTGCCGCAATTCCTTGAGCAGCTTCCACGCCACAGCGTGGTGTCGGTGAACTTCTTGCCTGAGCACAAGGCAGTGCTGGAAGGCGAAGAAGAAATCATTCTTACCCGCCGAACCACCTTGGAATTCGGGCTGAACGGCGTACCGATGCACCTGCGCCCCCAGGGCTTCTTCCAGACCAACAGCGAGATCGCTGCCGCCTTGTACCGGCAGGCCCGCCAATGGATCAACGATGCCAACCCCGAAAGCGTTTGGGATCTGTACAGCGGGGTGGGTGGTTTCGCACTGCATTGCGCTACCGAGGACCGTACCGTGTACGGCATCGAGACCAGCGGGGAAGCCGTTGAATCGGCAAAGACCAGCGCCAAGACCATGGAGCTGGATGACATCCATTTCAGGGTCCAAGACGCAACCGAATTCGCGCTGGGTGCCGGCTGGGCGCCAGAGGCGGTAATCGTGAATCCTCCGCGCCGCGGTATCTCCGCAGAGCTATCGAAGTGGCTGAACGAGTCCGATGTCCAGCACATCATTTACTCCAGCTGCAACGCGAAGTCACTGGCCAGGGACCTGGAGCGTTTGGAGAACTACGCTCCGCAGCAGGCTCGCGTCATGGACATGTTCCCGCAGACCAGCCACTACGAAGTCATCGTGAAGCTGGAGCGCAAGGCCGCCTAGCGATCCAGGGTTGCGGTGCGTCGGTCAAGGCGGCCGACAATCTCGTCAACGATGTGCGGGTCGATATTCGGTTCGCGGCGGGCCTTGAGTAGCTCGTCGCGGGCGGCTTCCAGGGCGATGGCCTGGATCGAATCGGCCTTGGCGATCACCGCGCGAATCTGCGTGTACTTTTCGTCCGAGATCGCATCGTGCGGATCCGGGTCCTTGGCCAGGATGGTATGCAGCGAGTTCATGCGCCGGCGCACTGCCTGCTGGTAATTCTCCGGCAGCTCTTCGAGCTGCACGTTCTTGCGCAGCGCCGCCAGTGCGACAGCCTCGGCGCGACGGGCCAGGGCCCGGCGGGCACGCTTGGCATCTTGCTCGTTGTTGCGCAGCTTCAGCACGCGCATCAGCGCTGGCAAGGTCAGGCCCGGGAGCACCAAAGTGCACAGCAAGACGGAGCAAGCGGCGACCACCACGAAGTTGCGTCCCTCGATGGCCGATCCATCCGCTGCGACCTTGGGCAGTGCCAGGGCCAAGGCCAAAGTCGCCAGCCCGCGCATGCCGCACCAAGTGAGCACCAGCGCATCCTTGCGCGCAGGAATCTTGGGCTTGCTGCGGTTGGGCAGGTAGTAGGTTCCCAGCATCCACAGCGCACGCACTGCGATGACCACGAAGCAGATCGCGGCGATGCCCGGGATGAAGCCGATCAGGTTGCTGCCTTCCTCCTGGATCACCTGGTTCATCTCGATGCCCATCAAGCCGAAAGCCAGGCCGGTGGCCAGCAGCTCGAGCACTTCCCAGAAGGATTGCCGGGTTAGGCGTTCGGCAGAGTCCTGGGGGCGGTCCCGCCGCACCATTTCAAGGGCCGTCACCACCACTGCGATGACCCCTGAAATATGCAGCTCCTCCGCAATCATGTAGACCGCATAAGGTGCCACCAAGGTGGCCGCGCAACGCGCTGCCAGGTTGGGAACGAAGCGGTTCAAGGCGCCGATGGCCCAGCCCATGGCCAGACCCAGGACTACCGCCCCTGCGGCACCGAGCAGGAACTGCGGAATGATTTCGAGTCCGACTTCCGAGCCATTCAGGGTTGCCTGGACGGCCAGCTGGAAGATCACGATGGCCATTGCGTCGTTGAACAGGCCCTCGGTTTCCAGCAGGGACGTCAGGCGCCGCGGCATTTTCACCTTGGTGGCAATTGCATCCACCGCGACCGGGTCAGGCGGGGCCACTACTGCGCCCAACGCCAATGCCAGCGGAATGGAAGCGATGGGGGAGAAGGCCAGCGCGGTAGCGGCCACGGTGCCTGCTGTCACCACGATGAGCACCACGGCCAGCCGGATCAGGGCCTTCCAGCGGAAGCGGAACACCGACCAACTGCTGCGCTGGGCCGTAGCGAAAAGCAAAGGCGGCAAGAAGATCGGCAGGATCAGCTCGGGCTCAATATGCATTTCGGGCATGAACGGCAAGAAACCTGCCAGCGTCGCGAAAATCAGCATCAAGATCGGGTAGGGCAATTTAATGCGTTCCCCGATGCCGACAATCAGGATCGTGGCGAATAGCAGCGCGATAACCAGCAGGAAAAACTCCATAGTCTTACTATTCTAGTTTCTCCGCGCAGTTATTCAGGGGTTATCGACTCATGTTTTCACGGAACCGAGTAGAAACGAGGCGGCATCCCAACGATCGATGGCGCAGCCGTTATGCCGGGAAAAGCTCGTATTCACCGTCTCGCCGTGCAGGGTTCCGCTTATTTCGGCCCGTTGCGGTCCACCGTATATTTCGGTGCAGATTTCCTGGGGATCAACTTCTCCGGCAATGGCACCGGGTTCAAGCTCGAGCTGCAAGCAAGCTTTGGATGCGTTCGGCAATGTGCTGGATTCAGCGGCTTGTTCGCCGGTGCATTCCAGGGAGTACTGCTGTGAAATTTCGCTGCCGTCATCGCGAATGGTGATTTCCAATTGGGTCTGCGGCCCCTGTCCGATGCTGGTGGCGCAGGAAGCCAGCGAGAGGCTCACGCAGCCGAGCGCGATACCGGCCGGAATCAGGCGAAGGCCCCGTGCAGTAACCATGGATCAATCTTGCCTGCGGCCGCGAATAAGTTCTAGTCTTCCGGGAAGATTGGCAGGTTGTTGGCGACTTCCAGCAATTGATTGCGCAGCGAGTCGGCACGCTGGGCAAATTCCTTTTGCAATCTCACGTACGCGGCCTTGCCCTCGGGAGTTTCAATGCGGATGGGTTCATGGCCCCAATCGCCCAGATCATAGGGGGACGCCTGCATATCCATGGTGCGAATGTCCCAGGCGAGCTCGAAGCAGTCCATGACCAAGTCGCTTGGCACCGCAGGGGAGAGCTTATAGGCCCACTTGTACAGATCCATGTTGGCGTGCAGGCAACCGGGCTGTTCCAGGTCGCGCTGGGTTTCCCTGGTCGGCTGCAGCTCGTTGAGCTCGATCGCCTGGGGAGTGTAGAAGCGGAATGCATCGAAGTGGGTGCAACGGATCTTGTGTGTTTCCACCACTTCGTCGGTTCCCTGCGCACCCAAGCGCAGCGGGAGGTATTCATGGCGGATGCCGTTGGCCTCGGATTTGTAGGCCATCGCCCATTCATGCAGGCCGAAGCAGGAGAAGTTTCCTGGCCGCTGCGCGGTGCCGGCCAGAATGATGCGGGCAAACTCGATGGCCCGGGCACGCGCCTTGCCGAATGCCTCCGCATCGAAGTGGTATCCCGTACCGTGGCCGGTTTGGACTCTGCGGTAGAACTTCCACTCGCCGCGTTCTTGGGCCGCGTCTCCGGCTAGAACCACGTTCATCCCTGGATGCCAGCGGTAGAGCTGGCCCGGCTTTTGCGTGTAATAGGTGAACAGGAAGTCCTCGATGGGATGCTTCTTGCCCTTCATCCGCCGTTCCACGAAAGGTTCGCCAAAGGCCCGAGCCCGTGCTTCATGCTCAGCGGCATGCGGCATCCACTGCGAGGGTTCCAAAATGGCGGCGGTCAGAGGCATACTTCTAATTATTCAATTCATGGGCCGATGAAACCAGTTTGGTACGCCAACTCACACTTCTCGCAAAGGGGTACGCCATGGAAATCCTGCCTCCCTGGGAACCGCCAATGAGCGGCTCCGACCAGCAGCATCTGTTCGGGATGCTTGACAGGCTGCGCGCCACTTTCAGATACAAGGCCGACGGGCTGGACATCGAACAGCTGGCAACCAAGTTGCCCAGCAGCCAGCTCAGCCTGGGCGGATTGCTCCAGCATCTTGCCCTTGTCGAAGATGAGAAATTCACCTACTTCATTGCCGGGCAACGACCTGAAGTCCTCCTTGGGTTCACTGCCAACGGGCGCGAGCACTTCGTGGTTGATCTGGAAGAGGATCCGGAGAATCTTTATCAACGCTACGACCGGGCCGTGGCCAAAAGCCGAGGAATCCAGCAGTCCGTTATCGAGGAAAGGAAGCTGGACACGGGCTCGGGGTTGGCCTTCGCAGGCAAGCATGCGTCGATACGCAGAATCATCTGCGACCTGATTGAAGAGTATGGGCGGCATGCAGGGCATGCGGATCTCTTGCGTGAAGCCATCGATGGGCGGGTGGGCGAGGATCCTCCCTTCGACTATCTTCCTGCATGGTATGCCTAGCTTTCTGGTTGCATTGGCAGCCGCTTCGGGCAACAGCCGGTCCGTTAGTTGTCCGCAATCAAGCTCTGTCCAGAAGTTCTTGTTCCTGCTCCAAGTCTGCCGGGATAGCGTGCTGCAGGAAACCGAGGGATTCATTGCGGCGCCGGACCAGACATTGCGACGGAATCCAGCAATTTCCCATCCTCGGGAACCGGCCTGCCTGAAGCCTCTAGGATGGGGCCATGAACACTGAGCGCTCCAGCCAACTTCCGGCATCTGCATCCGTTGTCTTTGACTGGTTCTCGCGACCCGGGGCCATGCAGCGGCTCTTGCCACCGTGGCTTCCGCTGAAGGTCATTGAAGAAGCCGGTTCGCTGAAGGACGGGACGGCCGTGCTGGGCCTTCCCGGCGGAGTGCTGTGGAATGCCAAGCACCAGCCTGAGGGGTTCGCGGAGAACCGCAGTTTCGTCGACCAGCTTGAACCCGAAGGGGTTCGCGGCCTTCCTGCCCGGGTGGTGCAGTGGCGGCATGAGCATTACTTCGAGCCCGCGGGCGCACAGTGCACGACCGTGGGTGACTGCATCCAGTCGAATATGCCAGGACGGCAGATCGAATCGATGCTTGCATACCGCCACCGCCAGCTGGCAGACGATTTTGCCGCACACCAGCGGGCGGCGCAGGCCGGGTTGAAGCCGCTGGTGATAGCGCTGACCGGTTCAAGCGGATTAGTCGGACAGGCTTTGTGCGCCTTCTTGTCCACCGGCGGGCACCGGGTCGTCAAGCTCGTGCGGCACGAGCCGGAATCGGCAAGCGAACGGCGCTGGAATCCGCTGGATCCTGACCCGGGCCTGCTCGATGGCTGCGACGCGGTCATCCATTTGGCCGGAGCCAGCATCTTCGGCCGGTTCAGCCAAGCGCATCGGCAGGCAATTCTCTCCAGCCGCATCGAACCGACCCGATCCCTTGCCCTGCTGGCGTCACGTTCAGGTGTCCGGACCTTCATCAGCGCTTCGGCCATCGGATTCTACGGTGCTTCAGCCGGACCGCACCCATTGGACGAGACCGATTCCCCGCGGGCCGGGACTCCGGATTTCCTGGCTGACGTGGTGGACCGCTGGGAACGTGCGGCGAATGCCGGGGACAGCGGCATGCGCCGGGTGCAGATCAGGACCGGTATCGTGCTGAGCCCCAAAGGCGGGATGCTCGCCGTTTTGCGTCCTGTATTCTCCGCAGGCCTGGGCGGTCCCCTTGCAGGGGGAAAGCAGATGCTTTCGTGGATCGGGCTTGATGACCTGCTGGACATCTACCATCGCGCGCTCTGGGATTCGCAATTGGCAGGTCCGGTCAATGCGGTGGCACCGCAGCCGGTGAGCAACGCCGAATTCACCAGGGCCTTGGCGCGCGCAGTGCGGCGGCCTGCCATCATTCCGGTTCCTGCCGCGGCTCCCAAATTGCTGCTGGGAGCCGAAGGGTCCCACCTTCTGGCCATGGCCGATCAGAAAATTGTCCCGCGCAAATTGCTCGATGCCGGTCATCAGTTCCGCAATGAGCGCATTGAGCTGGAACTGGCTCATAGCCTGGGCAGTCGTTAGGGGTCGGCGACGCCCGCTGGCGATTAGGAGGCAAAGCAATTATTGTTAGCTTGGCTAGATAAGAGCTAATCTAGATAATTACTTGCGACTGCCAGCTCCGGGGAATTTTGCCCATGGCGGCAGTTGCCCGAGAAGAAAGCGTGGACGATCCCGATGGGAAACATGCAGGTAGCGCCGTTTGATGCAGTTGTGCTGATGTCCTTTGGCGGGCCGGAAAAGCCCGAAGATGTCCTGCCTTTCCTGCAAAACGTTACCCGGGGACGAGGGATTCCGGACGAGCGCCTTGAAGAGGTGGGCGAGCACTACTACATGTTCGGCGGAAAATCTCCGATCAATGAGCAGAACCAGGCTTTGCAGCAAGCCGTTCAAGAGGAATTCGCAGCCCGCGGCATCGATACGCCGCTGCTTTGGGGGAATCGGAATTGGGAACCGTACCTCACCGAAGTGGTCGGAAACCATGCGCGCAGGCACGGCTCGAGAAGGTTCCTGGCCATCGATACGTCGGCCTACTCCTCATATTCCTCGTGCCGGCAATACCGGGAGGATTTCGCCGGAACTGTGGCGGCACTGCAAGAAGAGGGCCTCGAGGTGGTGATCGATAAAGTCCGGCAGTACTACAATCATCCGGGATTCGCTCGTGCGCAGTTGGACTGCGTGCGGAAGGGATTGAAGGAATTCAAGCAGCTCGTCGGCGGCCTGGACCGCAACCGGCACAAGATCCTATATGTCACCCATTCGATCCCTACTGCGATGCAAGAATCATCGCAGAAGTTCACCGCCGGCTACCAGCGGCAGCATGAGGAGCTCATGGCCTGGATTGGCGGGGAACTAGCTGGTGAGGAGCAGCTGGATGCCGAACTGGTGTACTGCTCCCGTTCTGGATCCATGCACACTCCCTGGCTGGAACCGGATATCAATGACCGCATGCGCGAGCTTGCGGAAACTGGAACTGAGGGCGTTCTGGTTGTACCCCTCGGATTCGTTTCGGACCACATGGAGGTCAAATTCGATCTGGATACCGAAGCGGCAGATACCGCGCGCGAGTTGGGGATGGCGTTTCTCCGTGCCGGCAGTGTTGGCACCTCACCGTCGTTTGTCAGCGGCTTGGTCGATCTGGTCCTGGAACGGGCAGCGCAAGTGCGTGGCGAGCAGCCGGAGTCATCGACCATCGCCGGAAGCAAAGCGCTGGGCCCGGGCAGTGGCGCCTGCTCCCTGAATTGCTGTGAAGGCGCTACTAGTAGAAATACTGTTCCGAATTGGAGCGCCGGCGTGCCTGCAAGCTAGGCCGGCAGCAGGCTGGTGGCTGATCCCGGGAATCCTTTTTCGGCCGGCCATCACGGTTGGCCGACGAACCAGCTAAGCTGGGCCGATTGCGGATAGATGCCGGAATCCGTGCGATCCGGATGCGGGAACCGGATGGAGCTTTGGGGACTGCGATGAATGAGTCCTGTCCACCGGATCCGTATTCACTGCGCGCGTGGCCAGCGGACACTTGCGGCAAGGAGCAGTGGCGTCCTAAGTGCTTTCATCGTCAAAAAGGGGCTGGGCCGGAGGGTGCTGGCGGTGATGATGAACTCTTGGTCTCGGGTCCCCTTGAGCGGGCAGAATCCGGGAATCCTTGGGCAGGCGGCTCTTCGAGTTGATCTCGCAGCGCTTCGCTGATGATCCTTCGAGGATCATATTGCCGCGGATCGAACTTCTTCAGATCCATGTCCGCGAAATCCTCGCCAAGCTCCTCGCGGAGTTGTTCCTGGGCACCAGAGGCGAGTCGGCGCAACTCGAGAGTCAGCGTGGCTAGTTTCCTTGCGTAGTCCGGCAATTTTTCAGGTCCGAGCAGCACGGCCGCCAAAATGGCCAGCACGATGAATTCATTGCCATTGATGCCTGCAATGCTCACTGTGAATCACCTCGCTGCAAGGGACGCGGTCAAACGGAATTGGCAGGTGCAGCCCAGCCGGAATACGAAGGCCAACAGCCGCGGGCAAACGGAGATTCGCCTGGCAGCCATCGCGGCATGGCAGGATTTTCCGGTGGCGCGGCCTGCCCTTGGGGCCGGCTCAGCCGCAGAGTTTCTGGTCTGCTTTGCGGCTGTTCACCTTGACGGGCTGCTTTTCTGGCCGCTCCAGGTTTTGGTAATCCTGGCCCAGAATCAATTCGATGCTTTCGACATCGGCGACTGTTGCCTTGATATCGAGATCGACTGCCTTGGCGAATGCGTCGGCTGTTTTCCTGGCTGCATCAGTATCCGGAATCAGCAGCCGTGTTTGCGCCTGCAAGGACGCCGCGGTAGTGATTGAAGTGACGGTGAAGCCTTGCTCCGTGGCTTCGTTGGCGAATTTGCCGGCCAGTCCGCTCACTCGCGCTGCGTTGGCTATGCTGACAGGAAGCTGCCGGGCGGAGGCTTTCGCCGTGGCAGTTTCTCCTGCATCGGATTCGGAGCCGGATTCGGACTCGGAATCCGGATTCACCGGGATGTCTTGCTTGATGCGTTCAAAGATGAGGGTCGCGTCCGGAGCCGGGACAACCCGGTTGGCGTTTGATGGTGCAGGCTGGGTCGGCATGGTCATGAAGGTGATCTTGTCCGTGGGAACGTCCTTGACCCGCGCAGCCAATCCTGCAAGTTCCGGTAGCGAACTCAGTTCCGGGTCGACGGTCATCGAGGAGGTAATCGCGTCAAGGAAAGAGTAGAGCCGGTCCGGGCGTGCGAGAACTTCCTTGCTGGTGGCACGCTGGACTATTGCGGACATGACCTTCTGCTGGTTTCCGAGCCGAGCGAGGTCGCTTCCATCGCCAACGGCATGGCGGGTCCTGGCCAGGGCAAGCGCATCGGTTCCGTCCAGCTCCTGCAGCCCGGCTGGAAGATCCAGGTTCGCTTTCGGATCGGTCATTGGCTGGGCCAGGCACACGCTGACTCCGTCGAGTGCGTCGATGATTGAAATGAATCCCTCGAAATCCACCTCAATGAAGTGGTTCAGGTGAACTCCGGTGAGCGTTTCCACCGCGGCGACAGAGCATGCGGGACCGTAATTCAGCGCAGAATTGATCATGCCGTATCCTCCGGCATAGGCGCCGGACCCGGTATCCGCGCAGGCCGGGCGCTGCAATACGGTATCGCGTGGGATCTGGACCGCCTCGATGCGCTCGTTGCCTGGTGACAAGTGGACAAGCAGCATGGAATCGCTGCGTCGGGAGCCGTTATCCGTGCCGAAGCCGGTGGAGCTGAAATCCCGGCTATCGGAACCGAGCACCAGCAGATTCAGGCCTTCGCTGGAGTCCGGGACATCCGCTTCAGACGCCCTGAGCGCCGAGACGGAAATATTTCCCTGCAGGCGCAGGAAGGCAATGCTGGTCGGCACAACTACTGCTAGCACCAGCGCCGCTGCAATGATGGCAGCTACCCGGCGCCGCGGCCGTTTGGAACTACGCCTGGCAGAGGAAGGTGTTCGTTGGGAATTCACGATCTTGCTCTCCTTGGTAGGACCATGGCCGGATTACCCATCAAGCTGACCACGTGGAACGCCGCTGGAACCAATAGCATGATTGATTAGAGCCATGCATGCAGCGCATGAAAGGCCGATTTCGCGCGCAGGCTCAGGAGAGCGGAAACCGCCTGGAGATCTCTGTCTCAGAGGTATTCGAGGAATTCGCCCAGCGCCGGATTGCGGTATTCTTCGCGGCGGTAGATGACGCCCAGGGGCCTGCTGGCTGGCAAGCTCAGCGGGACCTGCTTGCCGCCGAAGATCACGGCGGTGCTGGCCATGATCCGTGGAACCAAGGTGATGCCGCCGGCGGCGATGCCCAGATGGACCAATGCGTCGCGTTGCGTTGTGGTGATGAGCCGCGGAGCGGTGGCCTTCAAGCTCCGGTAAACTTCGTCGGTGATCTTGCGAATCGAGGTGCCCTGGGGGAGGGTGGCCAGAGTCAGGGAATTGAGCAATTCTGTGCTTAGCCCAGTGTCCGGGTCCACCTCGGTATCCTCGGATACGACCGCCGAGAATTGCTGATCGCGCAGGGATTTGCCGATGAGGTCCGCGGGGATGCGCTCGTTCACGCCAAAAGCCACATCGGCACGATTCAGGCGAAGCGCATCGGCAAGCTGCTCATCGTCCTCCACGCTCAGGATCTCTATCCGGACACCGGGGTGCTGGCGATGGAAGGGGCCGATGTACTCGGGCATGATTCCTCCAACCAGGGAGGGCAACCCCGCGATGCGCAGGGATCCGGTGGCCAATGCACGCGTGGAGGAGGCGATGGTTCCGATCGCGGCGACTTCACGCAGTGCCCGGCGGCCGGCAGGAATGATGCTCCGGCCAACCTCGGTCAGCACCATGTCCCTTCCAGCGGCCCGGAACACGGGCATGCCAAGAGTGCGCTCCAACGCGCTAATGCGCCGGGACAAGGAGGGCTGGGAGATGCCAAGGATATCCGCGGCGGCGGTGAAGGAACCATAGTCCACAATCATGACAACCGCTTCGAGCTGGGCCAGGGAGATGCTGTTGTCCAGAGGTTCTCTTTCCATGCGCTGGAGCCTTCCTTTGCGTCGGGAGAAGACGGTCGAATTCGCGGTGTGGCCCAGTGGCGGGTCCATCCGGTCCAGGGGAAGCACGCGCTGTGCACGTCTTGCCCTGCCTCCAGTTTTTCACGGGAAACTGTGCTTGCTGAACCGGCGCCCTGTGCAGATGGTCAATGGCTGCCGGGAAGAAGCAACTGGGTGCTCGAATAGCTGCATGCGGCAGCCTCCGGCCGGCTGCCAACAGGGTCAGCCCGGGTTAAACACCGGACTCCGTGCCACCGGCTTGGAAATGTCCGGGTGGCACGGAGCCTGGCTGACGACGGACCTTTGGTCCTGGGGCGTTAGCCCATGTGGATGACACCAAGGAGCATGCCCGAAGCGAGCATGACCAAGGAGACCACCAACGCACGCCACAGCACCTTCTTGTGGTGATCGCCCAAGTCCACACGAGAGAGCGACACCAGCAGCAAGATGGCTGGAACGAGCGGAGACTGCATGTGCACTGGCTGTCCGGTGATGGAGGCGCGAGCCATATCCACCGCTGGTACACCGAAATGCGCGCCGGCTTCGGCGAGAACTGGCAAGACGCCGAAGTAGAAGGCGTCATTGCTCATCAGGAAGGTAGCTGGAATCGAAATCAGCCCGGTCAGTACTGCCATGTATGGACCCATGGAGGTAGGAATGACATCCACCAGCCACTGGCTCATGGCATCAACCATGCCGGTGCCGGAGAGCACGCCGGTGAGCACTGCCGCGGCGAGCACCATGGAGACCACGGCAATGATTTCGCTGGAGTGCGCGGCGATCATCTTCACCTGGTCGGAGACCTTGGGGAAGTTGACGATCAAGGCGATCGCGGTACCCACCATGAACAGGTAGGGCAACGGAGTGACATCGACTACCAGCAGCACCATGATGGCGACGGTCAGCGCCAGGTTGAAGTAGAAGGTCTTGGGGCGCAGGGTCTCGCGA
This sequence comes from Glutamicibacter sp. AGC84, assembly GCF_053543575.1. Classification (NCBI taxonomy): domain Bacteria; kingdom Bacillati; phylum Actinomycetota; class Actinomycetes; order Micrococcales; family Micrococcaceae; genus Glutamicibacter; species Glutamicibacter sp. AGC84. The sequence goes on from NZ_JBLVOC010000004.1 coordinate 65,792, forward strand.
TCCGGATCCAGGACGGTGCCGTCCAAGGTGGAAGCTTCGGTGCCATCGCCCTTGCGAGCCACGGATTCCAGTACGGCCAGGTTGCCTCCGGCAGGGGAAGTGCCAGCAGGGCTCTTTCCTCCGGTAGGGGTGGAAACGTTGCCGCCACCGAGTTCGGTGCCCCAGATTTCCGGACGCTCGCGCTGCAAGCGGCGGCGTTCGGATACGCCCATCTGCCATGCGAACAGGGCAATGACAATGAGGGAAATTCCCAGCGCAGGGAGCATCGGCACGAAGATTTCCGAGGCGTCAACACCTAGTGCCGCTGCCGCGCGGGCCGTTGGGCCGCCCCAGGGAACGATGTTCAGCGTGCCATTGGTCAGGCCTGCAACGCAGGTCAGGACCACTGGGCTCATGCCCAGGCGCTGGTAGATCGGCAGCAGTGCCGCGGTAACCACAATGAAGGTGGTCGAGCCATCGCCATCGAGGGAAATTACGCCGGTGAGCAGCGAAGTGCCCATGACGACCTTGGCGGGGTCGTTGCCCACTAGCTTCTGGATGCCGGAGACCAATCGGTCGAACAAGCCGACGTCGATCATGATGCCGAAGTACATGATGGCGAACATCAGCAGGGCTGCGGTACTGGACATGTCCTTGACCGCGTCCATGACCATGTCGCCAAGGCCGAATCCGGCACCGGTGAACAAGCCGAAGATGGTTGGAACCAGAATCAATGCCAGCAGCGGCGTCATGCGTTTTGTCATGATCAGCACCATGAAGGTGGCGACCATGAGGAATCCGAGTACAACGAGCATTGACCCGACCTCCATTTCAGTGTGAGTGAATCCTTAGTCCCCACAAGCTAGGAGGGGCACCCATTCAAGGTACGTGTCGGTGCTCACTTTGCGCGTCTTGTGCTTATTGTTGAAGGCTTAAGTTCTTTGCCAACTTTTTGCTCATTAAAATCACGAGAGTGGAAAGATGGGTTTATGCTGGGTGGCATGTTCCGTTCTGGCGCCGGCACCCGGCATTTCGCATCACGCATCATGCGGCTTCAATTTCTGGTCGTAGGTGTTCTGATTGTTCTCGTTACCGCCGGAACGCTTTTCGCCAGCTATGACCGCGTCTATTCAAAAGCCGAAGATACCTCGCTGACCATAGCTCGTTCGGTGGCCGTCTTGCCGGAAGTAGTTGAGCAGGTCTCGCACTATGCAAAGCTGGACGAGCTGGATGCCAAGGCGCTCGCCGATGGAAAACTGCAGCAACTGGCAGGCGCTGTCATTGGGCAAGAGCAAGCGTATTTCGTGGTGATTACCGAGGACCGCGGACTGCGCTTGAGCCATCCGAACCCCGAGGAACTGGGCCAAATGGTTTCTACTGACCCGGTGGCGCTGGAAGGCATTGAAGCGGTCTCCCGGGAACACGGAACCCTTGGTGAATCGGTGCGCGCCAAGGTCCCGGTCTACAGTACCGCGGGTGCGGTCATCGGAGAGATTTCCGTGGGCGTGACCACTGACTCCTTGACCGGGGCGCTGCTTGAGTCCTTCGCCTGGATTGTATTGCTTGCGGCGATTTGCGCAGCCTTGGCAGTGCTTGCCGGACGAGTCACCGTACGCCGTTTGAAGCGCCAGACCCTTGGGCTGGAACCGGCCGAAATTGCCCAGCTTGTCAGGGACCAGCAGGCCGTGCTCTACGGTGTTACCGAAGGTGTCATGGGCATTGGCGCCGACAGCCGAATTACCGTGCGCAACAGGGCCGCCAGGCAATTGCTGGGACTGCCGCACCGCACCGAATTGGAGGACGTGGTCGGCCGCCACTTTGAATCCGCTGGATTGGATCACCGGCTGGTCAGGGCGATCAAGGAATGCGACCCGGCACCGGTGCGCTTTGCGGCCAATGGCAACTCGCTCATAGCCCGCGTGACCAAGGTCGACCGTGACGGAGTGGACCTCGGACTGGTCGTGCTGCTCCATGATGTCACCACCCTCGAAGCGCTGGGCACCAAACTCGATGCAGTCCAGGACATGGCCGATGCGCTGCGCGCCCAGCGCCATGAATTCGCCAACCGGATGCACGCAGTCCTCGGGCTGATCAACTTGGGCAAGATCGAACAGGCAGAAGACTACCTGCGTGAGGTGATGGAATCCGGGCCGAAGATCGCTCAGGTTCCCGGGCTGGAGGCCATCCAGGACGCTTACCTCTCGGCTTTTATTTCGGCGAAGGCGGTGCGCGCCCACGAACAAGGCATAGAACTGAGAGTGTCTGCCCAATCCATGCTTTTCGGACACATCGCCTCGGCCCACGATGCCCAAGACGCCACCGCAGTCCTGGGGAATCTGCTGGATAACGCCTTCACGGCAGCTCTTTGCACAGATGCAGAACCCTGGGTAGAAATCGACTTGCTCTCCGAAGGGAACACCTTGCACATCGCCGTGGCCGATTCTGGACCCGGCATTACCACCGACGAGGATATCTTCGCCCGGGACGTCAGCACCGGATCCCATCTGGGTGGCGATCATGGGCATGGCGTCGGATTGCCGCTGATCAGACGGCTCGCCCAAGCCCGCAGCGGGGACGTCTGGATAGCGGACCGCGGGACGGATGGTTCCGGGGCAGTTATCGCAGCAAGATTGCCGGCGGTACTGGTCGAGCCAGCCAATACGGAAAACGACGAGATTGAAGGAGCGCAACATTGAGCGAGAATTCCAGCGGCAACTACCGGGTGCTAATTGTCGATGACGATTTCCGGGTAGGAGAGCTGCACGCTGAGATGGTCAACGCCATCCCCGGGTTCCAGGCCCTGGAGCCTGTGCAGGATCCGCGTGTTGTGCCCCAAATGGTGCAGAGCCTGAAACCTGATTTGGTATTGCTGGATCTCTACCTGCCGCATGTCAGTGGAATCGAGCTGCTGAGAGAACTCGATGTTGATGCGATCATGATTTCCGCGGCGATTGAACCCAAGAACATTGACAAAGCGCTGCGCTCGGGCGCACTGGCGTTCATCATCAAGCCCTTTGAGGCCAAGACCCTGGCCGCCAAGCTCAAAGGCTGGGCTCGCTATCGTCGCCAATTGACCGGGACCGCGGAGTTCAACCAGCAGGGCGTGGACCGGTTGTACCGGGCGCTCCAAGGGGGCGAAGAAACCAACGCATCGGTGGGTGCCGCCCCCACCGAACAGGCAGTTCTTTCCTGCGTCAAGGACGCTACCGAACCCATGAGCGTCGCCGAGGTCGCGGAGGCAATTGGGGTTGCCCGTGCGACAGCGCAACGGTATTTGGCGGCGCTGGTGGCCAATGAATCCCTGGAGCTGCAGCTTGGATACGGAACCCGTGGCCGTCCCGAGCACCGTTACGTGGCACGCTAGCGGCTCGGCCTCCTAGGTTGCGTCCCAGACCTTTCGGTAGAACGACACCTTCCGCTCATCGGGTTCGATTCCGTACCCGGCGTAGACATGCTGTTCGAAAGCAAGCCCGTAATTCCACTCGGTGCTCCATGCGGCAACGGCGAGATCCGCCCAGCGGTCTCCGACACCCAATTTCCCCATATCCACATGCGCGCTGAAATCATGGCTATCGGTGATGATCGTGTTGGGCAGGCAAGCATCGCCATGGCAGACCACAAGATCAAGCTCCGGGATTTCAGCCAGCAAAGCAGCTTGCTCCTGGTCAGGCAGGTGCTGGATGCGGGATTCCAGATCCCAGCTGAAGGGGCACTGGTCGACCGGCAGCCGATCGTGCAGGTGGCGCAGACCGGCGCCCACTGCAAACGCGGATCGCGCCGGATCGCTTTTGCCAAGCTCGCTGACTGCACTGTGCCCGGGCAATGCTGCCGTGACGAGCAGCTGGCCGTCAGCATGCTGTCCGCAGCTGAGCACTTCGGGGACTCTGATGAATTCTCCCGCCCACCGCATGCGCAGGGCTTCAGCCAAGAGATCGCCGTCCTCTTCGGGAGGGCATCCCGGCGACCACTTGGCGAAGCGCATCGGCTCGCCCTGCCCAAGCCGGTATGTTATCCCGCCAAATGCGTTCTGCCAGATACCCTCGATTTCCGCCTGGCCGGCTGCAATGCGCACAGCCGGAGGAATTGCGTGGCCAGCGGCCGGCGGACCAGAAATGACTTGAGGTGAACTCATTTTTCCAGTCTGCCAGTAATGGGCGTGCTTTGGAGTTCAGGATCTCTGGATTCGTGGTGTGGACTGGACACGAACGATTTCTCTTGGTGTTCATCTGGGCTCAAGGAAATGGCTGATCAAGTCGTGAACACTGAATCACATGAATAATATTTCGCGACGCAAATTGCTCACCGGCGCCATTGGCGCAGGTGCATTGACCTTGGTTGGGCCCACTGGAACAGCGCTGGCTTCCAGCAGTCCCCGACTCGTGCGTTCCCGCCTGGGATTGACCAGCGGATTTTCCATGGGGGATGTCTCTGCCAGCAACGCCGTACTCTGGGCTCGCAGCTCCGGGGAAGGCCGCTTGCGCGCGCAGCTGCGTGCGGTGGACGAAGCGGGGGAAATCATCCGCGGCCGTGGATCCTTCGCCAAGACTTTGCGCGGTGCCTACGCCCGCGAGGCCACTGACTTCACTGCAAAGATCAATGCCGAGCATCTGCCTGCCGGTACCCGTTTCGCAGTCAGCATCGGTTTCGAGGACGATAACGGCACCCTTGGCGAGACTCAGAACGGCTGGTTCAGCACCGCACCGGCGTTGACCGGTCGCCGCAACCACGACGCCTCCCGTGCCCAGAGCTTTGTGTGGTCCGGCGACACCGCTGGCCAGGGCTGGGGCATCAACGAAGAAATCGGTGGCATGCGCGCCTACGCGGCCATGCATGCAACCAAGCCGGACTTCTTCGTGCACAGCGGCGACACCATCTACGCCGACGGCCCGATTGCCGCAGAAGTTGTGGAACCGGACGGCCAGATCTGGCGCAACTTGGTCACCGAGGAAGTCTCCAAGGTGGCCGAAACCCTGGCCGAGTACCGTGGGCGGCACCGCTACAACCTGATGGACCACAATGTGCGTGCCATGTATTCCGAGGTTCCGGTGATTGCCCAGTGGGATGACCACGAGACCCATAACAACTGGTGGCCGGGTGAGATCATCGAAGATGAGCGCTACACGGTGCGCGATATCAACACCCTTGCCGCCCGCGGCCGCCAGGCCTGGCAGGAATACCAGCCGATCGCCGACCCGCGCGCCATGCGCGCAGGCACCGGATTCGAGGCAGCACGCATCTACCGCAAAATCTCGCGTGGTCCAGCAATGGACCTGTTCGCACTGGACATGCGCAGCTACAAGTCCGAGAACACCGCCGGAATGGAAGAGAAGTCCACCGCAATTCTCGGCGAAGAGCAGCTGAATTGGCTAGTCGATTCCTTGGCCAAGTCCAAGGCAACCTGGAAAGTCATTCTCAACGACCTGCCGCTGGGCATCATTGTTCCGGACGGCAAGGCGCAGGAATCAATTTCCAACGCAGACCACGGCGCACCACTAGGCCGCGAGCTGGAACTTGCCCGCCTGCTCAAGGCCATTAAGGACCGCGGCATCAAGAATGTCGTCTTCCTGACCGCGGATGTGCACTATTGCGCGGCGCACCACTACTCTCCAGAGCGTGCAGCCTTCAGCGAGTTCAATGAGTTCTGGGAATTCGTGGCCGGTCCAGTCAATGCCGGTTCCTTCGGGCCGAACCAAATGGATGGCACTTTCGGACCACGCGTGGACTTCTCGCTGGCTGGCAGCACCAACCAGTCGCCGCGCGATGGCAAGGGCCAGTTCTTCGGCCACGTCGACCTCGATGAGCAGGACCTGTTCACCGTCACGCTGCGCAATGGCTTGGGCGAAATCGTCTACACCAAGACGCTGGAACCGAATAAATAGCAGTTAATTGGGAGAACGCCTGCGAAACAGTAATTGTTTCGCTGGCGTTCTCCTTTTCAGCTTGTCGGCGCTTAGCGGCCGGTGCCGCCGTAGACGGTGGCTTCCACGTCGGTATCCAGATCGAACGCGGTGTGGATAGCGCGTACTGCATCGTTGAGCTTGTCGGCGTCGGTGACCACGGAGATGCGGATCTCTGAAGTGGAGATCATGTCCACGTTCACGCCCGCGCGGTGCAATGCCTCGAAGAAGGTGAAGGAGACTCCTGGATTCGAGCGCATTCCGGCACCGATCAGCGAGAGCTTGCCAACCTCGTCATTGTGCTCGATTTCCTCGAAACCGATCTCCGGCTTCGCGGTGTTCAGTGCTTCAAGCACATGCTTGGTCTCGGTCATCGGCAGGGTGAAGGAGATATCGGTGGCACCCGAACCGCGGGTCGAGATGTTCTGCACAATCATGTCGATATTGGCCTGCGCAGCGGCGATAACCCCGAAAATCTGTGCTGCTTTGCCGGGGATGTCCGGAACGCCAATGATGGTGACCTTGGCTTCGGAGTGGTCGTGGGCGACACCTGAGATGATTGGCTGTTCCAAGGGTTCTCCCTCTTGAATTTTGATTTTGTCTTCGGGATCCGGGAGCACCCAGGTGCCCTCGTTGGTGCTGAATGAAGAGCGCACGTGCAGCGGCACGCCGAACCGGCGGGCGTATTCCACGCAACGCAGGTGCAAGATCTTCGAGCCGCTGGCGGCCATTTCCAGCATTTCTTCACTGGTGATCTTCTCGATCTTCTTGGCCGAGGCGACCACGCGCGGGTCGGCGGTGTAGATGCCGTCCACGTCGGTGTAGATTTCGCAGACATCGGCGCCCAGCGCTGCGGCCAGCGCGACGGCGGTGGTGTCCGAGCCGCCACGGCCCATGGTGGTGATGTTCTTGGATTCCTTGCTCATGCCCTGGAAACCGGCGACGATGGCGATGAATCCGCGGTCGATGGCACGGCGTACGCGCTGCGGGGAGACCTCCATGATGCGGGCTTTGCCGTGGGTGGAGTCGGTGATCAAGCCTGCCTGCGAGCCGGTGAATGAAGCAGCCTGCTCGCCGAGCTGGTTGATCGCCATCGCCAGCAGCGACATCGAGATGCGTTCGCCAGCGGAGAGCAGCATGTCCATCTCGCGGGCTGGTGCATCATCGGTAAGCTGGCCTGCCAGGTCCAGCAAGTCATCGGTGGTGTCGCCCATTGCGGAAACAACGACAACGACGTCATGGCCCTTGGATTTAGTATCAATAATTCGGCGCGCTACACGCTTGATGCCTTCGGCATCTGAAACGGAAGAACCGCCAAACTTTTGAACAATTAGGCCCATGGGCACTCACTCCACCTGTTGAAAGCTGTGCCTCGCCGCCGGTGGTTTTTGATGGAACTGTGGCGCGAGACATCTACCAGATAAATATTGTGACAGCTACGGGGCGACATGTCCTAGTTGTGAAGGTAACCATTGGTCATATTGCCTAGGAACCTCAATGCAGGTTGTTGAAAAACACTGACTACCCCTTGAATTCAGCCAAAATTTGTCGCCAAAAGCCCTTCCATCCAGACACCTGTTCAGGTGTTCCAGCCTTAGTAATGTTTATGGCAACCGAGGATTTTCCACCTTTGAGGCCAATGTCTACCTGTGTCTTGGTTCCGTCGCTGAAATCAGCTCGCCAATAGCGCCATCGCTCTGAGCCGCTGGTGCGTGCAGGTTCGGAAAGCTGGTGGCCGTTGAACTCCTGGCGCCCCTGGACGCAGGCGATCCAGCGTTCCAGCGCGGTATCCAAATCAGCATCGATCGTGCTGCTCACCGAACTTTGGAAGGTGCCGTCTTGGGATTGGCCGGGCAGGCGTCGGCCAATGTGCTGCTCATAGGCTACAGCCACGGATTGAGCCCACCAGCCCGGAGTATCGACGGTTGGGGGCATGTGGGTGAAAGCCAGTTCGGCTATCTGCTTGTGCGTAAGTTGATCGGCTCCGCCAGCGCGCAGTTTGGCGCACCACTGATCCCATTCAATGCCGGTGGCCTTGGCGATGGCCGGGAGGTTGCTGCTTTTTGTTGCCATGAGGACAGTCTAGGGCGGACTTGGAGCTGTCGGTACTCCGAAGCGATGCGCCGGGCCCGCAGGAGCCTGCCGCTTTTCTGCGGGTCCTGCATCAGCGGAAGCAGCCTCTGAATCCATTCGTTCTGCGTCATGTCGCGCAGGCCCGCGGCATCCATGATGCCTGCCCATTCCTTCCACTCTTGAACCAGTGCGGATTTCGATTTTCCCTGATCTGCCCAGTGAAGTGCCCATGTACCGAAACCTGGCAAGCTCCAACAACAAGGTGGCCGCGGCGCCGCTGTCTGGCGCCGGGGAATGGGCCGTGAGCGAGGGCGCTGTGCGAAGCCGTGAACTGCCGGTGCATGTAGTGGGCTTTAAAAGCCCCTGGCCGGTCTTCTCGGTAATTCCGAGAGGACCGGCCTGGGATTGAACCGCTCTAGAGGGACTTGATTTCCAAATTCAATCGGCTCAGGAGGTCGATGAGTGCCGACAGATCCTCATTGTCCCAATTGGTCATGCGCGAGCGGAGCTCTGTACGCCACCCTTGGAAGCATTCATGCCACCTTTCAACCGCAAGCTCGGTAGGCAGGATGTGGAACACCCTCCGGTCTTCCGGGTCGACTTCACGCTTGACCAGCGCCAGCTGTTCCAGCTTGGTGATCATGCGCGATAGCGCAGCTTTATCGACCAGCAAGTGTTCGCAGATTTCAGACTGGGTGATGCGTTGGCTGCGCAGAATCATCCCGAGCACGGGCAGGTATCCCGGGGTGAGCCGGCTGTCGAGCCGAGTGGCCAGTTCCCGCTTGGCACGCGCCGTCAGCGCGATCAGTGAAAATAACTCCTGTTCGGCTGAGGCATAGAGATCGGGACGTTGAGCGGCGGGAACGTCTTCGGCTTTGCTTGAAACCTGCACCGGATCTCCTAGTTGCCAGCTGGCGTTTCTGCCTTGGCTGCGTCCTGGTCCTCAGCAGCCAGCTCCTGCATGCGTTCACTTGCAGTCTGGGTCTTCAGCGACTGGTTGGGGATCAGGCAGACAGCCACGACGATGAGCAGCGACAGCGGAGCGGCAATGGTGAACAGCGAAGGCACTGCGTCGCCGTAGATGGACTCGAAGATCACGCGGACCGGTTCAGGCATCGCTCCAACTGAAGGCAGGGTGCCCGATCCCAATGCTGCGGTCAGCTCCTTGGCTTGGTCGCCCAGGGAAGCCAGGGCTGCGGCCAAATCGGATTGCCGGTCGGCGATCATGTTCGGCACAGTGGTCGCCAGTATGGCGCCCAGGCCTGCGGTACCCGCAGTGCCGCCCAAGGTGCGGAAGAAGTTCACGGCCGAGGAGGCTACACCCAGTTCCTTGACGTGGACCGAGTTCTGCACGACCAGCACCATGTTCTGCATGACAAGGCCCATGCCGGCGCCGAGGATGAACATGTAGGCGGCGACCAACGCGTAGTTGGTGTCGTAGTGGATGGTTCCCAGCAGGAACAGCCCAACGACGATCAGCACCGAACCGGTGACAACCAGTGCCTTCCACTTGCCGGTGCGCGAGATCATCGCACCGCCGATGGTGGAGATGACCAGCAGGCCGCCCATCAGCGGGAAGGTCATCAGGCCGGCCATGGTGGCTGATGCGCCACGGGCCATGATCATGTACTGGCTGAGGAACACCGAGGTGCCGAACATCGAAACGCCAACGGCCAGCGATGCGATGACCGCGAAGGTGAAGGTGCGGTTCTTGAACAGGCCCAGGCTCAGCAGCGGCTCGGAGGACTTGGCTTCGACCAGAATGAACAGCGCCAGCAGGATTACCGCACCGGCAATCATCAGGTAGCTGGTCGTCGAGGCCCACTCGAACTGCGAGCCGCCCAGCGACATCCAGATCAGCAGCAGCGAGACGCCGGAGGAAAGCAGGACGATGCCCCAGTAGTCGATCTTGACCTTGCGCTTGGCCATGGCCGGAAGGTGCAAGGTGCGCTGGATCAGGATGACCGCAGCGATGGCGAAAGGCAGGGCGATGAAGAAGTTCCAGCGCCAGTTGATGGTGTCAGTAACGAAGCCGCCGATCAGCGGGCCGCCCACGGTGCCAACGGCCATGACCGCGCCGAACAGGCCCATGTACTTGCCGCGTTCGCGGGGGGAGAGGAAATCGGCCATGACGATCTGCGCCAAGGCGCCTACGCCGCCACCGGCCAGGCCCTGGACGACGCGCATGGTGATCAGGAAGCTGGTGTCCTGCGAGAAACCTGCGGCGGCCGAGGCCAGCACGAAGATGCCGAGCGAGATCTGCAGCAGCAGTTTGCGGTTGCCCAGGTCGGCGAGCTTGCCCCAGATCGGAGTGGAGATGGTGGTCGCCAACAAGGTGGCGGTGACCACCCAGGTGTAGGCGGTCTGGCTGCCGTTGAGATCGGAGACGATCACTGGCAGCGAGCTGGAAACGACGGTGCTGGCCAAGATGGAGACGAACATGCCCATCAAAATGCCCGTGAGGGCAGTGAGGATTTCGCGGTGAGTCATCTTGGGCTTGGCGACCGGTGCGGTTGCGGTCATGGAAGCTCCAAAAATTTAGGGTCAGGCATAGAGGGCCTGAATGGTTGATTGATATCAACTATACGGCGATAGTTGACTATTATCAACTAAGCGTGTTTCACCCCACATCACCGTGCTGGCATAGAAAAACGCCCTGCGCTCAAGCCGGCGAACCGGAAGAGTGCAGAGCGTTCCAAGGCAACCAGAACTACTGGCTGCGACGGCTATCCATCTCGGGGACTACCGGATGCGAAGGCCCTTCGCCAGCGTTGCTGGAAGAAACCGGCGCACCGCCAACGTGCAGCAGGCGAGGTTCGGATAGCTGGGCTTTCGGCTTCTCTGCAGCTTCTCCGGACTGATCTTGCGGCGCCTGCTCCTCGGATCCCTGCTTCTGGGCCTTGGCGCGGGCCGGACCCGGCGCGGTGCGGCCGGCAGCGCGACGTCCCTCGAAGGCGCGGGCCAGGGTCACTTCATCGGCGTATTCCAGATCGCCGCCCACCGGCAGGCCGGAGGCCAACCGGGTGATGTGGATGCCCAAAGGGGCTAGCGCGCGCACCAGGTACACGGCGGTGGCTTCGCCCTCGAGATTCGGGTCGGTGGCCAGAATCAGTTCGGTGATCGAGTCATCGGCCAAGCGGGTTACCAGCTCGCGGATGTGCAGCTGTTCCGGGCCAATGCCTGCCAGCGGATTAATGGAACCGCCGAGCACGTGGTACTTGCCGGAGAACGCCCGGGTGCGCTCAATGGCCAGGACGTCCTTGGACTCCTCCACGATGCAGATCTTGGTGCCATCACGGCGTTCATCGCGGCAAATGGCGCAGGTTTCCTGCTCCGAGATGTTGAAGCAGATCTCGCAGAACTTCACCTTTTCCTTGACCAGCTGGATCGAGGCGGCGAGCCGGGTCATGTCCTCGGCATCGGCGTCAAGAATGTGGAAAGCAATGCGCTGAGCCGACTTCGGGCCGATGCCAGGCAAGCGACCGAGCTCGTCGATCAGTTCCTGTACAGCACCTTCGTACACGTGCGCCTACTTTCTAGCTTGCTTCAATACTGTGAAATTGTTCCGTGGTACACCCTAGTGTCTCACTCCGACAGTTCGCCGTGGTGCCGGCTACAAGCTTCGTTTGATTTCCACTACATTCCCGTTGACGTCGCGCTGCTCGATGACCATGCCGCCGAGCAGGCGTTCCACGGCTGGAACACCGATCAGTGCCGAATCCTCGACCTCGATATCATCGTCGCTCGGGACAAATTCCTCGGGCTCTTGCACCGGAGCAGGCGCGGGAGCCGAAGCAGGACCGCCCCAGCCGCGCGCCACCTGGGCAGGCGCCGGCGCACTGGGTGCGTTCTTCGCCTGGTCCATCAGCTGCTGGTATCGGCTCATGCGGCCTGAGGCCGCCCGTGCCGAATCCGCAGGATCCGGTGCCGGTTCAGCCTGTGGAGCGCCCCATCCCGGAGCGGATTCAGGGGCCGGCTGCAGGGCTGCCGGGGGTTGCACCGGTGCGGCCGGTTCCTGGCGAGGCTGTTCCTGGTGCTGGGGGCGGACCTGCGGCTGCGTTTGGGCAGTCCGCGGCGCCGGGGCTTCCGGAACCGATGGAGCTGATGGCGCCATAGCTTGTGGAGCCTGCTGCTCGGAATCGCCAACCGCTAGATTCCCGAAGGAATCGGTGGTGCTTTCCGGGTGCAACGGGGTCGAGGAAACCGGACGTGCAATGTTCGGAACGCCGCCCTCAGCCTGGCGCGCTGTCATTCCGGCAGTCATCCGGGGCTTGGGAGCCACCGGAGGTCCACCGAAACTCCGTGGTGCACTAGCCGCCGGCGCCGGTGCTGGCGCTGCCGGGGTCGGCTGCGGAGCCGGGGCCGGGACCGGAGCCTGTTGCTGCGGCTGCACCTGCTGCGCTTCCGGAACAGAACCAGCTGGCACGTAGTACGGGTCATCCGGGAACGGTGGCTCGTCGAAGTAGGGTTCATCCGCTGGAGGCGGGACGTCATCGTAGGAGCTGTCGTACCCGTCATGGGCTCGTGGTGCAGGCGCGACTGGTGCCGAGCTTGGCACAGCGGATACCGGGCGCTGCTGCGGTGCCGGAGCGGCAGCTTGGGCCCGTGCCGCAGCGCGCGCAGCCGCCCCAGCAGAACTTACAGCCTTGGTGAACTTAGTTGGTGCTGGGGTTGGCGCCGGGATTGGCCGGCGCTCACCTTTTGGGGAACCACCACCGTTGGGGTTGGAGCCGCCTTCGGTGAGGACCACTTCGATCGGTGCACCGGTGACCTGGGACAGAACCCCGGTCAGCGTATTCATCAGATCCGGCCGGTTGCGCAGATTCACGATTGGGCCAGTATTGCTGAACGCCAAGGTGAGGGTGCGGCCATCGAAGCCTGCCACAGAGCCATAGGTGGCAACCATGGAATGCAGGACGCGCGAGCTGCCCTGCAACTGCTGCAAGATCGTTGGCCACGCTTGCTGGAACATCGCCACCGGTGAGCCGGTGTCCTGTGGTGCTGGCTGGCTCTGCGGCATCCCGCTAGGGGCACCATGTTGAGGTTGCTGAGCACCCTGCTGTTGCTGTTGCTGTTGCTGTTGCTGTTGCGGTGCTTGAGCGCGTTGGGCCTGTTCTTGCGCGGCGCGCTGTTGTGCTTCGCGTTCAGCTTGTTCGTGTTGGGCTTGTTCTTGTGCGGCGCGCTGTTGTGCTTCGCGTTCAGCTTGTTCGCGTTGGGCTTGTTCTTGTGCGGCGCGCTGTTGTGCTTCGCGTTCAGCTTGTTCGCGTTGGGCTTGTTCTTGCGCCTGGTGGGCAGCGTGGCGCTTAGCATCCACGCCAGCCTGGCTAGCTTCTGGTGCCTGTTGCGGCTGTGCCGACTGCGGTGCTTGTGGTGTTCGGTTGGCAGCCGCACGACGTGCAAATTCGGCCATGGCAGGATTTTGCTTGACGTCATCAATGGAGACCCCGGTGCCGAATGACAGGTCTTCACCGCTGGAAGGATCGGGAACCAAGCTGAATGGTGCCACGCCTTCCGGACGAGCTGCCGGAATACTCGGACCAGGCTGCACCTCGGTGGTCACCGAGTAATTTTCGCCCTTTGGACCCCAAGTTGCACCCCAGTCAGCGGCTTCACCAGTGTTCAGCGACGCTGCCGCGCCTGGATCCAGCGGAGCATTTGGATCATCATCATGTGGCTGTGGCTGTGGCTGTGGCTGTGGCTGTGGCTGTGGCTGTGGCTGTGGCTGTGGCTGTGGCTGTGGCTGTGATGGCGCGGACTGCTGGGGATGCGTTTCCTGCGGGGCAGGAACTGGCTGCGGAGTCTCTTGAGGCTGCTCGGTGCGCTGAGCTTGAACTGGTTCTGCGTGCTGCGCGGGCTGCTGCATTTGCGCTGGAGCCTCGGGAGCCTGCTGTTGCGGCTGGGCATGATTTGGCTGAACCTGTGGGCCCTGTCCGCCAGCCACTGGTTCGCCCTGTGCTTCAGCCGGTTCGGGTGCACCCTCACGACGGGATTTGGCGGCGGCCAAGGCTTCGCGTACTGCGGCAGCACCCTGACGCGCGGCGCCCGGGTTAGGAGTGGCGTTCATTGAGGCGCCAGCACTTGCAGCGTCGTCCTCATCAAGCGCAGGCAGCACTCCACCGGTCATCGCATGGCGCTCCAACCGATCCAGCCGAGCGGCAAAAGCGCTGTCGGAATTCTGCGAACCGGGCAGCATCAAGCGCGCGGCCAGCAATTCCAGGTGCAAACGAGGCGAAGTTGCGCCGGTCATCTCGCTCAGGGCCTTGTTGGTGACATCGGCCCAGCGCGATAGTTCGCCTGCACCGACCAGGCCAGCTTGCAAGCGAAGGGATTCAAGCTGGTCTTCTGGTACGCCGCGCAAGATCTTCTCAAGGCCTTCTGGCATGGCCTTGGCGATGATCAGATCGCGGAAGCGCTCCAGCACATCTTCAACGAAGCGCCGGGGATCCAGACCGGTCTGGATGATGCGGTCAATCGCACCGAACAGACCAGCGCCATCGGATTCGTGCAGCGACAAGGTGACCTCATCGAGCAGTGTCGAGTGGGTGTAGCCCAGCAGTGCAATGGCCGTCTCGTAATCCAGGTTGCCATCGCGGGCACCAGCGATCAGCTGATCCAGCACCGAAAGGGTGTCGCGGACCGAACCGCCGCCAGCACGGATCACCAGTGGCAGTACGCCTTCGGCTACGGCGACGCTTTCGCGTTCGCAGAGCACTTGCAGGTACGCCAGCAATGCCTCTGGCGGAACCAGGCGGAATGGGTAGTGGTGGGTACGCGAGCGGATGGTGCCGATGACCTTTTCCGGCTCGGTAGTCGCGAAGATGAATTTGATGTGCGCCGGTGGCTCTTCAACGATCTTCAGCAAGGCATTGAAGCCTGCCGCCGTGACCATGTGGGCCTCATCGATGATGAAGATCTTGTAGCGGTCGCGAGTTGGCGCGAAGGTTGCGCGCTCGCGCAGATCGCGGGCATCATCTACGCCGCCATGGCTGGCCGCGTCAATCTCGATGACGTCCAGCGAACCCGGGCCACCATTGGCAAGGTCCACGCAGCTTGGGCAGGTGCCGCAAGGAACGGGCGTAGGGCCCTGCTCGCAGTTCAAGCAACGGGCCAAAATGCGGGCAGAAGTCGTCTTGCCGCAACCGCGCGGACCGGAGAATAGATAGGCGTGGTTGACGCGGTTCTTCTCCAGCGCCGTCATCAAGGGCGCGGTAACGTGCTCCTGGCCGATAACGTCGCCAAACGTATCGGGACGATATCTGCGATATAGCGCTGTACTCACACCGGTTCCCTATCAGTTGCCTGATGCTTTAGGCATCAGCTGTTGGACAATATTCAATGGTTCGACGGTCCACGGTTCACGTGGCAGATTCTCCGGATCGAAAGCTTCCAGGGCTGCCTGCAAACTTGTGCTGGGCAAGCCCAATGACTCTAGCAAAATCGCCACAACGTTGGCTGGATGCACACCTTGTTCGGTGATCTCTTCGAGTGTTACTGCACCGTCGCGTTTAGCCAAGCGCTGGCCCTTGGTGTTCAGTGCCAGCGGTACGTGCGCGTAGGCCGGGACCGTGTAGCCCAGTAGCGTTGCCAGGTAGGCCTGCCGCGGCGCAGAAGAGAGCAAATCATCTCCGCGCACGACCTGGTCGATGCCTGAGAACGCATCGTCGACGACAACCGCAAGGTTGTAGGCGGGAGCTCCATCGTTGCGGATCAGGACGAAGTCATCTACCGCACCGGTGTAATCGCCGAATAGTTCGTCATGAACAGAAAATTCGTTCACTTCTGAACGCAGTCGCAAGGCGGCTGGACGGTTCTGTGCTTTAGCCGAGCGTTCGCTGGCGCTCAGATCGCGGCAGGTTCCCGGGTAGGCGCCGGGCGCAGCATGCGGAGCACTTGCGGCTTCGGCGATGTCCTTGCGCGAGCAGAAGCATTCATAGACCAAGCCGCGGGCCTTGAGCCGCTCAACGGCCTGGAGATAAATCGGAAGGCGGTCGGACTGTCGGAGAATTTCGCCGTCGAAATCAAGGCCCAAGGACGATAATTCAGCAATTTGGATGGCTTCGGCGCCGGAACGAACACGATCCAAGTCTTCAATGCGCAGTAGGAATTTGCGTTGCGAGGAGCGGGCGAAAAGCCAAGCGAGGATGGCCGTGCGCAAATTGCCAAGGTGGAGTGGCCCCGAAGGGCTAGGGGCGAAACGGCCAGCGCCCACGTGGACTCCATTCGGCTTGCGTAAGAAAGTAAAAGACCCCTCATGCACCTGCCAGAGCCCATCTACCCTTGCTACCTTCCGGTCCTGGGGGAGTTCAACAGGATGACACCACACGAGGGGTCACCAAAAATACTACCCGAGGTTGGCGCTTGGATGAAAATCGGCAGGCGTGCGCTTGCTCTCAGCTTGCAAATCATGGCTCGGAGATCTTGACCAAAAATGCTGTTCGTCCTCAGCCGGTCGCTTCTTCAGGCGGTTCTAGCCACCCAAGTACGCGTCGAACGCGGTCATTGAGCTGGACGGTAGGCAACATGGGCGTCTGCTCCTTCTCGAAGTCGAAGTTCTGGACGCTGGTGACGCTGCCGGGAAGCTCAACACAAATCATGCCGTTGGGGGAGCGCCAGTTCACTGAACCGTCCGGAAGATAGGTGGCTTGCCATCCCAGCACGTGCTTGAACATCTGATGCCGCTTGCACAATAAATGCGTATTGCTGCGCGTGGTGTGCCCGCCTTTTGCCCATGCATCGATGTGGTCAATCTCGGATGCTTCGGCGGGCCGATTGCACCCGGGGAAGCGGCAGACGATATCCCGATTTCGCAGCAGATCACGCAGCGCCTTGGACGGACGGTACTTTTCGCGGCCCACGTCTATAGCTGCCCCTGACCAAGGATCGGTGAGCACCTTGATGAAAGACGGGGCGTCTTTTGCGATTAGCAGCGCTGTCCCTACTGGGATCGGCCCGTAGCCCTCAAGGTCAGCTAGTGCGCGTTTAGGGTTGGCCAGCATTTCCAGCGCAGGAATCGTGACAGCTACACGAGCTTTGAGCGGGGTCCCTTCGGTTGCGGGCCAACCATCGAGCAACGCATCGCAAACAATGTCCAGCCGTCGTTGCTGTTCGGTCCGATTATCAGCTGGATCAACATTGCGTACGGCATGCCAATTGACGGTATTGATAATGCCCAATGCCTTTTCCACCGGCAGATGCAGCTGAATCACGCTCATTCCATTGGCCTCGTGCCAATAGGTGATCTTGCGGTCCTCCGCACCTTTCTTGTGGCGTTCTTCAATGGGCTTTGGATGCAATCGCTCACGCATTTTCCTGGCACGTAGGGCTATCGCGGAGTCAGCGGCCTGCCGCGCTATCGGCAGCAAGGTTCGTTGCATTAGTGCCACGTCCTCGGGTGCCAGATCCTGAGAGTGCTTGACGATCTCCTGCGCGGATCTGGTCGTGATCTCACCGACGCTCAGGGCGTCCAAAGTGTCTGCGCAAAGATGGCGCAGTCCTTCGGCGAAGAACAACTTGTCCTGGACTTTCTTTTCCGAGGAGCGCATTGCCACCGATGCCTCGGCAACAAAGGAAGAACGGATCAGCGACTCGTCGGAGCGATTGACACCGTAGAAGTAGGCAGAATGAGTTTCAGCTGTTTCTTCCGTTGTGCCGGGGTCATCCAGCAGCGGCTCTTGGGTTCCGTGGCTGATCGTCTCGGCGACCGAATACTCGTAGCTATCGGCCAACACCGCTGCCTCGGCAGCATCCAGCATGCTGTGCAGCCGGGCAATGGTCTTCAGCCGCTCCAGGCCCTGGGCGGATGCAGTGACCGGCGACTGGTCATAAAGGTTTATGGCGGTAGCGGCGATCTGGGTAAAGAGATTGTCTTTGTCCAGGTTCGCGGCCCAAAGACCATCGATTCCGGGGATACTCCTTGTCCCGGGCGGGCTGATAGGCAGTCGGCGAGGGTCGTCTTGGCTGTGAAATACCTCTCTTTTACTCATGTTTACAGTATTGATCTGTTCAAACGGCAGCCTTTGGAGAAAAGATCGGGATGGTGAAAAGGTGCAAAATTACCGAATTTCAGGGGTTTGACGCCTCAAGAATGAGCTGGGAAGCAACGTGGAAACGTCCGATTCGTGATTGAGCGAGAATTTAGATATGCTTGATCCTGCTCCACGGAGCAAACTGAGGAGGATTCGCCTAGCGGCCTATGGCGCACGCCTGGAACGCGTGTTGGGTTAACGCCCTCAGGGGTTCAAATCCCCTATCCTCCGCCGAATGTAATGTCCCGGGGGGG
>NZ_JBLVOC010000004.1:84060-84587 GCF_053543575.1 Glutamicibacter sp. AGC84
CCCCCCCGGGACATTATTTTTTTGCGCTTACCGGCATTGCCAGAACCTGGCGGGTAGTATCCGTGGCAACTGTTCAGCAATCTTTCGGGGCTATAGGCAATAAAGTGTGTCTGACCCGGGCGTGTTCCCGGGCCAGACAACCTTAAAACCCGGCTCTAGTAGATATTCCTCATCCACCCACTGCGAATGAATTGCCCATCCTCAGTGCTGGCGCCAGTGCCATAAAGCTCCGGGCCGATTGGTGCTTCATCAACCATGTGCTGCGCCCTCTTCTTCGCTTCGGGAGTGTAATGCTCCGGGCGCAACAGTGTCCGCAAGGCCGGGCGGTTCCCTTCATCCGCATGCGTCCAGCAGAACCACTCGCACGCCCGCCGGCGATGCTCAATGGGCATCCCTCGGTGATAGAAAATCATGGCCCGGATGCCGGAGTTCACCGCACCTTCAATCATGTTCGTCGTCGCGTTGATCCCCAAGCCGTTCAGATCTGTATCCAGGTAGGTGAACAGGTGCCCGCGTCGCAGGGCGTT
>NZ_JBLVOC010000005.1:0-21028 GCF_053543575.1 Glutamicibacter sp. AGC84
TAAGACCGTGCGACCGTGCGGCGTTCGGGGCCCGGAAGAGGGCTTTGGATCACTAGTCCAGGAGGACCATACATTGGCTATGAACCGTAGCGAACTTGTTGCTGCTGTTGCAGCGAAGACCGAAAACTCCCAGGTTGCCGTTAATGGTGTTCTGGATGCAGTCTTCGAGGTTTTCGTCGACCAGATTTCCAAGGGTGAGAAGGTGTCGATCCCAGGTTGGTTGGCTGTAGAGCGCACCGATCGTGCAGCTCGCACCGGCCGCAACCCACAGACCGGTGAAGCAATCCAGATTCCTGCTGGCCACTCGGTCAAGCTGACCGCTGGGTCGAAGCTGAAGGCTGCTGTAGCCAAGAAGTAAGCTTCCGCTAGAGCTTTGCGCAAGGCCCGCTGTCCGTTCCCGGATTGGCGGGCCTTGCGGCGTTAAGGAACGTTGCAAAAGCCTTCATTGAACCCAAAAATGCTGCCGTTGAGCCAAGAAATCTG
Organism: Glutamicibacter sp. AGC84; assembly: GCF_053543575.1. Taxonomy (NCBI): domain Bacteria; kingdom Bacillati; phylum Actinomycetota; class Actinomycetes; order Micrococcales; family Micrococcaceae; genus Glutamicibacter; species Glutamicibacter sp. AGC84. Next base: position 484 of record NZ_JBLVOC010000005.1, read on the forward strand.
CAATTAGTTGAAAAAATCCCGGTTTTCCGCCTGTTTTCTGCAGTTCTGGGGCGAAACGTTTGATATGTTCTCACTGGTAAGACCGTGCGACCGTGCGGCGTTCGGGGCCCGGAAGAGGGCTTTGGATCACTAGTCCAGGAGGACCATACATTGGCTATGAACCGTAGCGAACTTGTTGCTGCTGTTGCAGCGAAGACCGAAAACTCCCAGGTTGCCGTTAATGGTGTTCTGGATGCAGTCTTCGAGGTTTTCGTCGACCAGATTTCCAAGGGTGAGAAGGTGTCGATCCCAGGTTGGTTGGCTGTAGAGCGCACCGATCGTGCAGCTCGCACCGGCCGCAACCCACAGACCGGTGAAGCAATCCAGATTCCTGCTGGCCACTCGGTCAAGCTGACCGCTGGGTCGAAGCTGAAGGCTGCTGTAGCCAAGAAGTAAGCTTCCGCTAGAGCTTTGCGCAAGGCCCGACCCGCTCCGGAGAAATCCAGGAGGCAGGGTCGGGCCTTCTGCTTTATCGGAGCACCGTTTGAGGCGCTCTTCTACTTCGCGTAGAATCAGCTTCGATCGTAGAACTCCGCGAAGAATGGCTGCCCATCGTGTCACAGAAACCCGCAACCCGCGTTATCCGCGGCTGGTTGGCGGCAAGCGTGTGCACCTGGACAGCCTTTGCCGCGCACGCCCACAGTGCGCCCACAGCGCTGTCGGTGGTGGCCATGGTGCTCATTACCTGCGTCTCTGCGGCTATCGGCGTCGTGCTGGTGGGCCGGAAGTTCTCCTTGTGGGCGACCAGCCTGGTCGTGCTGCTCAGCCAGGGGCTCTACCACCTGAGCTTGTCGGTGATGAGCCACCAGGGCGGCGATCTTTCCGGTCTGGAACACGCGCACCATGCGGGGCGCAATCCAGCGCTGGCGCAGGACATCACCGCGCAGTACGCCAACGTGCATACCGAATCGATGCTCTACGCCCACGTGCTGGCCGCGATCGCCAGCGTTCTGGTGCTCTACGGCGGTGAACGCCTGCTCAAGGCCTTGGCCGGCTGGCTCACCCTTTCAACGGCCCGGCGGATCCTCTCGCGCATTCGCGTGCAGGTACCTGCTGCCCGGCCGCTTCGTGCCTACTTCCCCTTGCGTTTCCAACTCAAGCTGGCGCAATTGGGAAGACTGCCGGAGCGCCGCGGTCCGCCCTGCTTAATTCTTGCTGCCTGAGTAAAGAATCGAAGCGCCCCGCAAGGGGCTTGGAAGGAACATCATGAGCGTAGTAACCAAGAACATCACCCGGCTGGTCGCAGTACTGGCATTCTCCTTGCTGGCCTTTGCCGGCTCGATCGGTGCCGCCAACGCGCACGACCAGCTGATCGGCTCCACCCCGGAGGCCGGGGCCACCATCAAGGAAGTGCCCGAGGACATCACCCTCGAATTCTCCGGCGTGCTCCAGAGCCTATCCGGCGTGGACTCCACGGTGGTCTCGCTGACCCTCGATGGGGAAAAGATCGACACCGAGGCCAGGACCAAGGGCACCAAGGTCACCGTCACCCCGGCCAAGGAGCTGGGCAACGGCGAGTACCAGCTGGCCTACCGCGTGGTCTCGTCTGACGGCCACCCGATCGAGAACAAGATCGGCTTCAGCGTCGACGCCCCGCAAGCCGCCCCAACCCTGGTCAGCTCGAGCGCGCCAGCGGCGCCTAGCGACTCCGCAGGGTCCGCCGACCTGGATCCAGGCGCTAACCCGGTCCAGGACCTGGGCAGCTCGATGAGCCCGGTGGTCTGGGTCATCATCGGCGTAGTCATCCTTGGCGGCGCGCTGGGCGTGCTGGCCAAGTTCATGCGCCAGTCCAAGTAGCCCCCACCCTTCCGGTGCGCCCGAGGCCACCGCTGCCTTTGGCGCGCCTGCACACCGAACCCGAAAGCTTGAGAACATGAATTTCCGCAAAACCACTGCACTGGCCCTGGGCCTTGGACTGCTGCTCACCGGCTGCGCGCAGAGCGCCGACGGGCAGCAGCCCGCACCGGCCGCCGAACAGGAAACCGCCGGGCAAGCCCAAGCGCTGGCCACCAGCGAGACCTGGGCCAAGGCCGCCGAGTCGGGCATGAGCGCGGCCTTCGGCATCCTGCACAATAATTCTGGCACCCCGATTGCGCTGCGCAAGATCAGCAATGCCCAGGGCGATCAGATCCAGATCCACGAAATGCGCGGCACCGGCGACGGGATGACGATGGCGCAGCTCGAAGGGGATCTGGTGATCGAACCCGGCAAGGACGCGGTGCTGGCACCGGGCGGCCACCACCTGATGTTCATGGACCTGCAGGAACCGCTGGTGGCGGCCCAAACGGCGAGGCTGAAGCTGGAATTCGCCGACGGGTCGAGCACCGAGGTGGACTTCCCGATCCGCAACTTCGACGGGGCCAACGAAAGCTACGACGAGCATGCCGGGGATGCGCATGCCGGGCACTAGCGTCGACCGCCGGCTGCTGCTGGGCACCACCGCGGCCGCCGCGCTGGGCGGAATGCTCACCGGGTTCGGCACCGGAAAGCTGAGCGCTCCAGCCCCAGCGGCCACCGCCAACCCGCAGGGGTACCGCCCGTTCTACGGGAAGTACCAGTCGGGGATCCTCGACGGCCAGCAGGCCCACGCGGTCTTCGCCGGGTGGGATCTGCACTGGCGCGAGGGCTCCAAGAAGGAGCAGTTGCGCGCGGTGCTGCAGATGATCACCGATGATGCGGCCCGGCTGGCCAGCGGCCGCGGGGTGCTGGCCGACACCGAACCGGAAATGGCGCAGCCCGGATGCGAGCTGACGCTGACCGTGGGGCTGGGCCAGAGCCTGCTGGATGTGGCCGGGCGCGGGCAGATCGGCACGCTGCCGCGCTTCGCCGGGGACCAGCTCGATGAGCAGTACGGGCAGTGCGATCTGCTGATCCAGTTCTGCGCGCAGGAGCAGACCGTGCTGCACCATGCGGTGCGGGCGGTGTCCAAGAACCTGCGCGGGCTGGGCGCCAGGCGCTTCGCCCAGACCGGGTTCATCAACCCCGGCGGGCGCGGGTTCCGCAACCTGTTCGGCCAGCTCGACGGGATCAACAACCCCGGCGGAGAACTGCGCGAGAGCGCGGTGTTCGGCCAGCCGGGCTGGATCGAGAACGGGACCACCTTGGCGCTGCGCAGGTTCGAGATGGACCTGGACGGCTGGGACGAGGTGGACGGCGCCGGACGGGACCATGCACTGGGCCGCCGGCAGTCCGACGGCGCGCCGCTGTCGGGCGCCAGCGTGGATGATCCGGTGGACCTGGCCGCGGCCAATGAGCTGGGGCTGCCGGCGATCGCGGCCAACGCCCACGTGGCGCTGGCCAAGCCGGCAAGCGCGGATGAGACCATGCACCGGCGGGGCTACAACTTCGACGGGGCGGCTTCCGGGTTGCTGTTCGCCAGCTACCAGCGCGACCCGGCCACCAGCTTCATCCCGGTGCAGCACCGGCTGGCGGCCGCAGATGCGCTGAACACCTGGCTGAAGCCGGTGGGATCGGGCCTGTACGCGATCCTTCCCGGGGTGCGCGAAGGCGGCTACCTGGGGGAGGCGTTGCTGGGCCAGGTGTGAGATGCGCCCAAAGCGGGCTGCCGCGCGGTGACCGGCCGGGCGAAAAATGAGATGATGAGAAGGTTATGGATACAGCACAGCGCACGGTTTCAGTCACCCGCTTCATCCTGCCCGGAATCCTCGCTGCGGCGGTGGCCTTCCTGGCGGCGGTGTTGTTCACCGGGATCGCCCGGCCGGCGGATTTGGCCGATCCCGGGGCTTTCGTGCGCTGGTCGCTGCCCATCTCCCGGGCCATCCACCATGCCTCGATGTCGCTGAGCATCGCCGCGCTGGTTTTCGGTGCGGCGATCATCCCGCGGGCCGCCAAGGTGACCGGCGATGCCGAAGGCCAAGCCCATCCGGCGTTCGCCCGCACGATGAATATCGCCGCCGGGGCCGCGGTGGTGTGGACCCTGTCCGCGGCCACCGTCATGCTGCTGACCTTCTGGGATTTGGCCGGCATCCCGATGAGCCTGGATCCGCAGTATTCGGCCGCGATCCTGGACTACATCCTGTCGATCACCAGCGGGCGGGCCTGGGCCTGGATGGTGGTGATCGCAGCGATCACCAGTTCGCTGGCCCTGGCCGCGCGCTCCAGGACCACGGTGGGGCTCAGCGCATTCTTCTCGCTGTTCGGCATCCTGCCGCTGGCCTTCATCGGCCACGCGGCCGGGGGAGACGACCACTTCGCCGCGGTGAACTCCATCGGCCTGCACCTGCTGGCCGTGGTGCTCTGGTTTGGCGGCATCATGGTGCTGGCCCTGCTCGCTCCGACGCTGGCCGGCGAAGCGCCGGGACGCAAACGCGGGCAGGTGCTGGCCGGGGTGGTGCTCAAGCGCTATTCCGCGCTGGCCACCTTCGCGGTGTTCCTGATGATCGGCTCGGGCCTGGCTTCGGCGGTGATCCGCATCACCGGCTGGGACCAGTGGCTGACCCCGTACGGCATCCTGGTGATCGTGAAGATCCTGATCACCCTGGGGCTGGGCGCACTGGGCCTGTGGCACCGGCGCATGGTGATCCCGCGGCTGCTGGAGGGCAAGTTCACGGCGCTGCGCGCGGCCTGGCAGGTCGTGGCCGGCGAGGTCATCCTGATGGCTGCGGTGATGTCGGTGGCCACCGTGCTGGCGCGCACCGCTCCGCCGACTTCCGATGAGCCTCCGGTGCAAGCGACCCCGGCCCGCCTGCTCACCGGCTACGATCTGCCGCCGGCCCCGGATACCGCCGCGTGGTTCACCACCTGGCGCATGGACTGGATCTGGGTGGCCGTGTGCCTCTTCGGCCTGGCCGTGTACCTGTGGGCCTTCATCAAGCTGGCCCGCCGCGGCGACAAGCCCAGCGTGCTGCGCCTGGCCAGCTGGATCGTGGGCCTTTTCGCGCTGTTCTACGTGACCAGCGGCGCGGTGGCCGTGTACGGCAAGATCCAGTTCTCCACCCACATGGTCGACCACATGTCGCTGACCATGATCGTGCCGATCTTCCTGGTCCTGGGCACCCCGGTCACGCTGCTGCTCAAGGTGCTGGGATCGCGCGTCGACGGCACCCGCGGCCCGCGCGAATGGATCCTCTACCTGGTGCACTCGCGCTACTCGAAGGTCATCACCCACCCGATTTTCGCCGCGGTGAACTTCGCCGGCTCGATCGTCGTCTTCTACTTCACCCCGTTGCTGGAACCGGCCATGCGCTACCACGCGGGCCACGAGCTGATGAACCTGCACTTCCTGCTCACCGGATACCTGTTCGCGCTGTCGCTGGTGGACGCCGACCCGGTCCCCAAGCGCTACCCGTACCCGATGCGCCTGGTGGTGCTGCTGGCTACCGTCGCCTTCCACGCCTTCTTCGGGGTGGCGCTGATGAGCACCGAAACCCTGCTGGCCCCGGATTACTTCGGGAACATGGGCCGCACGTGGGGCGGCACCGCACTGGAGGACCAGGTGGTGGGTGCCGGGGCGATGTGGGCGATCGGCGAAGTGCCGACCCTGGTCCTGGCCATTTTCGTGGTCATCTCGTGGCTGCGCCAGGACAAGAAGGACACCAAGCGCTACGACCGCCAGGCCGAGCGCGACAACGACGCCGAGCTGGCTGCCTACAACGAAATGTTCGCCCGCTTCAAGCAAGCCGACCGAAGGGACCCACGTGCCTAGCACCAAGAAAATCCTCGCCGCCTCCCTGGCGGTGTGCACGATGCTGGCCGCAAGCGCCTGCTCCGCGCAGTCCGAAATGCCGCAGGACGAAACGCACAAGATTGCCGTGCAGGGCACCGCGACGCCCAGCGCATCGCAAGAGCCGCAAGAGCCTGCCCAGCCGGAAGAAATGACCACCGCGCAGGTGGCCACCACGGCCGGCGCAGTGATGGCCGCCGAGCTCGGCTTCCCCTCCAGCGCCAAGATCCAGGGCGAGGACCTCGAATCCCTGGCCACGCCGCCCACCGATACGCTCAAGGACCTGGTGGTCCTGCCGTCCCAATGCTCGGCTCCGATCGAGGACTTGAACTGGTCGCCGGTGCAGCTGGGCACCGAGGCGGCGCGCACCGACTTCACCAACGAGAACCAGTCGATCACCGGGTCGGTGGAGGTGGCCAAGCTCGGCGACGGGGCGGCGAAGGTGGCGGCGCACAATGAGAACGTGGCCACCATCCTGGAGGAATGCAAGAGCGTGAAGCTCAACGGGCTGGACTACCGCGAGACCCTGGCATTCTCCGATCCGGGCGTGCAGGATGCGGATTCGGCCCTGTACTACAGCCGTGATGGGCAGTATGCGCAGGATTCGCTGGTGCTGATCAAGAGCACCGGGGAGTATGCGGTGATGGTCTCCTTCCTCTCGGCGACCTCGCTGCAGGATGCCACCTTCAACCAGGTGGCCACCGGCATCATGGACACCGTGCTCGCGCAGCTGCCCTAGCCCGCCGCCCCGGCAGGGAATAGAAGCCCTGGGCCTGCGGTTACACCAGCAGACCGTGAGCGAGTTTCACACTTTTCTCAATGTTGCTTAACACCGTTAGCCCCAGCGGGCCGCGGTGGCAGATAATTGAGGTTCGAATTGCCGCAGCCGCGGCGACAGCGAAAGGATCACCATGAGCACTTCCGAATCCGTCCGCGCCAATTACAAGGTGCGCGCCAGCGAACTGCTGGGCCGCAACTGGCTGAATACCGGCGGCAAGCAACTGGATCTGGACGCATTGCGCGGCAAGATCGTGCTCCTGGACTTCTGGACCTTCTGCTGCATCAACTGCCTGCACGTGCTCGACGAGCTGCGCCCGCTGGAGGAGCAGTACAAGGACGTGCTGGTCACCGTCGGCGTGCACTCCCCGAAGTTCGAGCACGAAGCGGATCCGGATGCGCTGGCCGCCGCAGTGGAGCGCTACGAAATCCACCACCCGGTGCTCGACGACCCGGAATTGGTCACCTGGCAGGCCTACGGTGCCCGCGCCTGGCCTACCCTGGTGGTATTGGATCCCGAAGGCTACATCGTCGCGCATCTGTCCGGCGAGGGCCACGCCCAGGGCCTGGGCTCGCTGGTCGAGGAACTGGTAGCCGAGCACGAAGCCAAGGGCACGCTGCACCGCGGCAACGGTCCGTACGTGGCACCGGCAGCCCGCGAGGGCGACCTGCGCTTCCCGGGCAAGGCGATCGCCCTGGCCAACGGCAACTTCCTGGTGGGCGATTCGGGCCACCACCGCCTGGTCGAACTGGCCGGCGACCTGTCCACCGTGGTGCGCACCATCGGCGCCGGGGTCAAGGGCTATGCCGACGGGGACGCTGCCACCGCGCAGTTCAACGAACTGCAGGGGCTGGCCGCATTGCCGGCGGAACTGGCCGCCGAAGTCGGCTACGACGTGATCGTCGCCGACACCGTCAACCACCGCCTGCGCTCGGTGAACCTGGCCACCGGCGCCGTGGGCACCCTGGCCGGCAACGGCGTGCAGCGCCTGCTGGATTCGGAGAACGCCCGCCAGGAAGTCCAGCCCACCGAGCTGGGCACCGATGCGCTGAATATTTCGCTCTCGTCCCCATGGGATGTGCTCTACCACCCATCGGGGCAGGTCATCGTCGCGATGGCCGGAACCCACCAGATCTTCGCCTTCGATCCGCGCACCGGCGCCGTGTCGGTCTTCGCCGGCACCGGGCTGGAAGGCCTAACCGATGGCGCGCCGGATGAGGCCTGGTTCGCCCAGTCCTCGGGCCTGGCACTGGATGGCGAAAACGTGTGGATCGCCGACTCGGAAACCAGCGCCCTGCGCTGGATCGAGGTTGAAGAAGGCAAGGCCAAGAGCGTGAACACCGCGGTGGGCACCGGCCTGTTCGACTTCGGCTTCCGCGATGGCGATGCGCAGCAGGCGCGCCTGCAGCACCCGCTGGGCGTGGCCGTGCTGCCGGACCACTCGATTGCCATCGCCGACTCCTACAATGGCGCGGTGCGCCGCTTCGATCCGGCCACCAAGACTGTCTCCACCCTGGCCAAGGGACTGAAAGAACCGGCCGACGTGCTGGTGGACACCACCGTGGACGGCGATCCGGTGCTGCTGGTCGTGGAGACCAACTCCCACCAGCTGGTGCGCATCCCGATCCCTGCCGAAGCACTGGTGGTCGACCAGGGCGCCAGCCAGACCCAGCGCCCCAAGACCCGCGTGCAGGCCGGCAAGCACGGGATCCTGGTCCGCTTCGCCGCACCCAAGGGGCAGAAGCTCGATGACCGCTGGGGCGATCCGACCCAGCTGAAGATCTCGGCCAGCCCGGAGGAACTGATCCTCGACGGCGCCGGCACCTCGGTGGGCCTGTCCCGCACCCTGGAACTGAATCCGGAGGTGGCCGAGGGCGTGCTGCACATTACCGCCCGCGCGGCGGCCTGCGATGGCGAACCGGGCGGCGAGATTCCCGATCACGCGGCCTGCCACCTGTACCAGCAGGACTGGGGCATCCCGGTGGTGCTGGACGCAGAGGGCGAGGACGAACTGCTCCTTGACCTGCGTGGCGTGAACTAGCCCCGGCCCGAAGCCTGCATCAGGCGCACCAGGGATGGTGCGCCTTTTGCGTGCCCGGCGGCGAACGCCCGGGCAGCGCCGCAGCAAGAATCTGAGGAAGCCTCAGCATTTTCCTGCCCGGGTGGCTAGACTGGAGGGCGGGAGGAGCCGGAGGGATCTGGCGGTAGCTATGGCGTCGAAAATGTTCCGTGCACTGGAAGTACCAAATTACCGGTTGTGGGTGATCGGTGCGCTGGTCTCCAATATCGGAACCTGGATGCAGCGCGTGGCCCAGGACTGGCTGGTGCTCACCGAGCTCACCGACCATGATGCAGTGGCCACCGGCATCACCACCGGCCTGCAGTTCCTGCCCGTGCTGCTGCTGGGCCCCTATGCCGGACTGATCGCCGACCGCTTCGACAAGCGCCGGTTGCTGATCCTCACGCAGAGCTTCATGGGAGTCTGCGCCCTGGTCCTGGGCCTGCTGGTGGTTACCGGCACGGCGCAGCTGTGGCATGTCTACGTGCTGGCCACGATGCTGGGCATCGGCGCCTCCTTCGACGCCCCGGCACGCCAGGCGTTCGTCTCCGAGGTGGTTCCCGGCACCCACCTGGCCAACGCGGTGGCGTTGAACAGCGCCAACTTCAACCTGGCCCGGCTGGCCGGACCCGGCGTGGCCGGTGCGGTCATCGCCCTGGTGGGCACCGGACCGGCGTTCCTGCTCAACGGCGCCTCATTCCTCGCGGTGATTTTCTCGCTGGTGTTCATGCGCAAGGACGCACTGAACCCTTCCAAGCCGGTCGCGCGCGCCAAGGGGCAGGTGCGGGAGGGCTTGGCCTACGTGAAGAACCGCAAGGACCTGGTGCTGATCTTCTTCCTGGCCGGCGTGATCGGCACCTTCGGGCTGAACTTCCAGATGACCAACGCGCTGATGGCCACCGAGGTCTACGGGGTAGGAGCAGGGGAGTACGGGATCCTGGGCTCGATCATGGCCGTGGGCACCTTTGGCGGGGCGCTGTTCGCCGCCCGGCGTTCGGCTCCGCGCTGGCGCTTCCTGATCGGCGGCGGGGTGTTCTTCGGCATCGCCGGGATTGCCAGTGCGTGGATGCCCAACTACATCGCATTCGCGCTGGTGCTGATCCCGGTGGGCCTGGGGTCGCTGACCTTCTTGAACAGCTGCAACACCATGGTGCAGACCTCGGTGCCCCCGGAGTACCGGGCGCGCGTGCTGGCGCTGTACCTGATGGTGGTGATGGGCGGTACGCCCATCGGCTCGCCGCTGATCGGCTGGTTCGCTGAACTGTTCGGGATCCAGATCGCCGTGACCATTGGCGCCGGGTTGTCGCTGGCCGCCAGCTTGGCAGCGCTGGTGGTCTGGCAGAAGTTCAAGACCAATGCGGTGCCGCTGCGCAGCCAGTTCCGCGAACTGCTCGGACGCTAGCCGGCCACCTGTTCGCCGCCGGCCACCGGAACCACGGAAACTTCGGTGGTGCTGGTGGTCAGCTGCGCGGTGAAGGAGTAGTCATCCTTGACGGTCTTCTTGGCCTTGGCGCCGGTGCGCAGATCCTGCTCGGTCAGGGTCAAGGTGGCGGTGGCCTTCAGCGGGGACAGCACCCAGGCGCCGTTGTAGTAGTTCACTTCAATGGTGGGGTACTTCGCGATGGACCAGTCGATGGTTGCCGGGTCCACGCGCGCCGAAGTGCTGTAGGCGAACGGGCATCCGGCAGGCATCAGCACCTGCTCGCTGGCGCACTCGTTGAGGTAGTTCTTCACCTTGGCATTGATGGCAGCGATGAATTCCTTGGTCGGCTCGGTCTTCAGCGCGATCTCCACCGGCTCCTTGGCAGGCTTGGTGACCACCATCCCGCGGGTGTCGGCCGCAAAGTTCTTGGTGCTGAAGCTCGCGTCGAGGATCGAGGGGTAGAACACCGGAAGGGTGCTCACGCCAGCCGATAACGGGATCTTCTGCTCGTTGACCGTGACCTCGTTGACGGTGTTGGCCTTGATCTTCACGCTGGGCAGCGTGCTTGGCTCGAAGGCCCACTTGTCGAACAGCAGCCAGGATTTGCCGGCATGGCGCAGCGAATAGGTCGATTCCTTGTCCACGCCGTGGGCCTTGTAATGCGCGGTGACGGTGCGCAACTGCTCATCGCCCTCTACCGCCTGGGCCTTGTCGGTGGAGAAATCCGTAATTCCGGCCTGGGTGCGCTTGAGCACGTCCCCATCCAGGGCAACAGCATCGCCCTGCGGGACCTGGGCCTGCATCAGGCCCAGGGCTTCGGCGCCTTCGCCCCTGGCCAGATGCTGCTGCAGTGCCTGCACCTGGTGCTGGGGGGAGAAGAGCGTACGGTTGGCGGCGATCGTTCCGGCAATGACCAGAACGACGACAGCCGCTGCAGCCAATGCCCAGCGAAGAGCCAGGCGGGCAGCGGAGATCGGCGTGGAATTACGAGTGTTCATCAGTAGCTAGGCTATCTGGTTTCCGGGCCCAGACCGAAAACGGCGTGCTGGAAGAGCCAGGTATTACTAACGGCGGCGCTTGCGGTTGCCGAAGAAGCCGCGGATCAGCTCGCGGCCAAGCACCTTGGCGGCGCCCATGGCCATGTCCATCATCGGGTTCTCTTCTTGGCGCGGTTGGCTCTGGCGTGGGGCGCTTTCCCGTCGTGGCTCCTTCGCCGGCTCGGGAGCAGTCGCTGGCGCCGGCGCCGCGGCCCGGGTTTTGGCCTCGAGCATTTCGCGGGCAGAATCACGATCCACTGCGGCGCTGTACTGCGCAGCCAGCGTCGAAGTGCCACGGACCTGGGCCATCACCTCAGGTGAGGCCGGGCCGATGTTGGACCCCGGCGAGGACATCTTGGTCCACGCTACCGGGGTCGGTGCACCTTTCTCGCCCAGCACGGTGACCACAGCCTCGCCGACACCAGCCTGGGTCAGTGCTTCCTGCAGGTCCAGCTCACCGGTTGGGAAGGTCTTGATGATCTGCTTGAGCGCGCTCTGGTCCTTGGCGGTGAACACGCGCACCGCATGCTGGATGCGGTTACCCAGCTGGCCGAGCACCTCATCGGGCAGGTCGGTCGGGGACTGGGTGATGAAGAACAGGCCCACGCCCTTGGAGCGGATCAGGCGCACGGTGTTGATGATCGCATCGGTGAACGCCTTGGTCGCATCCTTGAAGAGCAGGTGGGCCTCGTCGAGGAAGAACACCAGCTTGGGCTTCTCCAGGTCCCCGGCTTCTGGCAGGTCCTCGAACATGTCGGCCAGGAGCCACATGAGGAACGTGGAGAAAAGCATTGGCTGGGAGCTGACCGAGGGCAGTTCCAGGATGTTGATGACGCCCGCGCCGTCGCGCACCTGCAAGAAGTCCGCGGTATCGAACTCCGGCTGCCCGAAGAACTGGTCCAGTCCCTGGGTCTGCATGATCGTGATGCCGCGCAGGATCACCGATGCGGTGGATGAGGAGACGCCGCCCAGGGCGGCCAGCGCCGGGGCGCCGTCGTCGCTGAGCAGGAAGCTGATGACAGCTTTCAGGTCGCTGAGGTCATCCAGCGGCAGCTTATTGGAATCGGCGTAATGGAAGATCAGCTGCAGGCATTCTTCCTGGGTTTCGTTCAGTTCCAGGACACGGGCCAGCAAAATCGGGCCGAAGGCGTCCACGCTGGCGCGTACCGGGACGCCCTGCCCATTGCCACCCAGGCTGAGGAACTCGACCGGGTTGGTGCGCGCAACGAATTCGTGGCCGAGCTCGGCCAGTCGGGCACTGAGCTTCTCCGACGGTTCGGCAGGCTGCGCCAGGCCGCTCAGATCGCCTTTGACATCGGCGAGGAAAACCGGAACCCCGGCCACGGAGAGCTGTTCTGCCATGGTCTGCAAGGTGACGGTCTTGCCGGTGCCGGTGGCACCAGCGATCAGGCCGTGGCGGTTGAGCATTTTCAACGGCAGGCGGACCTGCGCGGTTGGCTCGGCCTTGCCGCCGATCAGTGCAGCCCCGAGCTCCAAGCAACCGGATTCGAAGTTGTAGCCTTCAACGAGGCTGGTCAGCAAAGTATTCGTTTCCTGGGTCATGGCTTCACTCTATTGCTTTTAGAACGGGTGCAACAGACGCTGGACGAAAGTTTGGGTGCGGGGGTTGGCAGGCGTGCCGAGCACCTGGGCCGCCGGACCGGTCTCCACGACCACCCCGCCATCCATGAACACCACGGTGTCGGCCACATCCCGGGCGAAGGCCAGCTCGTGGGTCACCAGCACCATGGACCAGCCCTCCTGGGCCAATTCCTTGATGACCGTGAGCACCTCGCCGACCAGCTCCGGATCCAGTGCGCTGGTGGGTTCGTCGAAGAGCAGCAGATCCGGCTGCTGCATCAGCGCGCGGACAATGCCCACGCGCTGCTGCTGGCCGCCGGACAGGGAGTTCGGGTAGGCGTCGGCCTTGGCTTCAAGGCCCACGCGGGCCAGCAGCTTCTTCGCCTGCGCCAGGACCTGGTCCTTGGGACGCTTTTGCACCTCGATCGGCCCGATGCTCACGTTCTGCAGCACCGTCAGATGGGGGAACAGGTGATGTCCCTGGAACACCATCGCCGAACGCTTGCGCAGGATCTGTGCGGCCTTGGGTTTCATCCCGGCGCTGAAGGAAACTTCCGGCCCGCCGGCGAATCCGACGGTGCCGGCATCGGCGATTTCCAGGCCGTTCAGGCAACGCAGGGCGGTGGTCTTGCCAGAGCCCGACGGGCCAATCAGTGCCAGCACTTCACCGGAATGCACGGTGAAGTCGATGCCCTGGAGCACCTGGTTCTCGCCGAAGGCCTTATGCAGGGCGGTGACGGAGAGCAGGGCGGAATTACTTGGCGACATACTTTTCAAGCCTTCCTTCAACAGAGTTTTGCAGGGCCGAAAGCACCAGGCAGATGACCCAGTAGATGGCTGCGGCCTCGCAATAGAGCAGCAGGAACTCGTAGGTGGAGGCCGTGATTTCCTGGGCCTTGCGGAACATTTCGGTGACCAGGATGGTGGAGGCCAGCGAGGTGTCCTTGACCAGGGAAATGAAGGAGTTCGACAGCGGCGGCACAGCCACCCGGGTGGCCTGCGGCAAGATCAGCCGGTACAGGGTGCGCGTGCGCGACATGCCCAGGGTGTAGCCGGCTTCCCATTGGCCCTGGGGGACCGAGAGGATCGCGGCACGAATGATTTCAGCGGCGTAACCGCCGATGTTCAGGCTGAAGGCGATGATGGCACTAGGCCACGGGTCGATGGTCAGGCCCACCGAAGGCATGCCGTAGAAGATGACGAACAGCTGCACCAGCAGCGGCGTGCCGCGAATGATGGAGATGTAGATCCGGGCAATCGAGGAGATGACCCGGTTCTTGCTGATCCGCATCAGCGCCATCAGCAAGGCGATGACCAGGCCCAAGGCCATGCTGATCAGGGCCAGCGGAATGGTTGCCGTGATCGCCCCGAGGGCTAACGGCCCGAGCGAGTCGAGGAATAACTGCCATTTCGAATCCATGGGCTACCTTTTGCGCAAATGAGACTGGCTCCACGCGTTCTTACGTGTGGAGCCAGTCTACTTATAGTGTTTGCTACTTGCTGACGTCTTCGCCGAAGTACTTCTCGGAGATCTTTGCCAGTTCCCCCTCGGCGCGCAGCTCCTCGAGCGCGGTGTCAATGGCCTGGGCCAGTTCAGTGGAATCCTTGCGCAGGGCTACAGCGGATTCGCTCTTCTCCTCGGATTCGGCAGCGATCTTGATGCTGTCATCCGGGTTGGTCTTCTGCGCATCCAGGAACGTCAGCTTGTCGTTCACGGTGGCATCGACACGGCCCTGCTTGAGCAGGGTGATCGACTGGGCCCAGCCTTCCACCGGCTCGACGTTCGCGCCGGCGGCCTTGGCGGTCTCGTAGAAGTTGCTGGTCAGCGACTGCGCGGTGGTCTTGCCCTCCAACGTCTCGAAAGAGGTGATCTCGCTGTTATCGCTCTTGGTTACCACCACGCCGGTGGAGACGGTGTAAGGCTCGGTGAACAGGTACTTCTCTTCGCGTTCCGGGTTGATCGAGACCTGGTTGGCGATGGCATCAAAACGCCCGGCATCCAGTCCGGCGAAGATCGCGTCCCACTGGGTTTCCTGGAACTTGACCTCGACGCCCATCTTCTCGCCGACGGCTTCGATGACCTCGACGTCGTAGCCGGTCAGCTCGTTGCCCTCGTGGTAGGAGAACGGGCGGTAGGTGCCTTCGGTGCCCACGGTCAGCACGCCCGAATCCTGGACCTTCTTCAAGGTGGCTCCGGTGTCCGCCGAGGGCTTGGCGCCACCGGATTCGCTTGCGGAGGTCGATGGGCCTGCCGAGCCGCAGGCGCTCAGTGACAGGGCGATAATTGCGGCAGTAGCCAGCAGTGGTGCGGTGCGCTTCATAGTGACCTCGCTAGGGGAGTGGATAAAACCTGTTGTCCTATTGAACACTCTAGTGATGATCGCTTATTCCTGCAGTTGGAAGTTACGCTAAATTCCGAGGACGATCGCCAGCAGCATCATCAGCGGGATCGCGCAGATGGTGGTGACCAGGACCGTGTCCTTCGCGATTACCACCCCGTGGTCATAGCGCATGGCCGTCACGAAAATGTTCTGCGCAGTTGGCAGGCCGGCCATGATGACCGACGCCACCAGCAGCTCGCCACGCAGATTGAATACCCAGTAGGCCAGTGCCCAGGCCAGGAACGGGTGGAGCAGCAGCTTGGCCCCGGCGGCGATCAGCACGTCGGCGCGGCGGCCCGACTTCTTTTCCAGCGGCTTGGAACCCACCAAGGAGATGCCGAAAGCCATGAGCATGGCGGGGATCGAGGCGCCGGCGATCAGGTCGATCGGTTCGAGCACGATGGAGGGCAATTCGATGCCGGTCAGCGCGACGGCCAAGCCGAGCAGCGACCCGATGATCATCGGGTTCTTCGCGGTGGCCAGCAGCAAAGCGATCGGGGTGGTGCGGTGCCGCGAGGTGGTGGCATCCAGCATCGCCAGATTGATCGGCTGGTAGAGGGCCAGCTGGAAGAGGATGATCGGGGCCGCGTAGGACATGTCGCCGAGCACGTACAACGCGATGGGCAGGCCCAAGTTGGCGGAGTTCACCGTGGAGGCGGACATTGCCGCGATGATGCTTTCCGAGGCCGGGCGCTTGAGCATCCGGGCCGTCGCCAGGTAGTAGAGAACCGCGGTCAGCGCCGCGGACAGGGCGGCAACCCAGAGCAGCGGCCCGAGCACGGAAACCGGATCGGACTCGGCCAAGGTGGTGAACAGCAGGGCGGGGCTGGCCACGAAGAAGGTGACCCGGCTGAGCACATGGCGGCCTTGCTCGCCCAGCACCCCGGTGCGGCCCACCAAGTAGCCGACGAGAATGACAACCCAAATGATGGAGAAGCCTTCGAGGACTCCGGTCATCGTGCTCCTTCGCTGGCAATCAGCAGACCAACAACGCCGGAGCACCATTGGTGCCCCGGCGTTCGCTTGAGCGGGCGACGGGAATCGAACCCGCGTATCGAGCTTGGGAAGCTAGCGCTCTACCATTGAGCTACGCCCGCAGTGCACCGAGCGGCCTATTGACGGCCCGGGCATCAAAAGCATATCCAACGAATCCCGCGCACCGGAAAACGGCACGGAAAATCGTGGCCAAAGTTACGCAATGCCTATTCGGAGGGCTTCTCGTTGAGCAGCTGCTCGCGCAGGATTGCCACCCCATCGGCCGGGACCTCGAAGCTGAGCTCGTCGCCGGGGTTCACCACGAAGCCGGTGTTCTCCAATGCGCGCACCACGGTGGCGCCCTGGACCTTCACGCCGTACGGCGCCATGTCGATGTACGAGGAGGGGATGCGCTCCAAGGTGGTGAAGACCGCTACCACGGCCTCACCGGAAGGGTTGGTCAGCATCATCGGCTGGGCATTCTTGTTCTCGCCGGTGACCTCTTCACGGGAGAGGAAATACACCTCGGCGCTCATGAAAGCGCCGATGACCGAGCCGGACAGCTCAGGTTTGTTGAGCCCGGCCTGCAGCATCATTTCGAAATGCGTCTTGGGCTGTGCCCGCTGCTTGTCCATTGGCGTTTCGATGATCGCATCCGGGACCTGGTCTGGTTCTTGGCCTTCAGCGGCGGCGGAGGTGTTCTCGTTGCTCATGTACTACAGCATGTCGCGATAAACCCCCAGGTGCAAACGCCGAATGCGGTTAATTCGGGGTAAAGGCCTAAAATGGCAGATGAGCACACACGATTGAATCAAGGACTGAGCATGCCTGAATTCCGTTACGAGGATCTTCTGCCAATTGGCGAAGATACCACCCCGTACCGCAAGATTTCCTCCGAAGGTGTCGAAGTTGTCGCCGGCCCGGATGGAAAGAACTTCCTGAAGGTCGCGCCGCAGGCACTGGAGCAGCTGGCCGAGACCGCGCTGCACGACATCTCGCACTACCTTCGCCCGGCCCACCTGCAGCAGCTGCGCAATATCCTCGACGACGAGGATGCCAGCCCGAACGACAAGTTCGTCGCCCTGGACCTGCTGAAGAACGCCAACATCGCCGCCGGCGGCATCCTGCCGATGTGCCAGGACACCGGTACCGCGATCGTCATGGGCAAGCGCGGCCAGCGCGTGCTGACCGAAGAGCAGGACGAGATCTCGCTGTCGCGCGGCATCTACAACGCCTACACCCGCCTGAACCTGCGCTACTCGCAGCTGGCTCCGATCACCACCTGGGAAGAGAAGGCCACCGGCAACAACCTCCCGGCGCAGATCGACCTCTACGCGAACACCAAGGACGGCGCTGACACCAGCTACAAGTTCCTGTTCATGGCCAAGGGCGGCGGATCGGCCAACAAGTCCTTCCTGTACCAGGAGACCAAGGCGATCCTCAACGAGAACTCGATGCTGAAGTTCCTCGATGAGAAGCTGCGTTCGCTGGGCACCGCCGCGTGCCCTCCGTACCACCTGTCCATCGTCATCGGCGGCACCTCGGCCGAGATGGCGTTGAAGACCGCGAAGTACGGTTCGGCCAAGTACCTGGATTCGCTGCCGACCGAAGGCGCGATGACCGGCCGCGGCTTCCGCGACACCGAGCTGGAAGACAAGGTCCTTGAGCTGACCCGCCACTTCGGCATTGGCGCGCAGTTCGGCGGCAAGTACTTCTGCCACGATGTGCGCGTGGTGCGCCTGCCTCGCCACGGCGCCTCGCTGCCGGTGGCCATCGCAGTATCCTGCTCGGCTGACCGCCAGATGCTGGCCAAGGTCACCGAAGAGGGACTGTTCGTCGAGCAGCTGGAAACCGATCCAGCCCGCTTCATGCCGGCGGAGGACCACCCGGCCCTGGCCGCGCACGACGACGAGACCGATGGCGTCACCGGCACCGGTGGCTCTTCGGTGGTCAAGATCGACCTGAACAAGCCGATGAGCGAAATCCTGGCCGAGCTGACCAAGTTCCCGGTCAAGACGCGTTTGTCGCTGTCCGGTCCATTGGTTGTGGCCCGCGATATCGCACACGCCAAGGTCAAGGAACGCCTGGATGCTGGCGAGGAAATGCCGCAGTACCTCAAGGACCACCCGGTCTACTACGCAGGTCCTGCCAAGACCCCAGAAGGCATGCCTTCGGGTTCCTTCGGCCCAACCACCGCAGGCCGCATGGACTCCTACGTGGACCAGTTCCAGGCTGCCGGCGGCTCGATGGTCATGCTGGCCAAGGGCAACCGCTCCAAGCAGGTCACCGACGCATGCAACACCCACGGCGGCTTCTACCTGGGCTCCATCGGCGGCCCGGCGGCACGCCTGGCCCAGGATTGCATCAAGAAGGTCGAGGTGCTCGAATACGAGGAACTGGGCATGGAAGCGATCTGGAAGATCGAGGTCGAGGACTTCCCGGCCTTCATCGTTGTCGATGACAAGGGCGAGGACTTCTTCGCCGAGACCTTGAAGCCGACCTTCACCGGCATTCCGGTGCGCGCGAAGTAATTTTCCAGCGCTCTGGGCAGGAACCACCTGCCATGAACTGCTCCCCAAAAGTTGGACTGTAGAAGCCAGCAACTTTTGGGGAGCATTTTCATGCCGTCCGGCGGCACGCAACCTGGAAAACCGTTCCCGGGATTGCATGCCGGTGCGGAGGGCAGATTCCAGGATGCTCCCGCAGAGGGGCAGGGTGCTGACGAAGCTACTTTGCGTGAACTTGCTGCTTCGCGTCCCGGGCACTAGTTAATATTGGACGCTAGTACTGGATGCCCCGCTGCACCATGATTCGGGCACTGCCCAACGCCCAGCGGATTGCGGGCAGAGCCGCGAAATGGCGACTCGCAGCGGCAATTTTCGTGGTTCCGGCGGTTCTGGTGGACCTGGCAGCGGCCTGTTCCAGACCGGGCTACTGGGTGAAGCCGAAGCCCCAGTCGCGGTACGGCGGAAGGAAACGCAGGACCATCAAGTCCTCGTCCACGACAACATCTTCGCCGGCCTTCTTGGATTTTTCGTGCGGCTCTTCGTCCTTGGCTTTCGCGGGTTCTTTCTCGACCGTTGCCTTTGCTTCGCTTTGCTCGGCATCCGCTATCGAGGCGGCCAGCATCTGGTGGTACTCTTCGAACGTTTCCGCTCCGGAAGCAAGCATCGCTTCGGCATGCTCGACGCCGACATAGCGCACATGCCACGGCTCGTACTTGTAGCCGGTGATCTCTTCCTTGCCCTGGGGGTAGCGGATGATCAGACCGTATTCCGCCGCGTGCTCGGCAATCCACAGGCCGGCCGGGGTCTGGCCGAATTCGGCTTTCAATTCGGCGCGGCTATCGGTGTAGCCCAGGTCTGCGGCCAAACCAAGCTGGTGCTCGCTGGTTCCGGGGCGCGCAGAAATCCGTTCGGCATAAGCGGTGCCGTACTTGGCTTGGTACTGGTTGAACAAGACCGCCTGGCGCTGGTACGAACGGTATGCGCTCAGCAGCTTGATCGAATGGCCGGCAGCGCGCGCATCAGCAATGAACGCTTCAATGGCCTCTGCCGCCTCAGGACGCAGGGTCATCGAGCTGCCGGCAACACCAACTAGCTTGCCGGGAACGTAGTCCTCCGGCGAAAGCTTCGTGGTGGGGTTGATCAAGGCCAAGGGGCTCGATGCCTTCGACAGCTGCGAGCTCTCGACGGCAGGCAGATCCTCGGCCGGCGCAGCGAGTGCGGCGGTGCCGGAGAGCAGCAATGCCGATGCGAGTACGGTGCCAGTCAGCGCGGAGGCTAGGCGCATGTTGAATAAACCCTTGAGTTGCGGAGCGATGATGGGAAATCCCACCTTAACGATAGCTGGAAACGCTGGGTAATTGGTGGGAAATCTGCGACCAGCTGGTGAACAGGATGCGGCCAGTGATCTCGACTCACTGTACATAATTGGCCTAATAGTTCGGCTGCCGGGGAAAGTCAGGATAAATTTATACGCGTGTTGTATTCAGATGGTGACATTCGTCGAGAAATAGCGTCCGGTGAGATTGGGCTAGAGCCCTTTGACCCGCAGATGGTCCAGCCCGCATCCGTGGATGTTCGACTTGACCGGTTCTTCCGGCTTTTCGATAACCACAAGTATGCGCACATCGATCCTTCGGTGGAGCAAGATGAACTGACGCGCCTGGTCGAGGTCGACCCCGATGAGCCATTCATCCTGCACCCGGGCGAATTCGTGCTCGGCTCGACCTACGAAGTGGTGACCTTGGGCCACGGCGTGGCCGCCCGCCTGGAAGGCAAGAGCTCCTTGGGCCGCCTTGGCCTGCTGACCCACTCCACCGCGGGGTTCATCGATCCGGGGTTCTCCGGCCACGTGACCTTGGAACTGTCCAACATGGCTACCTTGCCCATTAAGCTGTGGCCGGGATCGAAGATCGGCCAGCTGTGCTTCTTCAAGCTGACGTCGGACACCGAGCATCCATATGGTTCGGGACCCTACGGCAACCGCTACCAGGGCCAGCGTGGCCCCACGGCTTCGCGCAGCCACCTGAACTTCCACCGGACCATCATCGAGAACTAAGCGGCAGTACCGCTCAGGATCCCGGC
>NZ_JBLVOC010000005.1:21081-29015 GCF_053543575.1 Glutamicibacter sp. AGC84
CCCGGTTTGGGGCTGGAAGCTACGCGGTGACCTTCTTGGGCGACCGGATTGGCAGGAGCAGGAGCAGGCCGAGCGCCAAGACCACCAGGATGCCCAGGATGCCGTAACGCTGGGCTTGGCCGGATGCCACCAGCGGGGTAGCGAAGGCGATGGCCCCGGCAAACAGCGCCGGTGCCAGGAAGGACACGGCGCGACCGGTGGTCGCGTACAACCCGAAGAGCTCTCCTTCGCGTCCTTCGGGAATCAAGCGCGAGAGGTAGGAACGGGAAGCTGCCTGTGCCGGTCCGACGAACAAGCACAGCAGCAGGCCGAAGATCCAGAAGCCCGCGGCTTCGGGGGAGAAGAAGACTCCGGCGCCGGCAACCAGCAGGCCGACTAGCGAACCGACAATGACCGCCTTCGGGCCCGCCACGTCATCGATGCGGCCGCCAAGCACCGCGCCCAGGGCCGCAACGACGTTGCCGACGATCGCGAAGATGATCACTTCGGTCAATTCGAAACCGAAGGTGCCCGCGGCAATGACGCCGCCGAAGGTGAAGATGGCGGCTAGCCCGTCGCGGAAGACGGCGGAGGAGCAGAGGAAGAAGAGCAGGTTGCGGTCGCTGCGCCACAGTTCCCTGATGTTGTTGAACAGCACCTTGTAGGTAAGCATCAGCGGGATTTTCTTCGAGGTGCTCGGTGGCGCTTCGGGGATCACGAAGAACAGCGGCAGCGCGAAGAGCAAGCACCAAACGGCAGAGAACACTGCCACCCAGCGCAAGTTCAACGATTCTTCGGTGCTGGCACCTGGCCAGTCCACGATTGGCTGCACGAACAGGAAGAGCACCAGGGCGAGGGCGAGGATTCCGCCGACGTAGCCCATGCCCCAGCCGAAACCGGAGACCTTGCCGACCGTTGCCTTGGTGGAAATCTGGTTCAGCACCGCGTTGTAGTTCACGCCGGCGAATTCGCCGAAGACCGACATGGCCGCGACGAGGATCGCGCCGAACCAGAGGTAGGAAGGGTCGGGGTAGACGAAGAAGCAGGCCGCGCAGATGGCGACGAGAACCAGGGTGTTGACCACGATCCAGAGCTTGCGCCGCCCGGCAACATCGGCGCGAAGCCCGGTGACGGGCACCAGCAGGGCGATGGCCAGTCCGCCGATGGCCAGTGCCTGCGAGAGGACCAGCGACGCATGGTCGGTGTCGCCGAATAGCTCGCTGGTGAGATAGACGGTGAACACGAAAGTGATCATGACAGCGTTGATCGCGGCTTGTCCCCAATCCCAGCTGGCCCACGCCCAGGTGTACTTATTAAGCCACTTTTCACGAATCGCCGACGGTTCGACCTGATTGATTCCCATGCTGGCATCGTACCTGCAACAGGTAATCAGGCGATGAATAGGAACGACCTTTTGGAGAATAGCGGCTAGCTTGGAAAATCAGCTGGTCGCGGAAAACGCAGGGAATATTCCTTAAAGGGCACATTCGTGCGATTGCAGGCAGGTCACGGCTGATAAAATTACAGATGCAGGCGCTTTTCGAAGTGCTCTGGATACTCTGCCCACCACCAGCCGACAGAGGAAAAGCGTGCTAATAATTCTCACTGCGCTGTTTGCCACCGCTGTTTTATGCCCATTAATATTCCGGGCCTTGAAACGAAACGGTTTTTACGTTGTGGCGGCCGTGCCCGCAGTGGGATTCATCTGGTTGCTGACCCGCATGCCGGCGGTGCTTTCTGCCGATAATTCCCTGGCCAATGGTGCGCCAAATGCGCCGCCATCGGTTCAAATGGAATGGATTCCCGGGCTGAATATCGCCCTGAATTTCCGCATGGATTCTTTGGCCGCGACAATCTTGCTGCTGATCCTCGGCGTGGGTGCGCTGGTGCTGTTCTATTGCGCCCGCTATTTCAAGAATGATGATCCGCAGATCGGCAGCTTCGCGGCGAAGATGGTCGCTTTCGCCGGGGCCATGACCGGCTTGGTCACGGCCGATGACATCATCATCATGTTCATCTTCTGGGAAATCACCAGCGTGCTTTCCTACCTGCTCATCGGTTTCAGCCAGGCCCTGATCACCGCGCGCCGTTCAGCCATGAACGCCCTGATCATCACGACCCTTGGCGGACTGGTGATGCTCGCCGGCATCTTGATGCTCGGCGCGGCGGCCGGCAGCTACCAGCTCTCGGAGATCATGGCTTCGGCCGATGAGCTGGTGGCCTTGGGGGCTTTCACCGATGTTGCGGTGGCGCTGATTATTGTCGGGGCGATCTCCAAATCGGCCCTGGTGCCTTTCCACTTCTGGCTGCCCGGTGCGATGGCCGCTCCGACTCCGGTGTCCGCGTACCTGCACGCGGCAGCCATGGTCAAGGCTGGCGTCTACCTGATCGCCCGCCTGGCTCCGGGCTTCGCCGAGACCACCCTGTGGGTCCCCATGACCGTAGGCATCGGTATTCTCACCATGCTCATCGGCGGTTACCGGGCGCTCAAGCAATACGACCTGAAGCTGATCCTGGCCTTCGGCACGGTCTCGCAGCTGGGCTTCATCATCGCGGTCTTCGGCTTCGGCACACCCGAAGCGGCTTTTGCCGCACTGGCCATGACGCTGGCCCACGGACTGTTCAAGGCGACGCTGTTCCTGAGCGTGGGCATCATCGACCACAACACCGGTACCCGCGATATCCGCAAGCTCAGCGGCTTGCGCCGTGCCATGCCGATCCTGGCCACGACCACCGGCATCGCCGCGGCGTCCATGGCCGGCGTGCCGCTGCTGTTCGGCTTCGTTGCCAAGGAAGCGGTCTACGAATCGGCCCTGCACCTGGAAACCGGGTGGGGGATGGCCGCGCTCGTCGGCATCCTGATGGGTGCGGCGCTGACCATGGCCTACTCGCTGCGCTTCTTCTTCGGGGCTTTCGGCGTGAAGAAAAAGAAGCTGCCTGCATTGCAGTGCAAGGCCCCGACACTGATCTTCCTGGCGCCCTTGCTGGTTCTTTCGGCGGCGACGCTGTTCCTGGGCCTGTACCCGCAGCTGGTGGAGCCGCTGGCCATCCACTGGTCGGCCGCGCAGGGCGGACCGGGCAAAATGCACCTGCTGCCATTTGCCGGCTTCAACGCGGCACTGGGGCTGAGCGCCATATCGGTGGGCCTGGGCCTGTGCTTCTTCTGGCTGCGTCACCGCACCGACACCGGCGCACCGCTGCGCCGCATGGTCACCTCGGCCGAGGAAATCTACCGCATGTCGGTGAACGTGCTGGACAAGGTGGCCATTTGGATCACCGGTCGCACCCAGCGTGGTTCGCTCTCCTTCTACCTGGGCGTCATCCTGGTCGTGGTGCTGGTGATTCCGCTGGCCATCGCGCTGACCGTCTACACCCCGTGGCCAACGAACTGGATCATCGCCGACCACCCGGCCCAGCTGCTGATCGGTGCGGTGATCATCGCCGGTGCGGTGGTCTCCATTACCGCGCCGAAGCGTTTCATGGCGGTGCTGATGGTTTCGGTGACCGGCTACGGCATGGTCGCGATCTTCGCCCTGCAAGGCGCCCCGGACCTGGCGCTGACCCAGCTGCTGGTGGAAACCATCGTGCTGGTTTCCTTCGTGCTCGCCTTGCGCGCCCTGCCCAAGCGACTGTGGGTGGGCCTGACCCGGATCAAGTGGGGCCGGGCCATCCTGTCGATCGCCTTGGCCGTGATGGTCGTCTACATTGCCATCGCGATGATGGCCGCCCGCAACGAGGCCCGCATTTCCCTGGCTTGGCCGGATCTGGCCTACTACGAGGGCTACGGCAAGAACATCGTCAACGTGGCCCTGGTGGACCTGCGCGTGTGGGATACCTTCGGCGAGATCACCGTACTGGCAGCGGCTGCCACCGGTGTGGCTTCGCTGATCTTCGCCGGGCGCAGCTTCGGCAACCGGGTGCGGGCCCACCAGGTGGCACCGGGCAGCATCGACGCGGGTTCCGAAGCCATGGGCAGCAAGGACTCCAAGGAAACCGGGCTGCGCATTGCCCGCCGCTTTGCCTCCAGCTCCAACCAGGACTGGCTGATGGCCGGCAGCACCCTGGTCGCCGAGCGCCGCTCGATCATCTTTGAAGTGGTCACCCGGCTGATTTTCCACACGGTGCTGATCACGTCGGTGTACACGCTGCTGACCGGGCACAATACCCCGGGCGGCGGCTTCGCTGGCGGGCTGATCGCCGGCTTGGCGCTGACCATCCGCTACCTGGCCGGCGGCCGCGTGGAACTTTCCGAGTCGATGCGCATCGCCCCGGGCATGCTGATCGGCGGCGGCATTGCGCTAGCCGGATTGGCGGGCATCGTGCCGCTGCTGCTGGGTGATGGCATCTTCACCACCTATGCCCTGGAATTCTGGTTCTTCGGCGAGCACAAGTTCGTTTCCTCAACGATTTTCGACATTGGAGTGTATCTGGTGGTCCTTGGCCTCGTGCAGGACGTGCTGCGTTCATTGGGCAGTGAGATTGATTCGCTCTCCGAGGGCCGCAGCCCGGTGGAGCGCCACGACGAGATCCAGGCCTCCCGGACTGGAGTTGGCCGATGAGCGTGAATATCACTTTCCTCGTAGTCACCGGTGTGCTGCTGGCAGCCGGTTTCTACCTGGTGCTCGAACGCACCCTGACCCGGGTGCTGCTGGGCATCATGCTGCTGGGCAACGGCATCAACCTGCTGATCCTCACCAGCGGCGGGCGCAAGGGCGCGGCGCCGTTGTTCAAGCCGGATGCGGCGGCCGACTCGTACTCGGACCCGCTGCCGCAGGCGCTGATCCTCACCGCCATTGTGATCACCTTCGCGGTGACCGCCTTCCTGCTGGCGATGATCTACCGGTCCTGGACCTTGACCAGCGCTGATGAGCTCACCGATGACACCGAAGATATCAAGGTGTCGCAGAAGACCGCCTACGACGAGGAAGAAGACTCGCCAGTGGCCGAGGATACGACCGAATTCGTTGATGAAGAAGGACGCCCAGTGCGCGAGGGGGAAGAGTGAATTTCCTGGATCTAGCCCCCTTGGCCGTGGTGCTGCCGATCTTCGGCGCCGGGGCAGCGTTCCTGGTCCGCCGCCAGGTCCGCCTGCAGCGCCTGATCACCATCGGCATCCTCTGCATCACACTGGTGCTCGAAGCGGGCATGCTCGCGGCCGTATGGGGCGGGGAAAGCTATGCCATCCATATTGGCGGCTGGGAGTCGCCCTTCGGCATCGCCCTGATGGTCGACGGGTTCAGCGCCTTCATGCTGCTGGTCTCCACCGTCGTCTCGCTGGCCGTGCTGCTCTTCGCCACCAGCCAGGGCCTGGCCGACGGGGACGAGCCCGGACCGGTGTCGATATTCCACCCGGCGTACCTGATCCTGCTGGCCGGAGTGTCCAACGCCTTCCTGGCCGCTGACCTTTTCAACCTGTACGTCGGATTCGAAATCCTGCTCACCGCCAGCTACGTGCTGCTGACCTTGGGCGGTACCGCCGAGCGCATCCGCGCCGGTACCACCTATGTGGTGGTTTCCGTGGTTTCCTCGGTGATCTTCCTGATGGCCATCGCGATGACCTATGCGGCCACCGGCACGGTGAACATGGCTGACCTTGCGGTGAAGCTGCCCGAGCTGGGCCAGGGCCCGCAGCTGATCTTGCATGTGCTGCTGCTGATCGCTTTCGGCATCAAGGCCGCGGTCTTCCCGCTGTCCCTGTGGCTGCCGGACTCCTACCCGACCGCACCGGCCCCGGTCACCGCGGTGTTCGCCGGGTTGCTGACCAAGGTGGGCGTCTACGCGATTGTCCGCACCGAAACCCTGCTCTTCCCGGGCGGCTCGGTCAACGCCGGACTGCTGGTGGTGGCGGCGCTGACCATGGTCATCGGTATCCTCGGTGCGCTGGCGCAGACGGACTTCAAGCGCATGCTTTCCTTCACGCTCACCAGCCACATCGGCTACCTGATCTTCGGCGTGGCCGTGGGCGGGCCGCTGGCCATCGCCGCGACCATCTACTACGTGGGCCACCACATCATCGTGCAGACTTCGCTGTTCATGGTGGCGGGACTGATCGAACGCCGTGCCGGCAGCTCGAATGTCACCCGGCTCGGCTCGCTGGCCAAGCTTTCCCCGGCATTGGCCCTGCTCTTCTTCATCCCGGCCATCAATCTGGGCGGCATCCCGCCGTTCTCCGGATTCCTGGGCAAATTCGGGCTATTGCATGCGGCCGCGCAGGATGCCGATCCGCTGACCTGGGTCGTGATCGGCGCCGGATTGCTGACCAGCCTGCTGACCTTGATGGCGATCATCCGCGTGTGGGCACGTGTGTTCTGGCGCCGTGCTGCTGATGCCGAGGTGCCCAACCAGGACCTGGTGGCTGAAGCGACGCAGGTCGCCGACGAGACGTTGGCCGGCGGCGCGCAGAACCCCCGCTTGGGGTTGAAACTGGCCAAGCAGCTGGAAGCCGACTCCTTGCCGTGGGGCATGCGCTACGCCACCGGTTCGCTGGTGCTTGCGGGCATCGCCCTGACCGTCCTTGCCGGGCCGATCTTCGATTTCTGCCAGCGGGTGGCTGCGGAACTGATCGCCCGCGAACCGTATATCAGCTCGATCTTGCCATTCTGATTGGAGGGATGATGCCGAACAAGAACTTTGAACCGCGTGACCAGCGCATTGACGATGCGCTGGATACCTCCGGTGTGCGCCACCGCGCGACACTCAAGCAGGAATGGCCGCTGCTTCTGCTGCTGCTCTTCGTCTGGGGTGCTCTCTGGCAGGACTTCTCCCTGGGGAACATGATCTTCGGCGTGATCATCGCGCTGCTGATCGTGAACCTGTTCCCGCTGCCGCCGGTGGTCCTTTCGGGCCGGATCAATGCCTGGTACTGCCTGAAGCTGTTCATCTGGTTCCTCGGACAGGTCTTCGCGGCCAGCGTCCACGTGGCCTGGCTGGCGCTGGTCCGCGGGAAGCGCACCCGCAGCGCGGTCATTGCGGTCCCGCTGCGCACCGACTCGGACCTGATCGTGATGACCGTGGGCCACGTGCTCACGCTAATCCCGGGCTCCTTCGTGATCGACGTGGACCGCAGCTCGTCGACTCTGTACCTGCACTACATCGACATCGAGTCGCCTGCGGACGTGGAGAAGGCGCGTTCCGGCATCCGGGACATCGAACGCCGGCTGATCATGGCTATCGGCAGCCGAGACGAGTACGAAGCGATCAAGAGCGAATGCGGACCGAACTTTGATGCGAGGAAGGGGTAACATGCTGGATATCGTCATTTGGATCTGCGGCATCATGCTCGGGCTCGGTGCTGTCGCCTGCCTGGTCCGTGTTGCCAAGGGGCCGTCAATCCTTGACCGGGTGCTGGCCCTGGACGTGATGCTGCTGATCATCTCCGCCGCGCTGTGCCTGGAAATGGTGCTGCACAAGCACACCGACTACTTGCTGTTCGTCGTGGCCGCCTGCATGCTCGGGTTCATCGGTTCGGTGACCGTCTCGCGCTTCGTTTCGGATCAGAGGAACGCCTAATGGAAATCTTCCTCGATGTCCTCGTTGCCGTCCTGCTGATCCTTGGCTGCCTGATGTCATTGATCGCAGGTATCGGCTTGCTGACCTTCCCGGACATGCTCACCCGCATGCATGCAGCGACCAAACCGCAGGTACTCGGCTTCCTGCTGATTTTCGCTGGACTGGCCATTTACCTGCGCAGCTGGGCTGTGGTCCCGGTACTCGTGCTGGCCTGGGGAATGCAGCTATTGACCGCACCGGTTTCGGCCCACATGATTGGCCGTTCCGGCTACCGGACCAAGCACGCTGCCAAGGAAACCCTGTTCTCCGATGAGCTGAGCCACGTGGTCAACAAGGTCAACGGAACACCGCCGACCGGAACCACCCCGGTTTCCAAGACCGGATCGCCAGACGAACAAGATTGAGAAAAAGCGGGAGCCGCCCCTCTGGGCGGCTCCCGCTTTTGG
>NZ_JBLVOC010000005.1:29035-75781 GCF_053543575.1 Glutamicibacter sp. AGC84
GGGGGGGCCCCCGCTTTTGGCTCAACGCCGAAGCTTACTTGGTGAACTTGGCAACAACCTTGTTGGCGCTGCGGTCAGCCACCGTCTGCAGGATTGCTGCGACCAGGGCCGAAACGACTGCGAAGCCTAAGGCACGGCGGAAAGAAGCTTCCGCTGCTTCCTCAGTGCCCTTGCGTGGTGCTTTGCTGCCGGTTGCCTTCAACCAAAGGAAATCAACCAGCTTGCCGCCGAGCATGCCAGCGCCAACGGTGATACCGGTAGTGGCAAGTTTCTGCACTTTATCCATTTTTTCCTCGCGATCAAGCTCTTGACATATCGTTCCTCTGCCCAGCATACCTGCGGTATGGTGGGGGAGCAGTAATTATTCCGACAGGGGAGCGTCAGACTTTTAAAAAGTCGCAAGACGCTGAGAGTGCGATAGATCGCAGACCCTCGAACCTGCCCCGGCTAGTACCGGCGAAGGAAGTCGAGCATCTCGGATGCGGATAGGCGCGGCAGTATGCCCTCATTCCGTCCATCTCCCCTCCTTTCCACAGGAGGACCAGCAATGAACGAAACAGTTTCGAAGCAGCGGACCGGCTGGCGTGTAGTTGATATCGTCGTCGCCTCGGTGATCGCCGTCGCTTCAGGGGTCATTTTCTGGGCGTGGAGTGCCGGCTATGGCCTGTTCTCGCTCGCCTTTGCAGCTTTCCCGCCAGCCACCGCGTTGCTCACCGGCATGTGGCTCTTCCCGGCGGTGCTCGGCGCACTGATCATCCGCAAGCCAGGCGCCGCAATCTACTGCGAGCTGCTGGCCGCTGTAGTTGAAGCGCTGCTCGGCTCGCACTACGGCTTGACCGTACTGATCTCCGGCCTGGTCCAGGGCCTGGGTGCAGAGCTGGTCTTCGCAGCATTCCGCTACCGCAAGTGGAACCTGGGCGTGGCGCTGCTGGCAGGCTTGTTCGCCGGCTTGTTCGCCGGCATTTCCGAGGCCTACATCCTGGCCTACTATGTTGAGTACACCGCCGGAATGAAGATCTTCCACGTGATCGCCACCGGCATTTCCGGCGTAGTCGTCGCAGGGCTTCTGTCCTGGTTGGCCACGCGCGGACTGGCGAAGACCGGCGCTCTGAGCGCCCTGCCGAGCCGGCGTGCGCACCTGGAAAGCGCAAAATGAGTTCCTTTGCCAATTCCGGCGCAGCCTCGCTGACCCAGCGCGGTGCCGCCATCACCGCAACGGGGTTCGGCTGGCAGCACTCCGAGAGGCAGAATCCTGCCATCTCGGGACTGGACCTTGTGATCCACGCCGGTGAGAAGGTGCTGCTGGTCGGTCCATCGGGCGCCGGCAAGTCAACCTTGCTGCACGCGATGGCCGGGTTGCTGGAAGCGGATGAGGACGATCAGGTCGCTGGCCGGCTGCTCATAGATGGCAGCGATGCCTTCATCCGGAGCCACCCGGTGGGCTTGATGCAGCAAGACCCGGAAACCCAGGTAGTGCAAAGCAGGGTCGCCGATGACGTGGCCTTTGGCGCCGAGAACCTCGGAATGGATCCCGAACTGATCCGCCAGCGGATCCCCGAAGTGCTGGACGCTGCGGGTCTGGGTGCGCTGTCCTTCGAGCACCGCACCCAGCAACTTTCCGGCGGGCAGAAACAGCGGTTGGCCTTGGCCGGCATTCTGGCCATGGAACCCAGCGTCATGCTGCTCGATGAACCGACTGCCAATGTGGACCCGCAGAGCATTGAGCTATTGCGCGATGCGGTGCTGAACGCCGCCCGGCTTTCCGGTGCCACGCTGGTCGTCGTGGAACACCGGATTGAAGCCTGGGCGCAGCATGTGGACCGGGTTATCGTGCTGCAGCCCGGTGGGGGAGTCGCGCACGATCTGGACCCGCAGCAGCTGTACACCGATGAAACGGTGCGCGAGGAGCTGGCTGCTGCCGGGCTGTGGATTCCAGGCTACTTCCCGCAGGTGGCTCGGGCAACGAACGGTGCCGGTGCCACGCTGCTGGAAGCGCAGCAGCTGGTATCCGCCCGCACCGCCACGGCACCGCGCACCCAAGCGGTGGACGTGAATGTGCAAGCGGGCACCGCGACGGTGATTCGCGGCGAGAATGGCGCTGGAAAGTCGACGCTGGCCTTGACCTTGGGCGGATTGCTCGTCCCGGCCGACGGCGGGTTGGCGGCCACCGCGCAACTGGCCGACGGTCTGGGCAACTCCCCGTTTGCCTGGAAGGCCGGTGCATTGATTGGGCGGATCGGTTCGGTGTTCCAGGAACCCGAACACCAATTCGTGACCCAGAGCGTTCGGGAAGAGCTGGCTTTCGCTCCCAGCCGCGCGCAGGCCAGCAGCGCCGATGCGCCGAAATACGAGCCGGCCCAGGTCCAAGCGCGCGTGGACGCGTTGCTGGAACGCTTGGGCCTGGCGCATTTGGCAGACGCGAACCCGTTCACTCTCTCCGGGGGCGAGAAGCGGCGCTTGTCCGTGGCCACTGTTCTGGCCGCATCCCCCCAGGTGCTGATCCTCGACGAACCGACCTTCGGGCAGGATGCGAATACGTGGAGGGAACTGGCCGGGCTGCTGGTTGAGGAATTGCAGCAGGGCACCGCGATCATTGCTGTGACCCACGACGATCACTTTGCCTCGGTGCTCAAAGCAAGGGACCTGGTGCTCACTGCCGGCACCCCGGAAGCTGGTACCCCGCGACAGGGGCCGGTGCTTGATGCGCCGGTAGGGCATAGCTGGTTGGCGAAGATCAATCCGCTGGCCAAGCTCGGTGCGGTGGCTGCGGCAACACTGCCGTTGATCACCACCTTGGATTGGGTTTCGGCGCTGGTGGTGATCGTGGCGACCGTGGTGTTCTTCCCCCTGGCAGGGCTGAGCCCGCTGAAATTCCTCAAGCGCGCGTGGCCACTGCTGATTGCCGGAATCCTTGCGGCGTGGGGCATCGCCTTGGTGGGCCAGGATAGCGGCATGGTCTACGCCCAATTCGGCGCCTTCAGCATCACCGAGGGATCGGTGGCCGGGGGCATTGCCACCGGACTGCGCGCTTTCGCGCTGGCCATCCCGTGCATCTTGCTGCTGGCCACCACGAATCCAAGCGATTTGGGCGGGGCGCTGTCTCAGCAGCTGAAGGTACCCCACCGGTTTGTGCTCGGGGCCTTGGCCGGCATGCGCCTACTCGGGTTGATGGTGGAAGAATTCACCACGCTCACGCTGGCCCGGCGCGCTCGCGGTGTCGGGAACTTCGGCACCGTGGGCCAACGCATCAAGGCAACCCTCGGCCAGGTGCTGGCCTTGCTGGTGCAAGCGATTCGCCGCGCCGGACGGTTGGCCACCACGATGGAGGCCAAGGGGTTTGGCACGGCCAAGCGCACATGGATTCGCACGGCCACCTTCACCTGGCGTGATGGCATGGTGCTGGCCACGGGGATCCTGTTTGGCACGGCCGCAATGGCTGCGGCCGTGCTGGCAGGGACCTACAACTTGGTGTGGTCCTAGCGGATTGCTTCGCTCAGGGCGCTGAGCTCTTCATGGAGCTCAGCGTCCAGGCGCAACGGCTTGGCATCGATGGTGCGCACCGGGGTCAGCAGGCGGATGGAGGAAACCAGCCACACGCCATCGGCCTGGTACAGGTCTTCCGGGCGCAACGGGCCGTAGCCCAGCTCCCAGCCATCCTGGGCCGCGGCGTCGAAAATGGCGCTTTGCGTGGTGCCTGGCAGGATGCCGGTTTCAAGCATCGGGGTCAGCAGCCGCTTGGTCTCGCCATCGCGCTGGGCTACCAGCACGGTCGAGGTCGGAGCTTCCAGGATGATCCCGTCGGCGGAGGTGAAAATGACATCATGGGCGCCGTGCTTGTGCGCGTAGCGCAGGGCGGCCATGTTGATCGAATAGGAAAGGGTCTTGGCGCCCATCATGAGCCATGGCGCACGTTCGGCCAGCTTCGAGTCGTAGCCGCGATCCAGCATCAGGACATCCACACCGGTTTCACGCTGTTCCCTGCCCAAAGCCGGGGCAGGGGTCACGGTGACCCAGCAAATGGCAGGATCATTGTCGTGCTCGCCGCGCGCGGCGACCAGCTTGACCACCGCTTCTTCAGCGCCGCCGGTGGCATCGAAATCGGCCACAGCGGTATCTACCGCGGCAAACCAGCTGCGCGCATCGGGAATGGCCAAGTCGGCAACTTCAGCCGAGGTCGCCAAGCGTGCCAGGTGCGCTTCGAATTTGCGTACGGCCTGGTTGGTGTAGAGCATCGATTCAAAGATGCCATCACCTCGCGTCACTCCCTGTGCTGTGACCAGAAGTTGCGGTGCAGTGATGTCTGCAAGACGACCAGCCGGATAGGCCGGATCCAAGAATACAAGTGAGCTCATAAAGACAGATTATCGAACCCCAGCGTCTTCTGCGCGATTTCTGCAGGCGGAGATTCAGACAAGTCCGGCAATGTTCGATAAGCTAAGCGAAGGATTTTGGCCTGTACATCGCAGATCAGAGGCCGATAATGCCGAATTCGCGGGGTGTAGCCAAGGGGGTGCCCGAGTGTGGCCAAGTAATGAAGTCTTCTTGCAGATTGGCGGCGTTCTCTGGAGCGTGCTGGTCGCAATAGAGCTAGCGGTTCGCTACTTCATGATCGGCATCGTTCCGGGCAACCGGCGCCCCACCACCGCCATGGCATGGCTATTGGCTATCTTCTTCCTGCCCGTTGTGGGACTTGTCGCATACTGGCTTTTCGCCAATCCGCACCTGTCGCGCCGCCGCTTGGAAAAGCAGCGGCGTGCGCACGATGAAATCATGAAGGCCACGAGCCACATGCAGCTGCCCGAAGAATTCCATTCCCAGGAGGAATGGGTCGAATCGGCAGTCATGCTCAACCGCAATCTTGGTGCCATGCCGCTGGAAGGCGGCAACCAGGTAGAGGTCATTTCCGATTACCGGGCTTCGCTCGATGCCATGCGCAAGGAAATCGATAACGCCACCCGCTATGTGCACATCCAGTTCTACATCATGGGCGATGACCCGGATTATGTTGGACCGGTACTCGATGCGCTGGAAGCGGCCGCGGAGCGCGGCGTGCACGTCCGG
Organism: Glutamicibacter sp. AGC84; assembly: GCF_053543575.1. Taxonomy (NCBI): domain Bacteria; kingdom Bacillati; phylum Actinomycetota; class Actinomycetes; order Micrococcales; family Micrococcaceae; genus Glutamicibacter; species Glutamicibacter sp. AGC84. Next base: position 34,097 of record NZ_JBLVOC010000005.1, read on the forward strand.
TTGCTCTTCGACCACCTGGGAACCTTGCGCGTCAAGGGCTACAAGGATTTCAAGAAGCGGCTGAAGAAATCCGGTATCAACTGGCGCCCGATGCTGCCCATCGACCTGATCGGCCGTCGTTGGCGCCGCCCGGATCTGCGCAACCACCGCAAGATCCTCGTTGTTGATGGCGAGGTGGCCTTCACCGGAAGCCAGAACCTGATTGAACCCGGCTACAAGCGCGAGTCCTCGCATAAGGTGGGCCGCGAATGGGTTGAAATGATGCTCCGGGTCGAAGGTCCGCTGGTGCGCAGCCTCGACGTCACTTTCGCTACCGACTGGTGGCAGGAGGACGACGACCAGGAAGTGCTGATGGACATGGCCGAGGCCCGCCACCCGCTGGCCTATGAGGAACGTCCCGGTTCCACCCTGGCGCAGCTGCTGCCCAGCGGCCCCGGATACGGTACCGAGAACAACCTCAGGCTGTTCAATACGCTGATCTATTCTGCCTCCGAACGCCTGGAAATCACCAGCCCCTACTTCGTTCCAGACGATTCGCTGCTCTATGCCATCACCACTGCCGCCCAGCGCGGAGTAGAAGTGGAATTGTATGTTTGCGAAGAGGGCGACCAGTTCCTGGTGCACCACGCGCAGCAGTCCTACTACCAGCAGCTGCTGGAAGCCGGCGTGCGCATTCACCGCTACCCGGCACCGATGGTGCTGCATACCAAGTGCTTCACCGTGGATAACGACGTGGCCGTGGTGGGATCCTCGAATATGGACATGCGCTCATTCAGCCTGAACATGGAAATTTCCGTGATGCTGCTGGGCAAGGAAATGGTCGATGCGGTTAACCAGGTGCAGAACCACTACCGCGGGATTTCCTCGGAAATCACCCTCTCGCAGTGGCGCCGCCGTCCTCGCATGCAACGCTGGATCGACAATGTGGCTCGCTTGACGGCCACCTTGCAATAATTCAGTTGGCTTAAGTGTCTTGCGGGAAACTGGCGCCCAGTGCTTGAAGCACGCCGCGGGATTTGGTGATGACCTCGTCCCACTCTTCAGCGGGCACCGAATCAGCGGTGATTGCCCCGCCAAGGCCCAGGCTCAACCGCCATGACTGGTCAGCTAGCCGGTCGCACACCAGGGTTCGGATCACCACGGAGAAATCGGCGGCACCATCAGCACCCAGATACCCCACGGCCCCGGAGTACAGGCCGCGGGCACGGTGCTCTTCGAGCTCATCCAAGATGCTAATCGTGGACAGCTTCGGTGCACCGGTCATGGAGCCCGGCGGGAAAGCTTCGCGCAGGGCTTCGGCGGCCAGCTGCGGGGCGGATAGCGTGGCGTCGATGGTGGAGACCATCTGGTGCACTGTCGCGTAGGTTTCCACCGCGCACAGCCGGGCAACCTTCACCGACCCGGGAACCGCATGGTGCGACAGGTCGTTGCGCAACAGGTCAACGATCATGATGTTCTCGGCCCGGTCCTTGGGATGGGTGGCCAGATCATGCTTCAACGCGAGATCTGATTCTTCATTTTCGCCACGCGGCCGGGTGCCCTTGATCGGCTCGGCCCGCAACTGCCCGTCCTTGGACAGCGCGAGGAACCGTTCCGGTGAAATGCTGGCGATTTGGAGATCAGTGAAACGCAGGTAGTGGGCAAACGGTGCAGGGCTGGAGCGGCGCATCCGGCAGTAGGCCTCGAACGGATCGAACAGTTCGGCATGGGCCGTCAGTTCGGTAGTCAGGCAAACTTCGTAGGTGTTGCCTTCATAGATCTCGCGTTGGGCCTGGCGTATCTTCTGCTTGTAGCCGGCTTCGGTATCCGCGCAGCTGAACTGCGGGATAGGCAACGGGTGGTGGGCGCGCAGTTCTGGAGGATTGCCCAACCGGATGCTCAGCGCTGCTGCCGGTTCGCTAATGCTGTGCAGATGCATCTGGCCTTCTTGATGGTCAATGACCACCACGGTATCCGGCGCAAAGAACTGGGCATCGGGGCGCACCCGCCCGGGTTCAACCACTGCCTGCAGATCCGCGGCGCCGAGCTCGCGCTTGAGCTCATAACCGAGGTACCCCACCCATGCCGGCAGCGGGTAGCCGACTTTAGCGGTGGTTCCGGCAGGCCAGAGGCCTGTCAGCGCGCGGAAGAAATCCTCGCCCAGCCGTACTTGCGCTCCGGGCAAGCTGACGGTGGTGCCGTGGCTGGTGGCGCTCAGTACCGGGGGCTGTTCTGCCGCCGAAAGCGCGATCACCGAGTAGCGGTTGCGTCCCAACGGGTCGCTGAGCTTATGGCTTGTTGATTCCAGTAGTGCGGCATGCGGAAGGGACCGGGCCAGTTCCTCGAAGAGTGACGCCGTATCGGCTGGCGCCTCGTAGCTCTGGCGGAAGGTTGGGGCAGTGGGGGACTGGTCGGAAGGGAGGCAAAGCTGGCGCATCATGGCCGGCAGGTAGCGGCAGGAACGCGCCCAGATCTCGATGGGGTCGTGGTCGCCAGCGGCATCAATGATCAGGGTTGCTGCGGCGTGCGGCTGATGGGCCAGCAGGTACCGTTCCTCTTGTTCGGCCCACATCTGCCAGTACGGACGGTAGGCCTGTCCATCGCGTGCCAGCGCCCGGTCGCGGCGGAAGCTTTCGGGTGCTTCCAGCCAGATCCCGATATCGAGGAATTCTCGGGCGTCGGAATGGATCGCTCCTACGCCTTCGATGATCACTACCTCGGCCGGAGTGAAGCTCTTGGATGCGCCAAGGGCACCCGCGGCCCAATCCCAGGTGGGGTAGGTGATCGTGTTGCCTGCTGCGAGCTGAGGCAGGATCCGGTGGTAGAGATCGAAGGACCGGTGCAGCCCGTCCCAACCGTGGTAGAGCTCTTCAAGGCGCAAAATAGCTACGGAGGCGGTGGCTTCCAGGTATTTCGCTAGGTCTGTTGCAAAGGTGCTTTTGCCGGATCCGGAACGCCCGTCAATGGCAATCAGCGTTGGTCTAGCGGTTTCCACGAGAGGCGATGTTACTCCGCACGTAATCTACAAGGGCAGGCAGGGAAGCAGAAATGAGTTTCCAGGTCTCGCGGAAGTCTCCGGCATCACCGTACCAGGGGTCATAGATGCCCTGCTGGTCGTGCGGGGAGCTCGCGGTTCCCGGATCAAAGGAACGGAACATCCGCAGTTGCGGACGTTCGCTCGGATCGATTTCGGCCAATTCGGGAACGAGTTCCTCGAAGTGGTCGGTGTCCATCGCCAGTACGAGATCCATCTTGGCGATTTCGTCCGAGTCGATCTGGGCGGCAATGTGCTCAGATGCATCAAGGCCATGGCTGCGCAGGGTACTGGCAGCACGCTCATCGATGCGCTTGCCGACTTCACCGTCGGTGATGGCTCGCGATATGACCTCGACCTGCGAGACCTCGGCATCCTTGAGCGCATTCTTGAGCATGTACTCGGCCATAGGCGAACGGCAAATATTTCCCGTGCACACGATCATTATCCGGAACATGGCATCAGTCTATGGGCACAAGGCGATTCGATCGATAGCTACGCGCCCGTTTCCCGGCAACAAATCGGCAACGATTCGGAAATTGGCCCGGGAATCGGTTCACGGCTAGGAGTTCTACGGCAAGAGCGGGGCGAAAATGCTAGTGCATGAGCAGCAGGAGCGCGGCGACCAGGATGAACAGTACGCCGAAGAGGACGTTCAGCAGCTTGGCGCCGCGGTAGGTCGCGGTGAAGCGCTGGAAGGTGCGGGCCGTGCCGGCAAAGAAGAAGAACATCACCGCGATGTCCACCACGATGACCGTGCCGATGAAGATGGCATATTGCGCCAGGAGCGGCTGATCGGTGCGGATGAACTGCGGGGTGAAAGCCAAGAAGAAGACGATGGCCTTCGGATTGAGCAGGTTGACCAGGATGCCCCGGTTGAGCATGGACCAGCGGGTCAGACGGTGCCCGGTGCTGGTTCCATCGGAGGCGACCTCCGGCTTGGAAAGCAGCATGCGGATACCGAGATACACCAGATAGGCAGCGCCTGCGTAGCGGATGATGGCGAACAGCAACGGCGAGCTGGCCACGAGCAAACCGACTCCTGCGGCAACGATCACCACGTGGATCAGCAAGGCGATCTGCTGCCCGAGCACGCCCCAAATGGAAGCACGCCAGCCTTGGCGCATTGAATTGCTCATCGTGTTGATGGCTCCGGCGCCGGGGGTGAAGCTGATGACGATGCAGGCGCTGAGAAGGGATATCCAGAGTGAAAGGGTCACTGCTTAAGGCTAGTGTCCGTCGCGCTCTTGGCTGGTTTCGTTGCCCGCTGTGTTACGACTTCTTCGCGCGCGCTGTCCACGCCGGCGACGGCTTCTGCCATGAAGCGGGCTATGACCTGCAGCTGCTGCTCGTCGTAGTGGCTGATCACTTCCCGCATTTTGGCACCTAGCGGCATGAACATTTCCATGCCCTTGCCGCGGGCTTTGGGTGTCATGGCGATGCGGATGACACGGCGATCCCGGTCCGAGCGCTGGCGCTCGATCATTCCCAGTTTTTCCAGGCGGTCGAGCATGGCGGTGGTAGCCGGGGAACTCAGTTGCAGGTCGCGGCTCAGGTCGCGCGGGGAAGGCAGAAGGCTGCGCTGCTCGTATTTCATGATGATCGACAGCGCATTCATATCCGTACGGTGCGTTGCGTAAAGTGCTCCGGTGGACTCAACGTAGCGGTCCGAGGCTTGGCCGAATTCCTGCAGGAGCATGACCAAATTGTGCTGTTCTCTTGCGCTCATAGGCGCAATCCTAGTCGGAAAAGCATTTAATAGCCTGGGAAGTATTTCTACGATGGAAGTAAGTCTTGTAGTATGGCATTCGGATCGCCCTTTGATCCACCGCCAGCAATCATGAGTGAGGACGGATCAGTGGCGCATGTAGCGAAAACCGACCAGCCATCGGGCAAGAAGCGATTGGACAAGAAGGGTATCGGCATCAGGGCAGGAATCTACGCCCTGCTGATCATCCTCTGGCTGGGTGTAGCAGGAATCGGCGGCCCGACCTTCGGCAAGCTTTCCGAGGTCCAGACCAACGACCAGACCTCCTTCCTCCCGGCCACCGCCGAAGCAACCGAAGCCCTGGAATGGCAGAATAAATTCCGCTCCACCGAAGCAATCCCAGCGGTGGTCCTGCTCACCAGCGATGGCGAGGTCAGCAAGGAAACTGCTGGAGGGAGCGGCGAGGCGCTGAAGGACTTCACGCATCTGGACGGGCAGATCACCGGGCCCTTCCTCTCCGAAGACGGCAAGGCCGCTGAATTCATCGTTCCGGTCTCCGGCGAGGTGGAGGCCGATACCGGAGTCGAAGAGCTGCGTTCGCTCCTGGCCGCCGAGAAGCCCGAAGGTACCACCGCCTATGTCACTGGGCCGGCAGGCTTCAGCGCCGACCTGGTCGAGGCCTTCGGCGGCATCGACGGCGTGCTGCTGGGCGTGGCCCTGGTAGCTGTGCTGGTGATCCTGCTGCTGGTCTACCGTTCGATCCTGCTTCCCTTCACGGTGCTGCTCACCTCGGTCGTCGCGCTGTGCGCGGCAATTGTCGCGGTGTACTTCATGGCATCCGAAGGCTGGATCCGGCTCGACGGCCAGGCCCAGGGCATCTTGTCCATCCTGGTCATCGGTGCGGCTACCGACTACTCGCTGCTGTTCGTGGCCAGGCACAAGGAAGCGCTCATGGCCGGCCAGGACAAGTGGCAGGCCGTGGCTTCCGCATGGAAAGGCTCGCTGGAACCGATTGTCGCTTCGGGCGGCACCGTGACGGTGGGCCTGCTGTGCCTGCTGTTCTCCGATTTGAACTCCAATAAGGCACTGGGACCCATTGGCGCCTCGGGCATCATCTTCTCGATCATTGCCGCGTTGACGTTCCTGCCGGCGGTGCTCGGCTTGCTGGGACGGGCCGCTTACTGGCCCTTCCCGCCCAAGCCGGTGGCCGTGGACGCCCAAGGCCAGGAGAAGGAAGGCCTGTGGGGCCGCATTGCGCGGTTCGTTGCCAGCCATCCGCGCCCGATCTGGATCATCACCGCTCTGGTTCTCGCCGTGGGAGCGCTGGGCATGACCCAGCTCAAGGCCCATGGCGTGCCGCAGAGCGAGCTGGTGGTAGGCGGTTCGGAGTCGCGTGACGGGCAGATCGCCCTGGGCGAGCACTTCCCTGGCGGCACGGGATCCCCGGCCACGGTGATTGTCGATGAAGCCGAAGCGCAGACGGCCCTGGAAAAGGCCCTTGATGTCTCCGGCGTGGATTCGGCCTACTTGCAGGCTGAAGACGGCGGACCGGCCATGGCCGCCCGCGGGGCCGAGCCAATGAGCGTCGAAGGCCGCAACCTGATGTCGGTGACGCTGGCCGATGCGGCCGACTCGGATGCCGCCAAGCAGACCGTGGTCGAGCTGCGCGAGCAGCTGCATGCGGTCGACGCCGACGCGCTGGTCGGCGGCACCACTGCGACCCAGCTCGATACCAATGAGACGGCCATCGCGGATCTGTTCAAGATCATTCCGATTACCCTCCTGGCCATCTTGCTGATCTTGATGCTGCTGCTGCGTTCCATTCTGGCTCCGGTGCTGCTGATCCTGACCACCGTACTGTCCTACGGCACGGCGATGGGTGTCAGTGCGCTGGTCTTCAACAATGTCTTCGGCTACGTGGGTGCCGATCCATCCGTACCGCTGTTCGGCTTTGTCTTCCTGGTGGCGCTGGGCGTTGACTACAACATCTTCTTGATGACCCGTGTGCGCGAGGAATCCTTGAAGCGCGGAACCCGTGAGGGCATGCGGGTGGGCTTGAAGGTCACCGGCGGCGTGATTACCTCCGCCGGCGTGGTGCTTGCCGCTACCTTCGCCGCACTGGGTGTGGTGCCAATCATGTTCCTGGGCCAGTTGGGCTTCATCGTGGCCTTCGGGGTGCTCTTGGATACCTTCGTCGTGCGAAGCCTGCTGGTGCCGGCGCTGGTCGAAGAAATCGGACCAAAGGTCTGGTGGCCCTCGAAATTGGCGAAGAAGGAATTCGAGCTGAATTAGGCAGCGCGGCGGCCTGTCCCGGGAGCCCTAGTGGTGAACGTCTCCCGGGGCAGCAGTGCAAAGCGGGGCCGCTCACAGACGGGCCCCGCTTTCGCACTGTAGTATGGGTACTTGTGCGTCACCGGAAAATTCTGTGGCGCATGCGTCGACAGTTTAGATTTCCCTCCTGTGGATCGCCCGGAAAACCTCCGCCGGTCCACTTTTGGCAGCAGGCCTTCCTTGGCCTTGCATGTTGCGGACTTCCTCCTGGCTCGGCGAAACCCAACGCCTGAAGCAGGCGTGCGAATCAGAGAGAAAGTTTGAATATGTCCGTAACTTTTAGCGCCCTCGGCGTGCCCGAATACCTGTCGAAGGTCCTTGCTGCCAGCGGGATCGAAGCCGCTTTCCCGATCCAGGAAGCCACCTTGCCGTCGACCTTGGCCGGCGGCGACGTCCTGGGCCGCGGCCAGACCGGCTCCGGCAAGACCTTGGCCTTCTCGCTGCCCCTGGTAGCTCGGCTGGCAGATCGCCCACAGCGCCGCAAGGCCCGTTTCCCACGCGCGCTGATCATGGCTCCAACCCGTGAACTGGCGACCCAGATTGCCAAGACCGTTGACCCGCTGGCAAAGGCCGCAGGCCTGCGTACCACCGTGATCTACGGTGGTGTGGCCCAGAGCCGCCAGGAAAAGGCCATGAACGAGGGCGTGGACATTGTCATCGCCTGCCCGGGCCGCCTGGATGACCTGATCAAGCAGAAGGTCGTGGACCTGTCCCAGCTGGAAATCTCCGTGCTGGATGAAGCCGACCACATGGCCGATATGGGCTTCCTGCCTGTAGTTCGCCGCATCATGGACCGCATGCCAACCGGCATCCAGCACATGCTGTTCTCCGCTACCTTGGACAACGGTGTGGACAAGGTGGTCAAGCGCTACCTGAGCAACCCGACCATTCACTCGGTGGATGCACCCAAGGCCGCTGTGAACACCATGGAGCACCACGTCTTCGTCATCGGCAACGATGATAAGAAGGACCTGATCCGCGTTCTGGCCCAGGGCACTGCCCGTCGCATCATGTTCATGCGCACCAAGCACCACGCCAAGAAGATGGCGCTTACCCTGTCCAAGGCTGGCGTTCCGGCGGTAGACCTGCACGGTAACCTCTCGCAGAATGCCCGTGACCGCAACCTTGCTGCTTTTGCTTCAGGCGAGGCGAAGGTTCTTGTCGCCACCGACGTAGCCGCTCGTGGCGTGCACGTTGATGGTGTGGAGCTGGTTGTCCACGTTGATCCACCAGCAGAGCACAAGGCCTACACCCACCGCTCCGGCCGTACCGCACGTGCGGGTTCGGATGGAACTGTAGTGACCATCTGCACCCCTGATCAGCAGGGCGACGTTTCGACTTTGCTGAAGCAGGCCGGACTGAAGGTGCCTTTCGAAAAGGTCAACCTGAATTCTCCGGTTGTGGCCAAGGTCGTCGGCGAAGTTGCCGAGCCGGTTGCCTACGTTGCTCCGGTTCAGCAGAAGCGCAATCCTGCCAAGAGCAAGCCTGCCGGTGAAGGTGCCGGCCGCGGTGGCCGCGGCCAGCGCCCGGCGCGTGGCGCCAAGCCAGCTGCCGAAGCCCAGGGCCGTGGCGGCGAACGCCGCCGTACGGAACGTGACGGCGCTAGCCAGGGCGAGCGTCCAGCGCGCAGCGCCCGCGGTGCGAACTCCGACCGTCCAGCCCGCGGCGCACGAGGTGCCAACGCTGAACGCCCGTCGAGCCCTTCGCGCTCACCGCGAACCGGCGGCCGCAATGCCGCTGGCGGTGCAACCGGTGGCCGTTCGCGTGGCCCGCGTCGCGCATCGAGCCCAGCTGGTCGTGGCAACTAGGCGCTGGCACTAATCCTTGCGGAGTACTCCCTCGCATCCATCCCAATGGATGCGGGGGAGTTTTGCGTTATACCCGGGAAATTGCGCGTCAAAAGTTTAGCTCCGCTGATTGATCCCTCCTCGACTAGGCGATACATAGGATTGAAGCAACGAGTCGCCGATTAACCTTCACCGCTTCAGGAGCACCAGCCATGATTGAATCCCTGCAGAACTTCGCCGCGTCCTTCCCAGAGCCACTGCAATTCTTGGCTGTTGCTTTGCTAGCTGCCATTCCGCTGATCGAGTCCTACTTTGGTTCGGCCATTGGCGTGGTCATCGGTGTTCCGGTGGTTGCTGCCATCGCCACCGCCGTGATCGGCAACGTGATTTCCATGCTGTTGTTCGTCAACAGCGCCCACGCCGTGCGCAACAAGGTTCGCAAGGGCAAGGACTCGGAGAAGAAGGAACGCAAGTTCGAGAAGCTGCGCCGAGCTTTCGATAAATACGGCATTGCCGGGGTGAGCCTTCTGGGGCAGACCATCCTGCCTTCGCAGGTGACCTCGGCTGCCTTGGTCTCCTTCGGCGCCAATAAGCAGAAGGTGATCATCTGGCAGATCATCTCGATTATCTTGTGGGGCACCGCGTTTGGCGTTCTGGCTGCCCGGGGAATTAGCCTGATGGGCTAACCGGAACTCGCTGAAAGCGAACAAGCCGTCCTCGAACCAACGAGGACGGCTTGCTTTCCAGTGGCTATGGAATGCCAAGGGATTACTTGCGGCGTCCAAAAGCAAAATAGGCGATGGGGCCAAGGAAATTGATCATGCTGGCCGCTGCCCATGCCGGCTTTGGACCCTTGACTTGTTCGGCAGGGCGCTTGTACAAATCCCGCAGTGCCGCAACCATCAAGGTCAGCTCGGCAATTGCCGCAGAGGCGACCGCGATCTTTCCGCCCGGTGGCAGATCCTGGAACTTGCGCTTCGTTTCCATGAGGTGGCTCCTAGCTGCCGCTTTTCCCGCCCGCTGGAAGCGTTGAAAGCGGATGAACGAAAAATTTTTTCAGGACGGGAATTATTCTCTCACCACCGCAGTTGAAATGAGCAGAACGCAAAGTTGAGTCACCTTCGCTCAAGTTGATTTGACAGCCGAAAGTGGCTGAGTAAACTTGAGTGCAGAACGCTCAATGAGGATAAATGTCCTCAGCGTTAGTACTTTCAACCAAGGCAAAGGAGAGCCATTATGTCGCGTGCCGTAGGTATCGACCTAGGAACCACCAACTCCGTCGTTTCCGTGCTCGAAGGTGGTGAGCCAACCGTTATCGCAAACGCGGAAGGCAACCGCACTACCCCGTCGATCGTTGCTTTCTCGAAGAGCGGCGAAGTCCTGGTTGGCGATATCGCCAAGCGCCAGGCCGTCAACAACATCGACCGCACCATCGCATCGGTCAAGCGTCACATGGGTACCGACTGGACCATTGACGTTGACGAGAAGAAGTACACCGCTCAGGAAATCTCGGCTCGTACCCTGATGAAGCTGAAGAACGACGCTGAGTCGTACCTGGGCGAGAAGGTCACCGACGCGGTGATCACCGTTCCTGCATACTTCAACGACGCAGAGCGCCAGGCCACCAAGGAAGCTGGCGAGATCGCCGGCCTGAACGTCCTGCGCATCGTCAACGAGCCAACCGCAGCTGCGCTGGCTTACGGCCTGGAAAAGGGCCAGGAAGACGAGCTCATCCTGGTCTTCGACCTCGGTGGCGGCACTTTCGACGTTTCCCTGCTGGAAGTCGGCAAGGACGACGACGGCTTCTCGACCATCCAGGTCCGCTCTACCGCAGGCGATAACCGCCTGGGCGGCGACGACTGGGATCAGCGCATCGTGGATTGGCTGCTGGCCCAGGCCAAGGCCAAGGGCGCGGACCTGTCCAAGGACAAGATCGCGCTGCAGCGCCTGAAGGAATCTGCTGAGCAGGCCAAGAAGGAACTGTCCTCGGCTACCAGCACCAACATCTCGCTGCAGTACCTCTCGGTGACCCCGGAAGGCCCAGTGCACCTGGACGAGCACCTCTCGCGTGCCAAGTTCCAGGACCTGACCAAGGACCTGCTGGAGCGCACCCGCAAGCCATTCAACGACGTCATCGCCGAGGCAGGCGTCAAGGTTTCGGACATCGCCCACGTGATCCTGGTTGGCGGTTCCACCCGCATGCCAGCCGTTGCCGAACTGGTCAAGGACCTGGCCGGCAAGGAAGCGAACAAGGGCGTGAACCCAGATGAGGTTGTCGCCGTGGGCGCAGCGCTGCAGGCAGGCGTGCTGAAGGGCGAGCGCAAGGACGTTCTGCTCATCGACGTCACCCCACTGTCCTTGGGTATCGAGACCAAGGGCGGCGTGATGACCAAGCTGATCGAGCGCAACACCGCGATCCCGACCAAGCGTTCGGAGACCTTCACCACCGCCGAGGACAACCAGCCTTCGGTATCCATCCAGGTCTTCCAGGGCGAGCGCGAGTTCACCCGCGACAACAAGGCGCTGGGCACCTTCGAGCTGACCGGTATCGCACCGGCTCCTCGCGGCATCCCGCAGGTTGAGGTCACCTTCGACATCGACGCCAACGGCATCGTGCACGTATCCGCCAAGGACAAGGGCACCGGCACCGAGCAGTCGATGACCATCACCGGTGGTTCCTCGCTGTCCAAGGAAGACATCGAGCGCATGGTCCAGGAAGCTGAAGCACACGCCGAAGAAGACAAGGCACGCCGCGAGGCCGCTGAGACCCGTAACGCCGCTGAGCAGGCTGCCTACTCCGTAGACAAGCTGATCAAGGACAACGAAGACAAGCTGCCTGAAGAGGTCAAGACCGAGGTCCAGGCTGACGTCGACGCCCTGAAGGCTGCCCTGGAGAAGCAGGACAACGACGACGAGGTCAAGGCCGCGTTCGAGAAGCTGCAGGCATCGCAGACCAAGCTGGGCGAGGCAATCTACGCCAACGCGCAGGCCGAGGGCGCCCAGGCTCCTGAGGGCGAGCAGGCACCGAACGCTGATGAAGACATCGTCGACGCCGAGGTCATCGACGAAGACGAAGCCGACAAGAAGTAAGGAGTTTAGGAATATGTCCGAGGCAAAGGACCAGAACGAGAACTCCGGCCAGGAGCCGGAGAACCAGCCAGAGGCCGCCAACGAGCAGCCAACCGCTGACGCCCTGGGTCAGGCCGAGGCGATCCTGAACGAAGCTGCTGCTGGCGCTGAAGCCGATTCGGCGCAGCCGGAAGAGGCCGGTGCGGTGGAAACCGAACTGCGCAACGACCTGCTGCGCCTGCAGGCCGAATACGTCAACTACCGCAAGCGCGTGGAACGCGACCGGGCCGTAGCGCGTGAAAACGCCGTGCAGTCCGTGCTCAACACCCTGCTTCCGGTGCTTGACGACATCGATGCGGCGCGAGCCCACGGCGACCTCGCCGACGGCCCGTTCGCATCGATCGCCAACAAGCTGGATGGAATTCTGGCTCAGCATGGCCTGGAGCGCATCAACGAGGCCGGCGTGGAATTCGACCCGAACATCCACGAAGCCCTGCTTCGCCAGGCTGTTGACGAGATTCCAGCCGACCACGTGGGACAGGTGCTGCGCACCGGTTACCGCAAGGGAACCATCATCCTGCGTGCAGCTCAGGTGCTGGTAGCAACCGGCGAATAGCCACGAATAGCACAATCGATACTGCCCACTGCCGAGTCTTCGACAGTGGGCAGTGTCGAATTGGCACTGAAAGGATGGGGCCCTGATGGCAAGTCAGGACTGGATCGAAAAAGACTTTTACGCCATTCTGGGCGTCTCCAAGGACGCCAGCGAGGCGGACATCAAGAAGGCGTACCGCAAGCTTGCGCGCAAGTACCACCCGGATACCAACCAGGGTGATGCGGCCGCTGAAAAGAAATTCAAGGACATCTCCGAAGCCAACTCGGTGCTTTCGGACAAGGAAGAGCGCGAGCAGTACGACGCGATCCGCGCCATGGGCGGCGGAGCGCGATTCTCTGCTGGTGGCGGACCGGGCGGCCCCGGCGGGCAAGCCGGCTTCGAGGACATCTTCTCCAACCTCTTCGGAGGCGGCGGAGCGGGCCCACGTGGCCGCGGCGGGCAGCCGGACTTCTCCGACCTCTTCGGTGGTGGCGGCGGTTTCGGTGGCGGCGGCTTCGGCCAGAGCGCACCACCGCGCAAGGGTGCTGACCGCACGGCGAGCACCACGATTTCCTTCTCCGGATCAATTAAGGGCACCACCATTGGCCTGCGCGAGCAGAATGGCGAGGTCATTGACGTGCGCATACCGGCGGGCATCAAGGATGGCCAGTCGGTGCGCGTGCGCGGCAAGGGCCAGCCTGGTGCTGCCGGCAACGGCGACCTGCTGGTCAAGGTCAAGGTCAGCGAGCACCCGTTCTTCAAGCGCGAAGAGAACAACATCCGCATCCACGTGCCGGTGACCTTCGCTGAAGCGGTGCTTGGAGCAAAGATCCACGTACCGACCCTGGACGGGGATTCCGTTGCGGTGAAGGTTCCCGCTGGATCCAACTCCGGGCGCACCTTGCGTCTGAAGGGCCGCGGCGTGAAGACCTCCAAGGCCACCGGCGATCTGCTGATCGTCCTGGATGTCGCGATTCCGCAGAACCTCTCGGATGCTGCAAAGAAGGCCGTGGAGGACTTCGCATCAGCCACCGAGGGCGAGGATCCACGAGTGGATTTGGCTGCCAAAGCCAAGCTCTGAACCCAATAGGCTGTCTTCCCTGCCCCGTCATCGAATTGGCTGGGCAGGGAAGATAGACTCGAAGGCAATAGGGACCGAATCCAAGGTCCTTGCAGAAAGGTGGTAGAAGCAACGTGAACGGGGAGTACCTGCGACCTGTCTTCGTCATTTCCGTCGCCGCGCAACTTGCAGACATGCATCCGCAGACGCTGCGCCAGTATGACCGCATTGGTTTGGTTTCGCCCAGCCGCCAGAGCGGAAAGCAACGCCGCTACTCGCAGCGCGACGTATCACTGTTGCGCCAGGTGCAGGCCCTGAGCAAGGAAGGCGTCTCGCTCGAGGGCATCAAGCGCATCCTGGACCTGCAAGATCAAGTCGCCTATCTGCAAACCGAAGTCAATGGGCTTCGCCAAGAACTTTCCGCCGTACGCCAGGGCCAATCTCGCATCTTCGCTGCGGGCACCGCTGGAGGCGACATCGTTTCGTTGGCTAGGGGCATGCGCCCTGAACGCCGTGAACCGACCGTGACGCTGTTTACCGCGCGCCGCGCTATCGGACGCTAGATCCGTCCGTGCCGGGCCAAGCGCGCTTCCAATTGGGTGCGCGCGGCAGGCCATTCGTGCGGGAGTATTGAGAACACCACCGTATCGCGCAGGGTGCCGCTCTTTGGATCATATTTGTGATTGCGCAGCACGCCATCCTGCTTGGCGCCGAGCCGTGCAATCGCGGCGCGTGAAGCGGCATTGTGCCAGTGCGTGCAGAAAGCCACTGAATAGCAATCCAGTTCCTCGAAAGCCCGGCGCAGCAGCATGAACTTGGCAGCTGGATTGATCCCGGTGCCTTGGGCTGGCATGGCCAGGAACGTTGAGCCGATTTCCACGCGGTGATTTGCCGCGTCGATATTCAAGTAAGTCGTGGCCCCCACCGCTTTGCCGGTGGACAGGTCGATGATCGCAAAGGGAGCCATCTCGCCAGTTTCCTGCAATGCCAAGCGGCGCTGGATATCCAAGCGCATGGATTCGGCCGATGGAGTGGTAGCAAACCACGCTTCATCCAACTGGCCGTTGGCTGCGAGCTGGATCAGATCCGGGGCGTGGTCCATTGACAATTGTTCTAGCCGCACCCCGGCATAGTCCATTCTCGGAGCTTGGGCGTAGTGCAGACTTTGCGCAGAAGAAGAGGCCATGGAATCCATCCTAGGGATTCCATGGCCTCTTCAATGCTTTATTTCGGCGACTAGCCGATGCGGGTGTACGCCAGATCGAAGACCAGACGACCAGCCTTGAGCGCCTTGCCTTCGAAGCTGGTCAGGATCCGGCGCTCGAAACGCGGGGCCCAGCCACCCTGGGCATCTGTGAATTCTGGCTCGGGGTCGAAGCCTTCCATGCCCTCGCGGCGCACCTTGGTCAGGTTGCTCTCAGTGCCGGACAGATTGCCATGATGCTGGTTCTCGAAGTCCGGATGGGCTTCGAGGACTTCGCGCATTTGCTCGGCGTAGTTGGACCAGTCGGTGGCCAAGCGCAGGGTGCCTCCCGGCTTGAGCACGCGGGAGACCTTGTCCAGGAACGAGGCCTTGATCAGGCGACGCTTATGGTGGCGCGGCTTGTGCCATGGATCTGAGAAGAAGATCCAGATCTCATCGGCGCTGTTCTCGTCCAGCATGACATCCAGAACCTCTGGGGCATTGGCCTGCACTGCGCGGACGTTGGTGATGCCGAAAGACTCGACCTTCAGCATCAGCTGGGCCAGGCCCGGACGGTAGACCTCAACGGCGAGGTAGTTGCGCTCGGGATCATCCTTGGCGGCGTTGGCGATGCATTCGCCCAGGCCGGTGCCGATCTCCACGATCAGCGGTGCGGTGCGTCCGAAAGCCTCGGCAGGATCGAGCTGGAAGTCATCGGCAACCGAAGTGTCGGCGATCTTGCGGGGCGGCTCAATGACGTACTGATCGGCATTGCGCTCCCAGGCGCTGGCACGGCGGCCCTGCAGGCGGTTGCCGCGGCGCACGAAGGATACCGGCTCGGCACGGAAAAGGTCTGGGTTCCTAGGGGCAGTGCCGTGGGCTGGGCGCTGCTGCTCGCTCGATTCGCTCATGATGATTAATCCTATCCGAGCAAGCTGCTTCGATGCTTGCCGAACGGTAGGGGATTGGACACCCCTAGAAGAAAATCGGGGGGATCCCCGATGGAGTAAAACAGGCAAAAGACAGAGAATATAACCATGACTGATTTAGTGCGCGGTATTCTCAACATTATTTGGCTGCTTTTCGGCGGCCTGTGGCTGGCCTTGGGCTACGTGTTGGCAGGCATCATCTGCTGCGTGCTGATCGTGACCATTCCATTCGGCATCGCCTCGTTCCGCATTGCCGGCTATGCGCTGTGGCCGTTTGGCCGCACCGTGGTCGACAACGGCCCGGTAGGCGCGTTCTCCACCCTGGGCAACATCATCTGGATCATTTTTGCTGGTATCTGGATTGCCGTTGGGCACGTGGTAACCGCGATCCCGATGTTCATTTCGATTATCGGCATCCCGCTGGGGATCGCAAACTTGAAGATGATCCCGGTTTCCCTGATGCCTCTGGGCAAGGTCATTGTGCCTTCGGACTATTTCATCGGCGGTGTTCGCTGCTAGGCTGCGCCAAGACAGCGAATGGCTGCCAACCCTTGATGGGGTTGGCAGCCATTCGCTTTATGTACGAACCTGATCAGCTCTTGAGGTACTCATCGTGCTGGCGGTGCGCTTCGGCGACCTCGACACGGATCTTGTCCACGTCCTTGGCCTTGTCGCGGTACTTCTTTTCCATGGTTTTCACATACGCTTCTTCCTCCACCAAGGCGCGGTAGATGCGTTCGCGTTCGACCGCGTCCGAGGTGTAGCTCAGGTCGTTGTAGCTGTTGGCATGGCGGCGCAGGTTGCCGATGGCAGTCTGGGCCTTGCCTGCCTTGCTGAACAGCGAAGCGAGAATTGTCAGCACCAGGACGCCGATAATGACGCTCAGCGACAGGCCGGTGCTGATTTCAATGACCATCACGTGCTCACCATCATTGATGAATGGCAAGTTGTTCTCGTGTAGTGCATGCAGGATCAGCTTCACGCCGATGAATGCCAGGATTGCTGCCAACCCGTAGGACAGGTAGATCAAGCGGTCCAGCAATCCGTCGAGCAGGAAGTAGAGCTGGCGCAGTCCCATGAGCGAGAAGGCGGTAGCCGTGAACACGATGTAGACGTTCTGGGTGAGTCCGAAGATCGCAGGGATGGAATCCAGAGCGAAGAGAATATCGGTACCGCCGATGGCCACCATGACCAGGAGCATCGGAGTCAGGACCTTCTTGCCATCGATCTTGGTGAACAGCTTGTCGCCGTCATAGTTGTCGGTAGTGTGGAATAGCTTCTTGGCGATCCGGATGATGAAGTTGTTGGCCTCATCGGATTCGTCATCCTTCTTCAGCAGGTTGCCTGCGGTCAACAGCAGGATCAGGCCGAACAGGTAAAAGACCCAAGCGAACTGGTTGATCAGCGCCGCGCCGACAAAGATGAAGGCGGTACGTGCGATCAGCGAGAAGACGATGCCGAAGAGCAGGACTTTCTGCTGGTCTTCGCGGGGTACGCGGAAGCTGGCGATGATAATCAGGAAGACGAACAGGTTGTCGACCGACAGGGCCTTCTCGGTAATGTAGCCGGCAAAGTACTCGGCACCCATGTCGATTCCGCCGAAGACCAGCACCAGCACACCGAAAACGAGGGCCAAGCCAACATAGATGCTGGACCAGATCGCTGCTTCACGCAGCGATGGAACGTGGGCCTTGCGGATGTGGAAGAAATAGTCGAAGGCCAGAAGGGCGAGAATCACGACAATCGTGATGCCCCAAATCATAGGGGAAACTCCCATAGGGATTCCTGCTTTCGTAAGTAGCGCGCGAACGCATCTGAGTAAGTCTCTTCACCGACCCCGGGGCTGGCCGCAAAACCCGGCAGGACCATGAAGTCCTGCGTATTGACGGATTCAACGATTATGAATACTCCCTTACGTTCTACCAGCTTATCCTGATGCGATGCTTCTGGAAAAATCTTGGTCCGTGGATGTCATGATGATCTGTAATGTACTTTGTCTTTGTGCAGTTGGGTAGGCGTCAATAGCAATTCGAAGAATGCACTTTGCTTGGAGCAACGTGGGCTAGGGGCAGGAACTAGGCGCTGCTAGAGCGACTTGTGCATCTTGATGCTGGTGGTTTCATATCCAAGCGATTCATAGAGGCCGCGAGCGCTCTGGTTGAATCCGAACACATTCAGCCCCAGGGTACGTGCGCCGTGGGCACGGGCGTATTCTTCGGCCAAATTCATGGCCTGGCGTCCGAACCCCTTGCCGCGGTGCCCGGGGTCGACAACTATGTCCCAAACCCACCATGAAGCCGGATCGTCTGAGGTGTCGTGGCCGATCCAGACATAGCCCACATCGCCGAAAATGCCATGCTCCAGGGTGAATACCGCATTGGTGCAACTTGGCAATCCGGTGGGAAAGGCCCGGGTCATGGCCCGGTCTGCATCTTCCTGCGCCTTGTGCTGGGAACTGCCAGCGGCAACAAGGTCCGATACGTACTCGGCGGTACTTCGTGCCATCCACGAATGGAATTCTTCAGCGGGAAGCGGGTGGAGTTCTAATGGCATGCCCGGAGTCTACCGGTTGAGGGCGGCACGCTATTTCCGCGCGGCCAGGATTTGTTCACGCAGGATATCTGCGTGTCCGCAATGCTGTGCCAGTTCACGCAGCATATGCAGCTGGATCCAGCGCAGCGGCAGCGGTCCACGCCGGTTGCCTGAGAAGACGTCATCTCCTGTTTTGCCTTCGACTGCTTGATGCGACAGTTCGATGGCTTGGGCATATTCGTGCCGAATCGAATCGATGGTGTCGGAAGCCTCCAAGTCGAATGATTTGCTGGGCGAAGAGGCAATGCCCAGCTCTGCACGGCTCCGGCCGGTGGCTGCTTCACCGAACCAGACCCGTTCCACGAAGATCGCATGTTTCACCAGCCCGAGCAGCGTGGTCTTGGATTCAACCAACTTCAATCTGGCTTCGGCTTCACTCAGTCCGCCGGTGCAGGAAAGCAGCATCTGCCGGTGCTGATCGATGAAAACTTGGACCATATCATCGTGGGTCAGTGAAAAAATGTCTTTGGAATCCGGGTTGGCCATGCCTTATCTTAAGTCGGCAAATCGTCAGTGACAAGGTATTTTGCCTCTGGGGCAAGTGAAATGGAAAATCTTTCGAAAATCTTGCTCTAGCTGGAATACGAAGAGTGCGAGTAGAGTTGAGTTAAGTACACTCAAGTTTATGGGTTCACCCAATTAGAGAAAGGATGCGCGTGGACACCAAACTCACCACTAAGAGCCAAGAAGCCCTCTCGGCTTCCGGGATGAACGCTTCAACCGCAGGCAATCCGCAGATTGAACCTGCGCACCTGCTGAAGGCCTTGCTGGACCAGCGCGACTCCGTCGCAGTCGCCCTCCTGAAGACCGCCGGATTGGATGTCGACGCGCTTTCGATCAAGGCAAGCGCTGTCATCAACGCATTGCCTTCCAGCTCCGGCAGTTCAGTGGCCCAAGCCCAGTACTCCCGACAGCTGCTGCAGGTTGTGAGCAACGCCCAAGCGGCTGCCGCAGAAATGGGGGACACCTATGTCTCCACCGAGCACCTGCTTATCGCCTTGGCATCAGACCAGACCAAGGCCGGCGACGCGTTGCGCGAATTCGGGGCCACCCGCGAACTGCTGGTGGGCACCTTGCCCACCATCCGCGGCGACCGCAAGGTCGATAATCCGGATCCGGAGGCCACCTTCCAGTCCCTGGAGAAGTTCGGCACCGACATGACCGCCCTGGCGCGCTCGGGCAAGCTGGATCCAGTCATCGGCCGCGACCGCGAGATCCGCCGCGTGGTCCAGGTGCTCTCCCGCCGAACCAAGAACAACCCCGTGCTGATCGGCGAGCCAGGCGTTGGCAAAACCGCTGTAGTTGAGGGGCTTGCCCAGCGCATGATCGCGGGCGACGTGCCGGAATCCCTGCGTGGCAAGACCCTGATCTCGCTGGATCTGGGCGCCATGGTCGCCGGCGCCAAGTACCGTGGCGAATTCGAAGAGCGGCTGAAGTCGGTATTGGAAGAGATCAAGGCTTCGGACGGCCAGATTGTCACCTTCATTGACGAGATCCACACCGTGGTCGGCGCCGGAGCCTCCGAAGGCGCCATGGACGCGGGGAACATGCTCAAGCCAATGCTCGCCCGCGGCGAGTTGCGCTTGATTGGTGCTACTACCTTGGACGAGTACCGCGAGAACATCGAGAAGGATCCCGCCCTGGAACGCCGCTTCGCACAGGTGTATGTCGGTGAGCCCAGCGTGGATGACACCATTGCCATCCTGCGTGGGTTGAAGGAGCGCTACGAGGCGCACCACAAGGTTTCCATTGCGGACTCCGCCTTGGTGGCAGCATCCACGCTGTCCAACAGGTACATCTCCGGCCGCCAGCTGCCAGACAAGGCCATCGACCTGGTCGATGAGGCCGCTAGCCGCCTGCGCATGGAGATCGACTCGGCTCCGGAGGAAATCGATGAGCTGCGCCGCGAGGTGGACCGGCTGACCATGGAGGAGCTGGCGCTGTCCGATGAAACGGATCCAGCTTCGGTGGAACGCCTGGATGCGCTGCGCAAGGACATGGCCGACAAGAAGGAACAGCTGGACGCGCTGAACTCCCAGTGGGAAGCCGAGAAGGCTGGCTTGAACCGCGTCGGCGACCTGAAGGTCAGGCTCGACGAATTACGCAGCCAGGCCGACAAGGCCCAGCGCGAGGGCGACCTGGAGCAGGCCTCTCGCCTGCTCTACGGGGAGATCCCAACGCTGCAGCAGGAACTGGATGCGGCGGCAGCTGCCGAAGCCGATAAGGCCGATACGCACACCATGGTTGCCGAGGAAGTCACCGCGGATGACATTGCAGAAGTCATCTCGGCGTGGACCGGTATTCCGGCCGGGCGCATGCTGCAGGGCGAAAGCCAGAAGTTGCTGGATATGGAAGAAATCATCGGGCAGCGCCTGATGGGGCAGAAGCAGGCTATTGCCGCTGTCTCTGACGCCGTTCGCCGTACCCGCGCCGGCATTGCCGACCCGAACCGGCCTACCGGATCCTTCCTGTTCCTGGGTCCTACCGGTGTCGGCAAGACCGAGTTGGCCAAGTCCCTGGCTGACTTCCTCTTCGATGATCCACGGGCGATGGTGCGGATCGACATGTCCGAATACTCGGAGAAGCATGCGGTTTCGCGCCTGGTCGGTGCCCCTCCGGGCTACGTAGGGTATGAAGAGGGCGGGCAGCTGACCGAAGCTGTGCGCCGCCGCCCGTACTCGGTGATTCTGCTGGACGAGGTGGAAAAGGCGCATCCGGAAGTATTCGATATCCTGCTGCAGGTGCTCGATGACGGGCGGCTGACCGATGGCCAAGGCCGCACCGTGGACTTCAGGAATACCATTCTGATCCTCACCTCGAATCTGGGTTCCCAGTTCCTGGTGGACCAGAGCATGGAAGACGAGGCCAAGAAGTCAGCGGTGATGAGCGTGGTCAATGCATCGTTCAAGCCGGAGTTCTTGAACCGTCTCGATGAGGTCATCCTCTTCGACCCATTGAGCATCGAAGAGCTGGGCAGCATCGTCAAGCTGCAGATCGACCTGCTCGCACAGCGCTTGGCCGACCGCCGCTTGAACCTGGAGGTGGATCAGGCCGCCAGCGATTGGCTGGCCCTGACCGGTTACGATCCTGCCTACGGCGCTCGTCCGCTGCGCCGCCTGGTGCAGCGCGAGATCGGAGACCGGCTGGCCAAGGAGATCCTGGCTGGAACGGTGCAGGACGGGGATACTGTAGGGGTCACCCTGGACGAAGTTGGCGACAAGCTCAAAGTTGCCAAGAAGGCCTAGGAGCCTGGCAATGGCGAGGGCGTGAACGGATGGAATCCCGTTCATGCCCTCGCCATTTTTCCTGAACGCAGACTTAGCTGTCGGTGGTCTCCTGTGCCTTGGACGGCTCCTCTTCGGAGTTCTCCGATTCTCCATCCGTAGAGCCCTCTGGCAGCAATGAGTTGCGGACGTCGCCCTCGGACAGGCTCAGGAAGCACGAAACGGTGCGGTCGCCCTGGCCCCAGGTGCTCTCCGAGGGACGCGAGAAGTGATAGGTCCAGGTGGAGTCCAGCCCTGCACGAGGATCCAGTGACACCGATTTGCACAGGTCTTCGGATTGGGTGAGCAGCACGTTGGCTCCCGGGTACTCCTCGCCAGTGACCTGGAAGATGCCGATCAGTTGGGCATTGTGGGAGGAATCACAGGTTACGACCGTCTGCGGATCCAGTGGTGAATTGAATCCGCGCAGGCAGTCGCCTTGCTCCAACTGGGTTGGAGGCATCTCGGTGGCAACAATGCCGTCGAGGCCTGGATTCTCGTTGCGCTCCACGTTGTTCGCAGTTGGCGAAGCAGGGGGATCCACTAGTCTCAACACCACGAAAACCACTGCCGCGGCCAGTGCGAGAACGGCGACAATCATCAAGGCCCATTGGGCACTTTGACGCTTGGGCTTCTCCGGTTCTGGCTGCAATGGCGGCAAAGCCGCCTGCGGCTCGGGCAGATTGTTTTCCACCACCTGTTGAGCTCCTTCGTGGTTGGGTCGGGCGATCGCTCGCCGGCTCAATACATAGTCGTTGGACTAATCGACAGTCTAGCGGTTTCGGAGGGTGTTGCATTCAGCGCTCGCCGGTGAATCGTGTTAACCTTTAATTACGAAAGAACTGATCACATATTCGGGGGCCTTCATCTTTTCAAGGTGGACCACCTCCCGACTCTACTGAAAAGAGGGGGTCACGCCATGGGGCGCGGCCGTCAAAAGGCTAAAGCACAGCGTCAGGCGCGAGATATCAAGTACTACTCGCCGTCCACTGACCTTTCGGCACTTGAACGCGAGTTGGGCGTTCAGTCCGATCATCATGCTCAGAACACTGAGCGTAATGATTCATCGTATGACGAAGAATATTCGGAATACGACGAGCTGACTAAGAAGTACTCGGGAGATGACGAAGACGAGTAGCCTCGTCTTCTGACGCCGGGAGTCCTTGGCTCAGAGTGCCACACCTTAAGCATTGAGTGGTACAGCTCTTCAGTACATTTTGCGACAAGCCGCAGCGACTAAGCTAAATTAGCTTTTAGTCGTTGCGGCCTTTGTCGTGCCCAGTAATTGTTAGGTGGAACGTGAGCACTCCAGAAGAGCTATCCATCCAGATGGCGCATCATTCGGCCATCCGGTCGATGCAGCGCATTGTCGAGCAGCAGGCACCTGAATCCCCGGAAGCTGAAGCGCGTGCCGGGGTGCGCCAAATGCTTTCCGCTGGCGGGGTCCTGGTGGTCACCGGAGCCGGTGTTTCTACCGATTCCGGAATCCCCGACTACCGGGGACCCAACGGTTCATTGCAGCGCCACCGGCCGATGACCTATCAAGAATTCCGATTCCGTCCTGAAGCCCGGCAGCGCTATTGGGCCCGTGGCTACGTCGGCTGGCGCCATATGGACAAAGCCGAGCCTAACCACATTCACCAGCGCTTGGTGCAGTGGGAAGAGCACGGGAAACTCAGTGGAATCATTACGCAGAACGTTGACGGGCTGCACCAGCAGGCCGGATCCAAACGGGTCATTCCGGTCCATGGCGACTTGTCGATCGTCCGCTGCCTGGACTGCGGGTACAGCGAGAACCGCAATGACTTTGATCTGCGCCTGCAGGCGGCCAACGAAGGCTATTTGGAAGCCGTGGAAATCGACCCCAGCGCGGTGAACCCCGATGGGGATGTGGAGCTGCCCCAGTATCTGGTTGACCGGTTCAACATGGTGGCCTGCTTGAGCTGCGGCTCGCTGGCCCTGAAGCCTGATGTGGTGTATTTCGGCGAGAACGTTCCGGTTGAACGCAAGGAACGCATTGCGGCACTGGAAGCGGAATCCACATCGCTCTTGGTGCTGGGCTCCTCCCTTGCAGTGATGAGCGGGTACAAGATCCTGTTGAACTTCGTCAAGCGGGATTTGCCGGTGGCGCTGATTACCAACGGCCACGTCCGCGGTGAACAAAAAGCAACCTGGCGCTGGCGTGTGCCTTTGGAGCACGCCCTGAAGCAACTGGACTAGCAGGCCGGTATTTCGTCCCGCAAGGGACACCAATGAAGCGTGCCAAATGCTGCTCTGGGCACTCAGCCCGGCAGGAAGCTCGCACTGGTGCAGCACCACCGGCAGCATTGCCTGGCGCCTGGAAGCCGGGCAAGAGGGCTCCGGTCAACCCTGCATCCCCATTCGCATGGCGATGGCGTTAAAGAACCGATGCGCCGCACTGGGATCAGTGCGGCGCATCGGCAAGGAAGCGGATCCTGCGAGTACTACTTGGCGTAGTTGCCGGTCAGCAGCACTGCGCCGCCGTCAACGCCCTTGGCTCCCTGGACGTAGTCCAGTCCGGCATCGGCTGCCGCTGGATCGATATTCTCGACGCCGCCCATGACCCAAGCTCCCATGCCAGCCTTGTTCAGCAGCTCTACGGCACGATCAGCTACAGCTGGATCAACAACAGCAACCATGCCCACACCCAGGTTCAGGGTGCGCTCAAGGTCAGGCTGTGGCACGTTGCCCAGCTGGGCGATGGTGGAGAAGACTGCTGGCAGGGACCAGGTCGAGCGGTCCACACGGGCCATCAGGCCCTGGGGCAGCACGCGAGCCAGGTTGGCAGCCAGGCCCCCACCGGTGACGTGGCTGAAGCCGTGCACGCCGAAGTTCTCGCCGTCGTTCAGCTCGCCCACCAGATCCAGGCAAGCGGTGGTGTAGATGCGGGTCGGAACCAGCAGTTCCTCGCCCAAGGTCTTGCCGAACTCTGCAACTTCGCGTTCCAGCTCCCACTTGGCGTGGGCGATGACGCGGCGCACCAGCGAGTAGCCGTTGGAGTGGATGCCCGAGGACGCCATGCCGATGACGACGTCGCCGGCCCGCACGCGCTCCGGGCCCAGCAGCTGGTCAGCTTCGATGACACCGGTAGCAGCACCGGCAACATCGTATTCGTCCTCGGCTAGCAGGCCCGGGTGCTCCGCGGTTTCGCCGCCAACCAGCGCGGTGCCGGCCAGCTTGCAGCCTTCCGCGATGCCGCGCACGATATCCGCGATGCGCTCCGGGACGACCTTGCCGGTGGCGATGTAGTCGGTCATGAACAGAGGCTTGGCGCCCACCACGACAATATCGTCGACCACCATGCCGACCAGGTCCTGGCCGATGGTGTCGTGGATGTCCAGCTTCTGGGCGATGGCAACCTTGGTGCCTACCCCGTCGGTGGAGGTAGCCAAGTACGGCTTCTTGTAACCGGTCAGGAACGATACATCGAAGAGCCCGGCGAAGCCGCCGACCCCTCCGACAACGCCCGCGGTGTGGGTTGCCTTGATCGCGCCCTTCATCAACTCAACGGCACGGTCACCGGCCTCAACGTCAACGCCGGCACCGGCATAGGTGATGGAAGTTGGCTGCTGATCATTGCCGCTCATGGCAGTCGGTTCCTTTTCTGTTCTGGGCGCCGCATTTCCGGCGCCCTTTGCAACGAGATGGTTGGGATCGTGGAGGGGATTAGCTGTTGGTTTCGAACTCGGCATCAGGACCTGGCTCGCAGCCGCCCTGGTTGCTGCGCTCCAGCAGGTTCTTGCCGCGGCGCTCCTCGTTCGGCAAGGCGATCGGGTACTCGCCGGTGAAGCACGCGGTGCACAGGCGCTCGCGCGGCTGGCGGGTCGCTTCGATCATGCCGTCTTCGGAAATGTAGGCCAAGGAGTCCGCGCCGATGGAGGTCGCGATCTCAGCCACGGCAGCGCCGTTGGCGATCAGCTCGGCACGCGAGGCGAAGTCGATGCCGTAGAAGCAAGGCCACTTGACCGGAGGCGAGGAGATCTTCACATGCACCTCGGCGGCACCGGCCTCGCGCAGCATGCGCACCACCGCGCGCTGGGTGTTGCCGCGGACGATCGAATCATCCACCACCACGACGCGCTTGCCGCGCAGCACGGTTTCCAGCGCATTGAGCTTGAGCTTGATGCCCAGCTGGCGCAGGGTCTGCGATGGCTGGATGAAGGTACGGCCCACGTAGGCGTTCTTCACGAAGCCGTGGGTGAATGGAATGCCCGATTCCTCGGCGTAGCCGATGGCGGCCGGGGTGCCGGACTCCGGAACCGGGATCACGATGTCCGCGTCCGCGCTGTTCTCGCGGGCCAGCTGGCGGCCCATTTCCACGCGGGATTCGTAGACCGAG
This sequence comes from Glutamicibacter sp. AGC84, assembly GCF_053543575.1. Lineage (NCBI taxonomy): Bacteria > Bacillati > Actinomycetota > Actinomycetes > Micrococcales > Micrococcaceae > Glutamicibacter > Glutamicibacter sp. AGC84. Next base: position 59,987 of record NZ_JBLVOC010000005.1, read on the forward strand.
CGGCCGGCAATGGCAGCATCGGGACGAGCCAGGTAGACGTACTCGAAGACGCAGCCCTTGGGGGTGGCTTCGGCGAAGCGGGTGGAACGCACGCCGTTCTCGTCGATGGCGATCATTTCGCCGGGTTCGATTTCGCGGATGAACGAGGCGCCAACGGTAGCCAGTGCAGGCTGCTCCGAAGCAACAACCCAGCCTCGGTCCAGCCGGCCCAGGACCAGGGGGCGAACACCATGCGGGTCGCGGGCTGCGTAGAGGGTGTCCTCGTTCATGAAGACGAAGCAGAAGGCGCCTTCGATCTTCGGCAGCAGCTCCAGCGCGGTTTCTTCCAGCGACTGGCCTTCGGAACCGGCCAGCAAGGCGGTGACCAAGGCGGTGTCGGTGGTGTTGCCCTGGGCGAGTTCGCCGCGGACCTTGCCGCCTTCGGCCTGCTGCTTGGCGGAGACCATATCGGCCAGATCAGCGGAGTTGGTCAGATTGCCGTTGTGGGCCAGGGCGACGGTACCGGCCTGGGTCGGGCCCAAAGTCGGCTGCGCATTGGCCCAGTGGCTGGCACCGGTGGTCGAGTAGCGGCAGTGGCCGATAGCCAGCTGGCCGGCCATGGAGTTCAGCGTATTCTCGTCGAACACCTGGGAGACCAGGCCCATGTCCTTGTAGACGTTGATACGCGCACCGTCGCTCGTGGCAATACCAGCGGATTCCTGTCCGCGGTGCTGCAGGGCATACAGGCCGTAATAGGTGAGTTTTGCGACCTCTTCGCCAGGAGCCCAAACGCCAAAAACGCCGCATTCATCCTGCGGCCCCTTTTCGTTTGGAAGCAGGTCGTGATTTAAGAATCCATCGCCACGCGCCATGTTGGTTATTCTCTCATGTTCCAGTTGGTCGACACCGACCAAAAATGTGGTGGGTGGCGGCCAGGTGCGCGGCCGCCTGCTCTTCTAATTCAGGAGAAAAGCTGCCTAGCCTTGTAGTCCGCTGGAGTCAGTGTCCTCGGCCAGAGGAACTGCCAGATGCTTGGTGGTTTTGCGTGAGGTCACGCGATCAACAATCACATACGCCAATGCGCCGATGCCTACGCCCAGGCCTGCACCGAATATGGCGAAGAATCCGGACGCCGAGGTGCGGGTGTAATCCTGCGATGGTTCGCCAAGCAGGCCAATGATGAGACCGGCTAGCGCGCCAAGGACCGCGAAAGTCAAAATGAACGGCCAGAACTTGGGCGACGAGTGAATATGCACTTCAACACTCTGATCGGCAGAAGACGGGGTAGCGGGGTGTTGCTCCATACCCTTAAGGGTACTCAATAAGTGGTAGGTGCGCTGACAAGTCTGCCCTAAGTCCCGAAGCATGCAATTGCCCAGTCTGCAAGGCCTCGGCCCAGCCGATACGCCCAGTAGCAAGGGAAAGCCAGAGCTCAGCAGGCATTTCGACTACATTCGGAGGTGTTCCGCGGGTGTGCCGGGGACCCGCTATGCACTGAGTCACACCGAAGGGCGGAACGCGTACCTCGACCGAGTTGCCCTCGGCGCGGGAGGCCAGCTCCTCCAGCGAAAAGCGCACCGCGGTGGCGAGCACCGGGCGGGCTATTTTTCCTTGTCCCTGCGTGGTTCCGGACCATTCGCGCAGGGCCGCTCGGCCAGCGGTTTCATCAACGCGCCGTTTGATTGCCATGGGTCGATTCCACTTTCTCTCAATGACGGAGAAACGTCATATTTGCGTGCGCTGGGCATCTACTGTGGATCTGGAAAACCGAGAAATCCAGCCATGCCAACTCTAGTTCAGCCAACGCAGCGCCGGTTGGATGCCGGCATGATGCTGTGCCGAAGACTTCCAGGGGGCTTTGGGCTTGCTGGCGCCGAATTCGCCCCTCGGCCCGGTGCCAGGCGGGCGGCCAGATGGACGGGGCCTGCGGCTAATGCCTGCGCGTCATAGACGCGGTTGACCCGCTGGATCTCCGGTAAACTCGACCGGGTGAAGGTACTGGTTATTGGCCCAGGCGGCCGTGAGCATGCAATTGTCCGTGCACTGAGTGCAGACCCCTACGTCAACGAAGTTCATTGCGCCCCCGGCAACGCCGGTATCGCACAGGACGTCACTACCCACGCGATCGATGCGCAGGATCCTGCCGCAGTCGTCGCGCTCGCCCGGGAACTGGGCAGCGATCTGGTGGTCGTCGGCCCCGAAGCGCCGCTGGCTTCCGGTGTTTCCGATGCGCTGATCGCAGCGCAGATCCCGGTCTTCGGCCCGACCCAGGCTGCCGCGCAGCTCGAAGCGTCCAAGGCTTTTGCCAAGAAAGTCATGGCTGCCGCTGAGGTTCCCACCGCCATGGCCCATGTGGCCACCAACCGCGAGGAAGCCGCCAGCGCGCTGGATGACTTCGGTGCGCCGTACGTGGTCAAGGACGATGGCCTGGCCGCCGGCAAGGGCGTCGTGGTCACCGGCGATCGCGACGAAGCGCTGGAGCACGCAGAAGCCTGTTTTGCCGCCGGCGGAACCGTAGTGATCGAAGAATTCCTCGATGGCCCAGAAGTTTCCCTGTTTGTCATCTGCGATGGCAAGCATGCTGTTCCGCTGGCCCCGGCACAGGACTTCAAGCGCATCTTCGAAAACGACGAAGGCCCGAACACCGGTGGCATGGGTGCCTACTCGCCGCTGGAATGGCTGCCGGAGAGCTTCGTCGACGAGGTCATGGACCGCGTCGCCTACCCGACCCTGCGCGAAATGGAAAAGCGCGGCACCCCATTCACCGGCGTGCTGTACTGCGGCTTGGCGATCACCAAGCGCGGCATCCGCGTCATCGAGTTCAATGCCCGCTTCGGCGACCCGGAAACCCAGGCTGTCCTTGCCCGGCTGAAGACTCCGCTGGGCGGTGTGCTGCTGGCTGCCGCCAAGGGCCGGCTCGATGATGCCGAGCAGCTGACCTGGTCCGCGCAGACCGCAGTTGATGTGGTCATCGCCGCCGAGAACTACCCGGACACCCCGGTCAAGGGAGCGGTGATCTCCGGGCTGGAGGCAGCCAACGGAATTGACGGCGTGCACGTGATGCATGCCGGAACTTCCGCGGATGCTGAAGGGAACATCATTGTTTCCGGTGGCCGCGTACTGGCCGTGGTGGGCCTGGGCGATGGCCTCGCCGCGGCCCGCGCCGCAGCGTACGCCGGGGTTGCCGAGATCAGCTGGGACGGTGCCCAGTCGCGCACCGACATTGCGTTGAAGGCCGAACGCGGCGAAATCGCCATCGCCAACGAAAGCAAGTAGAGGACTACAGAACTCATGGCAGGATTCCAGACTGAAGTGCTCGACCTAGAAGGTTGGGACCATTACTACTCGGGCAAGGTACGCGACCTGTACGTGCCTGCGGGCGCCAGCTTCGAAGGCACCGACCGTGTCCTCGTGGTGGCCTCCGACCGCATCAGCGCCTACGACTTCGTGCTGGCCAGCGAAATCCCGGACAAGGGCAAGGTGCTGACCCAGCTCAGCCTCTGGTGGTTCGAGCAGCTGGGCGACTTCGCCAACCATGTCATCTCCACCGATGTTCCAGCCGAGGTGGCCGGACGCGCGATGGTGTGCAAGAAGCTGGAGATGTACCCGATCGAGTGCATCGCCCGCGGATACCTGACCGGATCGGGCCTGGCCGAGTACAAGGCCTCGCAGACCGTGTGCGAGCTGCCACTGCCGGCAGGACTGGTGGATGGCTCGCGCCTGGAACCGGCGCTGTTCACCCCATCGGCCAAGGCCGAGGTGGGGGAGCACGACGAGAACATCTCCTTCGAGCAGACCGTGGAACGCGTTGGCGCCGAAGTTTCCGAGGCGCTGCGGGAGAAGACCGTGGCCCTGTACGAGCAGGCCGAGCAGATCGCCCGCGCGCGCGGCATCATCCTGGCCGATACCAAGGTGGAGTTCGGAGCTGATCCGGCCACCGGCGAGATCACCCTGGGCGATGAGGTGCTGACCCCGGATTCCTCGCGTTTCTGGGATGCCGAATCCTACAAGCCGGGCCAGGCGCAGGCCAGCTTCGACAAGCAGTTCGTCCGCGACTGGCTGACCTCCGCCGAATCGGGTTGGGACAAGAACTCGGGCGAAGAACCGCCTCAGCTGCCAGCCGGAATCATCGAGAAGACCCGTGCCCGCTACATCGAGGCCTACGAACGGCTCACCGGCCAGGTCTTCAGCGCCTAGGCGCAGGCGAAGAACAACCACGCACGGCAAAGCCCTCCGCTGATCGAAGTGATCTGCGGAGGGCTTTGCGCTGTCCTGGACGGGATCAGACCAGCGAGTCCTTCCACGCCTTGTGCAGGGCCGCGAAGCGCCCCTCATCGGCAATCAGCTGCGCTGGGGTGCCGTCCTCGGTGATCTTGCCATCGTGGACCACCAGCACGCGGTCCGCGATCTGCACGGTGGACAGGCGGTGCGCGATGATCAGCGCGGTGCGGTTGCCCAGCAGGGTTTGCAGTCCGCGCTGCACTGCCCGTTCCGAAGGGATATCCAGGGAGCTGGTGGCCTCATCAAGGATCAGCACCGCAGGATCGGCAAGGAAGGCGCGGGCAAAGGAAATCAGCTGGCGCTGGCCGGCCGAGACCCGTCCGCCTCGCTTGTTCACGTCGGTGCCGTAGCCCTCAGGCAGATCCAAGATGAACTCGTGGGCGCCGACCGCACGGGCGGCGTACTCGATATCCTCCGGCGAGGCGCCCGGCCGGCCCAGCGCGATGTTCTCGGCCACCGATCCGGAGAAGAGGAACGCCTCCTGGGTGACCATCACCACGTGCTGGCGCAGTTCCTTGTTCGACAGCTCGTTGATCGGCACCGAATCCAGTTCCAAGGTGCCCGAACGCAGGTCGTAGAAGCGGGCAATGAGCTTGGCCAGCGTGGACTTGCCGGCACCGGTCTGGCCTACCACGGCCACCGTTTGGCCCGCCGGGATCCGCAGGTCGAATTCCTCCATGATCACCGGGCCCTCGCCGTAGCCGAAGACCGCATCCTTGAAGACCAGCTCGCCGGCCACCTTGCGGATGGTGCGAGGGGCCGCAGGCTCGCGCACCGTCGGTTCTTCCTCCAGCAGCCCCGAAACCTTCTCCAGGGCGGCGGTGGCCGACTGCAGCGAGGAATAGAACATGGCGATCTGCTCGACTGGCTGGAACAGGCGCTTGGAGGCCAGCAGGATGGCCACCATCGCACCGACCTGCATGGTGCCGTCGATGATGCGGAATCCGCCGTAGGCGAGCAATGCCGCCACCGTCAGGTTGCCGATCAGGACCAGTCCCGGCTGCAGGACGCCGAAGAGGTTGAAGGAACGCACCGAGTTCACCCGGTACTGCTCCGCGAGATCCGAGTAGTTCGCGTCGTTGGCTTCCTCGCGGCGGAAGGCCTTGACCGCGCGGATGCCGGTCATGGTTTCCACGAAGGTGGAGATGACCTTGGCCGAGACCACGCGGGATTCGCGGTAGAGCAGCTCGGAGCGGCGCTGGTACCAGAAGAAGAGGATCGCTACCGGAAGGACGGCCACGCAGACCACCAGGCCGCTGCGCCAGTCGAGGAAGAAAATCGAGACCAGGGTGAAGACCACGAACACGCAGGAGGAGGCCAGTTCCGAGACGCCTTGATCGAGCAGCTCGCGCAGCGTTTCCAGATCGGAGGTCTGCCGGGAAATGATCCGCCCGGAGGTGTAGTTCTCGTGGAATTCGAGGCTCAGCCGCTGGGTATGGCGGAAGACCTGCTGGCGCAGATCCAGGAGCATCGCCTGGGAGATCTTCGCCGCGCTGGTGATGTACCAGGAGAGCAGCACACCGCTGAGCACGGCGCACACGATGTATCCGGCCCCGGTCATCCCCAGGGCACCCCAGTTGCCTTCGCGCACCTGCGGCAGGGTCCAGTCGATCGAGAAGGCGATCAGCACCGGAAGCAGCACGCGTGCCGCGTTGGAGAACAGCACCAGCACCACGGTGAGGACGAAAAGCTTCTTCTGCGGCACGGCCAGCGAGGCCAGCAGCCGGAAGGAACGTTGCCGCACGACCTTGCGTTCGGCGGCAGAGAGCTTGATGGCGTCTTCATTGGCGACGCCCAGTGGCTTGCTCATCGGGAGACCTCCACGGTGGCTGGCTGGTCTTCGTCATCCAGGCTGGCGATGACGAATCGGTAATGCTCATTGGTGCTCAACAGGTGGGCGTGGCTTCCCACCGCGTCGATGCGGCCATCGCGCAGCAGCGCCACGCGGTCGGCGAGCATCACGGGCGAGGGCCGGTGGGCCACGATCAGCGTGGTGGTTCCGGCCAGGACTTCGCGCAGCCTCTCGGTGACCAGTTCCTCGGTGCGCACATCCAGGGCGGACAGCGGATCGTCGAGGACCAGCACGCTCGGGCGCGCTGCGATGGCGCGGGCCAAGGCGATGCGCTGGCGCTGCCCGCCCGATAGCGACAGGCCTTCCTCGCCGATCAAGGTGTCTACCCCTTCGGGCAACGCGTAGGCAAACTGCGCCTGGGCGACGTCCAGGGCTTCGGCGAGCAGGGCTTCGCGCTGCTGCTCATCCAGGCTTTCCGGGGCGCCGAGCAGCACGTTGCCGCGGATGGAGGTGGAGAATAAGGTGGTGTCCTCGAAAGCCACGGCGATCTCGGTTCGCAGTTCCTGGAGGTCCCAGTCCTTGACGTCCTGTCCGTGGATGAGCACCTCGCCGGAGGTCGCTTCATGCAGGCGCGGAACCAGGTTCAGCAAGGTGGACTTGCCCGAACCGGTGATGCCGACAAGGGCCATGGTTTCCCCGGGACGGATCTCCAGATTGATGTCGGCCAGGATCGGCCGGTGGGTACCGGCGGTATCCGGGTAGGCGAAGCGCACATGCTCCAGCTTCACGCTGCCATCGCGTTCTGCAGGGACCCGGGGCTGCGCGGGGGAATCGATGTCATTGATTGAATCCATGACCTCGAAGTGGCGGTCCAGCGCAGTTTTGGTGCTCAGTGTCATGCCCAGCAGCATTCCCATGCCCTCGACGGGGCCGGCGATGACCGCGGCGATGGCGAAGTAGGCCACCAGCGAGCCGACGCTCAGCGTGCCGTTGGCGACCTGGGCAATGCCGATCAGCAGGCCGATGCCCAGAATGGTTTCAGGCACCGCAACGACGGTGAGCAGGAAGCTGGCCAGCGTCTTGGCCTTGGTTATTTCGGTTTCCTGCAGGGACTTTGCCTGGGCGCTGAAGCCCGCGTAGACATGCGGCCCGCGGCCGAAGGCCTTGATGACGCGGATGCCGTGCACTGATTCTTCCACCGCGGTGGCCAGGTCCCCAGCCTGGTCCTGGCTGCGGCGGCTGGCGGCCCGGTAGTCGTTGCGGAAACGGTAGGCCTTGATGGCAATCGGGATAGATCCCAGCAGGTAGAGCAGTCCCAGGATCCATGAATGGGTGAACATCAGCACCAGCCCGGTGATGACGGTGACGGTTTCAACAACCAGCATCATCGCGCCGAACGCGAGCCAGCGGCGCAACAAGGAGAGATCCGACATGGAGCGGGAGAGAAGCTGCCCCGAGCCCCAGCGTTCGTGGAACGCCACGGGCAGGCGCTGCAGGTGCTTGTAGAAGCGGATGCGCATCTGCGCTTCAAGGCCTGCTGCGGGATTCAGCACGAATTGGCGGCGCAGGAAGATCAGCAGGGCTTCGACAAGGCCCAATGCGGCAACGATGCCAACAGAGAGCCACACCTCCGAGGCTGCCCCATCACGATGCAGGACGACATTGACCAGCCAGGCGAGCACCTGGGGGATGGCCAGCGCGACAATTCCGGCGCCGAGCGCGCAGAGGAAACCGCAAAAGAGCCGGGGGAAGATCGGCTTGACGAATGGAGCAAGCCGTTTCAGTGTTGCGGAGAGCGGGACCGGATCTTTCGAACCGGCCTGTTGAGCTTGAGCCACGGTACCCCGCATTCGTCCAGAAGTTTGACAGAGTTACAGACTACCGGCAGTAGTTGGGATAATTCAATCAATAGGCAACTATTGGAAAGAAGTGCTTCACATTGGAGGCAAATAATCCCCGGTCGAGCACCAAGAAGGTGCTTGACCGGGGATTACCCGAAGAAATTTCGTGGCTTAGTCGCGGGCAGCCAGGGTAACCATGATGGCTTCCGGCGGGCAGGCGAAGCGAATCGGAGCGAAGCGCGAGGTGCCCACGCCAGCGGAAACATTCAACGGAACGGTGTTGCCGTTGTATTCCCAATCGCTCAGGCCGCGGGCGCGCCACGTAGGCAGATCGCAGTTGGAGACCAATGCGCCATAGCCCGGGATGCACACCTGGCCGCCGTGGGTGTGGCCAGCGAAAATGACATCAGCCTTCGCCTCGGTGAATTGGTCAAGAACCCGCTGGTAGGGCGCGTGGGTGAGCGCAATGCGCACGTGGGGCGCCTGGCTGCTTGAGGAGGAACCACGCGGCCAGCCAGCGAAGAGGTCCCGGTCGATGTGCGGATCATCCACGCCGGTAAGATCCAGGCGCAGGCCATTGAGCACCGTGGAATGCGCACGGTTGGACATGTTGATCCAGCCGGCTCCGCCGAAGGCCCGGTGCATTTCTTCGAACGGCAACTGGTCCCGCGGGGCAGGGTTGGGAGTTCCGGTGGAAGGAGCCAAATACCTGAACGGGTTCTTCAGCTTCGGAGCGTAGTAGCAATTGGACCCGGGAACGAAGGCGCCAGGGAAAGCCATCAGCGGTTCCAGCGCCTTGATCAAAGCCGGCACGGCCTTGCGGTGGCTGAGGTTATCCCCGGTGTTGATGACAAAGTCGGGCTTCAGATCAGCCAGACCGCGCAGCCACTGGGTTTTGGCTTCCTGCCCTGGAACCATGTGGATGTCCGAAAGGTGCAGGACCTTGATGTCGCCGTATCCGCGGGGCAGGACCTTAATCGATTCGTGGCGCAGCCCGAACTTTTGGGCCTCCAGCATGCCATAGCCCACCAGAGCTCCGCCGATGGCCAGAGCGCCGGTGGCGGCAAGGGCCGCAGTACCGCTGGCATGACGTAATGCCGAAGCGAAATTATTCTGTTCAACCATGACTTCTGTGCCATCGTCCTTTCAAGCCCGGAGGCAACTTCTGGTGGAGTTCTCCTATGCCAATCTAAACCGAAAGGCCGCGTCCAACCAAAGTTGAACGCGGCCTTTCGAATATTCAGCTAGTCATCGGACTTCTTGCCGTTGCCGTTTCCATTGCCGTTTCCGTTGCCCTTGTTATCGGAGTCGGGCTTCGGCGAGGATTCTTCCTTAGGCTTGGAATCTTCCTTCGACTCTTCCTTGTCATTGTCCTTCTCATCCGAGTCGGACTTGGAATCGTCTTCTTCCTTCGGCTTTGGCGGAGGCGGCTGGCGACGGGCCGAACCGAAGTTGTTCCGCTCGTATTCGTGCACGGCCTCCTCCATGAAGTCCACCCACAGCGGGGCGGCGAAGGTCGAGGAATCGACCATCCAAGGGGCCTTCTTGTCGTTGACCATCGCGCCGTGCATCTGGTTCTTCTCTTCGCCGGCCTTGCCCTTGAGTCGGCCGACCCAGGTGGCGGTGGAAATTCCGGTGGTGTAGCCGACGAACCAGGTCGAGGACGCGTAGTTGTTGGTACCGGTCTTGCCAGCGATTGGGCCGTCGACGCGGCCCTTGGAGACGCGGTTGGTGGCGATCTTCTTCAGGGTGCCGTTCAGATCGGCAACGTAGGTCGGGTCGATTTCCTGGGAGCAGGATTCCTTCTTGACCTTGTACTCGTTGCCGTCCTTGTCGGTCACGCTGTTGATGGCGCGTGGTTCGCAGTACTCGCCCTTGTTGGCGAATGCAGCGAATGCGGCGGCCTGGGACAGCGGGGTGATTTCTGCCGAGCCGATGATGAACGAAGGGTTCGAAGGCGAGATCGGGGCAGGGCCGCCCTTGGCGCCCTGATCCAGTACGCCAAGCTTCTTGGTGTAATCGGCGATGGTGCACAGGTCGGTCTTGTAGGCCTCCTGCACGGTCGCGGTATTGATCGACCAGTACAGGCCGGTATCCACGGTCATCGAGCGGTAGAAGCCAGGCGATGCATTCTTCGGTTCCCAATTAGAACCAACAGTTGTCGTTCCTCCGGGAAGGCAAGATGCCCGCCACTTGGAGCCGGGTACGAAAACCTGCTTCTTGGCATTGATCTTGTCGTACATGCGGTTGCCTTCGGACAGCCAGCCCAAGGTGGTGTACGGCTTCATGGTAGAACCACCCTGGAACCCGCCAGCGCCACCCAGGGAACGCTCGACAGCGAAGTTGTAATAGGTGTTCTCGCCCGAGTTCTTGACTTCCGGACCGTAGGTGGTGTTCTGCGCCATGGTCAGGATCTTGCCGGTGCCCGGCTCGACCGAAACGATCGAGGAGTAAATGTCGGTGTTGGACTTGGCCTTTGGATCGATAGCCTTCGCTGCGTCCTTGGCGGCCTTCTTGTTCAGCTTGCTGTTCAGGGTGGTCTTGACGGTCAAGCCGCCACGGTACAGCAGGCCTTCGCGATCTTCCTTGGTCTTGCCATAGGTGTCATCGGAAAGGATCAGATTGGTGACGTAGTCGCAGAAGTAGGCATTTTCCTTGGCCGCGGTGCAACCGGAAGGGGACGTGCGCGGATCCAGTTCCAGGTCCGACTTCACCGCCTTGTCGTATTCCTTCTTGGTGATTGCGCCGGTGCGGTACATGTTGCCCAGCACCTTGTTGCGGCGGTCGATGGATCGCTCAGGGTTGTTGATCGGGTTGTAGACGTTTGGCAGCTGGACCATGCCGGCAAGCATGGCCGACTGCTGCACGTTCAAGTCCTTGGCATCGGTTGAGTAGAAGTGCTGAGCGGCAGCCTGCACGCCGTACTCGCGACCCGAGAAGAGCACCAGGTTCAGGTAGCCCTCCAGGATCTGGTCCTTGGACATTTCCTTCTCGATGGCCACCGCGTACTTCAGCTCGCGGATCTTATCCGAGTAGCCCTTCTGGCCGGAAACAGTGGATTCGTCCGAACCGGTGAGCACCTGGTTATTCACTAGCAGGTTGTTCACGTACTGCTGGGTCAGGGTGGAAGCACCAGAGCGGCTCGAAGAGGTGAGGTTGCCAACTACTGCACGGGCGATGCCCTTGGGGTCGATGCCCTTGTGCTCGTAGAAACGCTCATCTTCCACCGAGATGATCGCCTTGCGCATGTTTGGCGAGATGTCATCTAGCTTCACAGGCTGGCGATTTTGCTGGTAGAAGTTCGCAATGGCCTTGCCATCAGCGTCAAGGATCGTGGAAGGCTCCGGGATGGGGAGCTCTTCAAACGAGCTCGGGAGCGCGCTGACGATGTTGTTACCGGTGGTCAAACCGGTTTTTGCGATAGCTGCAATGGGCACGAGCATGCCTGCTGCGAGCACACCACACAGGGCGCTGATTCCGAAGAATGCAACGACTTTTCCCAGGGTGGTAGCGGTATCAAAAAAAGGGGACTTCTTGGCTGCCATACCCACTAGTTTACAAGGACGCGCTAACGTATCGAGTATGACTAAATGGGAATACGCCACTTTGCCGCTTTTGATTCACGCTACGAAGCAGATTTTGGACCAGTGGGGTGACGATGGCTGGGAGCTGGTAACCGTGGTTCCAGGCCCCAACGGCTCATCTCCAGTGGCCTACATGAAGCGTCCGAAAGCGTAACTAGCAACAACATTTACTGAAGGAGAAATCCCATGCAAGAAGCTACTTCCTCGCGTGTCGAGGCTCGTCTGGCCGAGCTCGGTCATGCCTTGCCAGCTGTGGCAAAGCCGGTAGCCGCCTACCTGCCAGCCGTTACCACCGGCAACTATGTCTACACCTCTGGCCAGCTTCCGCTGATTAAGGGTGAACTCACAGCCGTTGGAAAGGTTGGTGCCGAGGTTTCGGCCGAGGAGGCGAAGGCCCAGGCGCAGACCGCTGCGCTTAACGCGCTAGCCGCCATCAAGGCCGAAATTGGTGATCTAGATCGCATTAAGCGCATCGTGAAGGTTGTCGGTTTCGTGTCGTCGGCACCGGACTTCACCGGACAGCCAGGCGTCATCAACGGGGCATCGGAGTTCTTCGGCGAGGTACTCGGCGATGCAGGCTTGCACGCACGCTCGGCCGTCGGCGTTGCCGTTCTGCCGCTGGATGCACCTGTCGAGGTCGAGGTCATCGCCGAATTTGAGTAATTCAAGCCAGATTCCTGCTGCGCGGTCCCGACGGGCATTCCCGGCGGGGCCGCGCAGCGGTATGGTGCGCCGGCTCTTTGATTTGCCACCGCATCAAATTGCCACCGCCGAAAACTGGTTCTCTTTCGGTTCGCGCACGCCGCGCACCCCGCGGCGCGCGTCCTCCATCTGCCTTGTGAGGGATTCTTCCCACGGCGTGGAGACCTATCTGACTTATCGCCCCGGGGGCTCCCCACTGGGCAACGTGGCCTTTCCCGGCGGCAGCCACGAGGCGAGCGACCGTGCCACCTACCAATGGTTCGGTCCAAGCCTGTCCCAATGGTCCAAGCGCATGGACATGCTGGACCAGCAGTTGGCGCAGGCATACATCGTTTGCGCCATTCGCGAGCTTTTCGAAGAGACCGGAATCCTGCTGGCCGGCACCGATGAGCAATCCGTGGTCGAAATGACCGATGCAGAAGACTGGATGACCGCCCGCGAAGCAATCGCCGGACAGGACCTGGCCTTCGACGAATTCCTGCGCCGCCGCGGACTGGGCTTGCGCACAGACCTTTTGCGTCCGGTATCCCACTGGCTCAACCCGAACTTTGCCCTGCGCCGCTTCGACACCTGGTACTTCACTGCCACCGTGCCCAACCGCCAGGAGGCTGCCTTGCTGCGCGGCAAAGGCAAATGGGGGCGCTGGTGTGCCGCCGGGGAAATATTGGCCAAACGCAGCACCAGCGAGCTGGGGGACAGCGTTGGCCAACCCAACACAGTGAACCTCGCGCTCTCGGAGATTAGCTACCCGGCGGTGGAAATGATCCTGGAAGCCATGGCGGAGGCCAATGGAGTGGTCGCCTACCTTTCGCGGGCCCGTTCGTTGAATCTCAAGCATCCGGACCTGCTGGTGCGCGATGGCATTTACTATCTGGAAGTCCTTGGCTCCATGAGCGCTGAATCCTCCCGCCCATGGCAGACTACTGCCGGGCACTGAGAGCAGAACTTAAACAAAGCAGGCCGGGAATCCTTGAAGGATTCCCGGCCTGTTTGCATCACTGCGGTTTAGCGCGAGCGCTGGCGCAGACGCTGGATATCCAGGATCACGACGGCGCGTGCTTCCAGGCGCAGCCAGCCGCGCTGCACGAACTCGGCCAGAGCCTTGTTCACGGTTTCGCGGGAAGCACCAACGAGCTGAGCCAGCTCTTCCTGAGTCAGTTCGTGGGCAACCAGGATGCCGTCGGTAGCTGGGCGACCGAAGCGGTCAGCCAGATCCAACAGAGCCTTGGCAACACGGCCAGGAACGTCAGAGAAGACCAGATCGGCCAGGGACTCATTGGTACGACGCAGACGTGCAGCCAGAGCCTGCAGCAGCTGGATCGAGACCTCAGGGGAGTTCAAGATAGCCTTGCGCATGTTCTCGTGGCTCAGGCCCGCCAAGCGGGTCTCGGACACGGCGGTTGCAGTTGCGTTGCGTGGGTGTGGATCGAACAATGCCATCTCGCCAAACAGTTCGCCTGGGCCAAGAACAGCAATCAGGTTCTCGCGACCATCCGAAGAGGTGCGACCCAGCTTGATCTTGCCCGAAACGATGAAGTACAGACGGTCACCCTGATCGCCTTCACGGAACACCGATGCGCCGCGGGAGAGATCAACCTCGGTCAATTCTTCGGTTAGCGCGGCGAATACTTCATCACCAAGCGACGCAAACAGTGGCGCGCGACGCAGTACCTCGATATCCATTAAATCTCCTGTCAACAGTAGTAGGCGCTTACTTCATTGTGCCGTATTCGGTAACAATGTGACAGTTTCCACACGTGGTTTAACCAAGAAAATGTTGAAAATCACGCACATTCGACTAAAACTCGCGAATCTGCTCGCAGAAATCCATCAGCTTCTAAGGGTACCTTGGGTCTATACGAACTTTATGAATGAACTGGGGTCTTGGTGCTCGGAATTTTCAGCTGGCTCGACGTAGTCATCTGCGCTGTTTTGCTGACGTTTTTCGTTGTTGGAGTTCGTCGAGGTTTTCTGCTGACCATTGGCGACATGCTCGGCCTGATTGTCGGCGGCGTCGCCGCATTCTTCGCCATCCCGCTGGTTTCCACCTTCGCCACGAACCCCTGGTGGCGGGTCGGCCTGATGATAGCTACCGCAGCCGTGCTGATCATTCTCGGGCAAGCTCTGGGACGGGTGATTGCAACCCGCATCCGCCACTGGATGAATGTCGATTTCCTGCGTGCCGCGGACCGCATTGCCGGTGGCGTGCTGTCGGTGTTCATTACCGCCACAATCATCGGTGGCTTGGCCTTTTCCACTTCAAGCATGGGTATTCCAAGGCTTTCGCTGGAGATCAGCAAGTCCAAGATGATCGACTCGATTCGTGGCCTGACACCCGAGTTTGTCGATGCCGCGATTTCCACCGCACGCTCCAAGGTGATCGCCGAAACCCTCCCCGCATTCCTGGAGCCTTTCGCGCCCCCGGTCCAGGCGCCGGCCAACACCGAATGGGCAGCTAACGACCTGCAGCTGGCCGCTGCCCAATCGGCCGCCAAGATCTCCGGTACCGCGGTGCAATGCGGTGTGAACCTGACCGGCTCAGGCTTCGTTGTCGACCACGAGCTGGTCATGACCAACGCGCACGTGGTCGCCGGATTGAGCGCGGCAACCGTGGAGGTCGGCGGTGACGAAGTTCACCGCGGAAAGGTTGTTTATTTCGATCCCAAGGCCGACATCGCGCTGCTTTACGTCGAAGGGCTGGAGGCAGAGCCTATCGACCTCGCCGCTGATGACCTGATGCGCGGCGACTCGGCAACCTTTGTCGGGCACCCAGCGGGCGGCCCGCAGCAGATCCGCGGAGCCTTGATCGCTTCCCGTGCCTTCGTCTCCATTGCCAATATCTATGGCGCGGACCCATCTCGAATCTCTGTCTACCAGCTCACCGCGGAAGTAGCCCAGGGCAATTCCGGCGGACCGCTGCTGGATGAATCCGGCGACGCGGTGGGCTTGATCTTCGCCAAGTCGCGCAGCGATGACGAGGTCGGCTTCGCCCTGAGCCTCGAAGAGATCGAGAACGCCATGGAGCTGGGCGGCGATCGGCGCACCAGCATCAAAACAGGCGACTGCGTCACCGGCTAGGGCTTGCGGCTATTTGCCCAGCAAATGCGCGAGCTGCTGAACCGCCAGCTTGTAGCCGTGCACGCCCGCACCGATGATGATCGAGCTGGCTACCGGCGAGATGAAGGAATGGTGGCGGAACGCTTCACGCTTGTGCACGTTCGAGATGTGCACCTCGATGGCTGGCAACTGCACGCCGCTGATGGCATCGGCAATAGCCACAGATGTATGGGTGAATGCGCCGGGGTTCATGATGATGCCGGCTGCGGTAGTGCGGGCCTCGTGAATCGCGTCGATGAGCACACCCTCATGGTTGGACTGCAAGGCGCGCAATTCGAAGCCGAGGGCCGCAGCGGTTTCCCGGGCCAGCTGCTCAACATCGGCCAGGGTGTCGTGGCCATAGATTTCCGGCTCCCGGGTGCCCAGCAGATTCAGGTTGGGGCCGTTGAGCAGCAAGATGGTGTTCGATGCGTTCTCAGTCATGAACTCAAATCTATTACACAACCGGGAAATTCCCGCCCGAATTCTTTGGCCCCGTAATACAAGAAGCCGCCGTGGG
>NZ_JBLVOC010000005.1:75815-88263 GCF_053543575.1 Glutamicibacter sp. AGC84
TGTGGACGAAGGGCGGCTTGCTGCACTGGGGCGTGCTGAGGCTATTTGCCCATGGACTGCGCGATCTGGCTCATCACCGTTGAATCGGACAGCGTGGTGGCATCGCCGACCTCGCGGCCCTCGGCCACGTCCTTGAGCAGGCGGCGCATGATCTTGCCCGAGCGGGTCTTAGGCAGTTCCGGAACCACCAGCACATGCTTCGGCTTGGCGATCGGGCCGATGTCCTTGCCCACGTGGTTGCGCAGGGTCGCCACCACATCCTCGCCTTCCGCCGGCTCGGTTTGCAGGATCACGAAGGCCACCACGGCCTCGCCGGTGGTCTCGTCCTTCGCTCCCACCACGGCGGCCTCTGCCACGTATGGGTGGGCGACCAGCGAGGACTCGATCTCGGTGGTGGACAGGCGGTGCCCGGAGACGTTCATCACGTCATCCACGCGGCCCAGCAGCCAGATATCGCCATCGGCGTCCTTCTTCGCACCGTCGCCAGCGAAGTACATGTTCTCGAACCGCGACCAGTAGGTGTCCTTGTAGCGTTCCATGTCGCCCCAGATGCCGCGCAGCATCGCTGGCCACGGCTCGCGGATGACGAGGAAGCCGCCCTCGCCGTCGGCCACGGATTCGCCGGCTTCATCCACCACGTCAATGGCGATGCCCGGCACGGCCACCTGGGCCGAACCCGGCTTGGTTGCGGTGACGCCCGGCAGCGGAGCGATCATGTGCGCGCCGGTTTCGGTCTGCCACCAGGTGTCCACGATCGGGGCCGGGTGTTCCTTGCGCTCGCCGTTCTTGCCGTTGTTGGTGCCGATGGCATCGCGGTACCACATCCATGCTTCCGGGTTGATCGGTTCGCCCACCGAACCCAGCACGCG
The DNA here is from genome assembly GCF_053543575.1 of Glutamicibacter sp. AGC84. Classification (NCBI taxonomy): domain Bacteria; kingdom Bacillati; phylum Actinomycetota; class Actinomycetes; order Micrococcales; family Micrococcaceae; genus Glutamicibacter; species Glutamicibacter sp. AGC84. Next base: position 76,685 of record NZ_JBLVOC010000005.1, read on the forward strand.
CAGCGAGGACAGGTCGTAGCCATCGGGGATCTCGCGGCCCCACTTCATGAAGGTGCGGATTGCGGTGGGCGCGGTGTACAGGATGGTGACGCCGTACTTTTCCACCAGTTCCCACCAACGGCCCTGGTGCGGGGTATCCGGGGTGCCCTCGTAGATCACCTGGGTGGCGCCGTTGACCAGCGGCGCGTAGGTGACGTAGGAATGGCCGGTCACCCAGCCGATGTCCGCGGTGCACCAGTACACGTCGGTTTCCGGGTGCAAATCGAAGGTGGCGCGGTGGGTCACGGCGCCCTGGGCCAAGAAGCCGCCGGTGGTGTGCACAATGCCCTTGGGCTTGCCAGTGGTGCCCGAGGTATACAGCACGAACAACGGGTGCTCGGAGTCGTGGGCTACCGCAGTGTGCTCGGTGGCGGCGGTGCCGACGACGTCATCCCACCACTTGTCCAGTGCGCCGAATTCGGTGGGCTCGCCGTTGCGCTTGACCACCAGAACGTTTTCCACGGTGTGGCCCGGTGCTTCCAGCGCCGCATCGACTGCCGGCTTCAGCGAGGACGGCTTGCCGCGGCGCCAGGTGCCATCGGCGGTGACCACGAGCTTGGCGTCCGCATCATCGATGCGGCTGCGCAGCGCGTCGGCGGAGAAGCCGCCGAAGACCACCGAGTGGATGGCGCCGATGCGGGCGCAGGCCAGCATGGTGATGACGGCTTCCGGGATCATTGGCAGGTAGACGGCCACGCGGTCGCCCTTGGCCACGCCCAGGGATTCGAAAGCGTTGGCGGCCTTCTTGACCTCTTCGGTCAGCTGCGCGTAAGTGTAGGTGCGGGTATCGCCCGGCTCGCCTTCGAAGTAGATGGCGACGCGGTCGCCCAGGCCGTTTTCCACATGGCGGTCCAGCGCGTTGTAGGCCGCGTTGAGCTTGCCGCCGACGAACCACTTGGCCACCGGTGCCTGCGACCAGTCCAAGGTTTCAGTGAAATCGGTGTCCCAGGTCAGTACCTGGCGTGCCTGGTCCGCCCAATAGCCCAAGCGGTCTGCCTTGGCTGCGTCGTAGCGGGCCTGCGTTGCGATGGCCTGATCGCTGAAGTCCTTGCTCGGGGCAAAGGAACGTGTTTCGGTCGACAGGTTATCCAAGGTTTTCGAATCACTCACTGGGTTCGCGTCCTTCCGCGTAGTCACAAATATTTCTCTGTGATCAAAGTTACATCCTCCAGCAGGGCCGGTGTGCTTTGTGTCACCGGGAAAGGGGAAATGGGGTAATTTGTGCGCCGAGCGGTTAGCTGCACGCGATGAACAGCACGCCAAGGTGGTGTCCAAGGGTGAAAACTTCACGCCCTCATGACACGATCTAAAGCGTGGCGAAGAAATTGGACAACGAAACCGAGCTGGGGCTGAAGCGCCGGGCACGCAAGATCAACCGGGAACTGGCGAAGGCCTACCCCTACGCGGTGCCCGAACTGGACTTCGAGAACCCCTTCGAACTGCTGGTAGCCACCGTGCTCTCCGCGCAGACCACCGACGTGCGGGTCAATGCCATCACTCCAGCGCTCTTCGCCCGTTTCCCGGACGCCCACGCAATGAGCCAAGCCGAACGGGGCGAGCTTGAGCAGCTGATCCGCCCCACCGGTTTCTTCCGCGCCAAGACGGACTCCCTGCTCGGGCTATCCGCCGCCTTGGTTGAACGCTTTGACGGAGAAGTGCCAGCCAAGCTCGAAGAGCTGGTGAAGCTTCCCGGGGTGGGACGCAAAACCGCCAACGTCGTGCTGGGAAATGCCTTCGGTGTTCCCGGAATCACCGTGGACACCCACTTCGGGCGCCTGGCCAACCGCTTTGGGTGGACCGATGAAACCGATCCGGTCAAGGTCGAGCACGCGGTGGGGGAACTGTTCGAAAAACGCGACTGGACGATGCTCAGCCACCGCGTGGTCTTCCATGGCCGCCGCGTCTGCCACTCGCGCAAACCTGCCTGCGGGGCCTGCGCCATCGCCAAGCTTTGCCCCTCGTTCGGCATCGGCGAGGAAATACCTGCCAAGGCCACAGCGTTGCTCAAGTATGAGCTCGCACCAGGACGGGAAGAATTGCTGGCGAAAATGATCGCTGGCGCAACCCGCCGCGAGCTGAGGGCTGAAGGATACGGATTGGACGCATGAGCGCGCGCTTGGAACTGGAAAAAGTAATTGCCCGCCACACGGCACAGGTCGGGGCAACGCAGAAACTGCCCAGCGAATGGGTGATGAGCGATATCGAGCTCGGTGCTGCGCGCCGTGCCGCGGTCCTGATCCTGTTCGGTGCTGCCGGCGAAGCGGCCCTGGAGCCGCACTCCCGGGCCGGCGATCTGGACGTGCTGTTCGTGGAGCGCGCCGCGACCCTGCGCAAGCACGCGGGCCAGATCGCTTTCCCCGGAGGCGGGATCGACCAGGAGGATTCGAGCGTTGCCGACGCCGCCTTGCGCGAGGCGTGGGAGGAAACTGGCGTGGACACCTCCGGGATCGAGGTCCTGGGCACCTTGGGGGAAACCGAATTGCCGGTTTCGAACTTCCTGGTCACCCCGGTGATTGGCTGGTGGCATACCGAATCCAGGGTTTATCCGGCTGACCCGGCCGAAAGCGCCGGCGTATTCCGCGCCCCGGTGGCGCACCTGCTGGAGCCGAGGAATCGCCTGACCGGCGTGGTGCAGCGCGGCAATCAGAAGTTCAAGTCCCCGGCCTTCGATTTTGAAGACCGGATCATCTGGGGCTTCACCGCGATCGTGCTGGACAGGCTGTTCAACGAGCTGGGTTGGACCCAGCCGTGGAACAACCGCCGTGAACTGCGCATGGCCTGAAGCCGGCTACTTCGCATCCGCGTAGTTCCCGGAGATCGCAACACTGACCGGGAAGCGCGGCGAGGCCTGGCCGAACAGGGAACGCCCGGCGAGCATGGCCGCATGCCGGATGAGCTCCTGCAGTTGCCCAGCCAATTCGGTGGGGCATTCAAAGACGATTTCGTCATGGACAAAGAACACCTGGCGGCAGGTCTGGCTCCACCCGGCCTGATGGATCAGGTGCCGTGCGTGGCCCATCCACACCAAAGCCCACTCCGCGGCGGTCGCCTGTACGACAAAGTTCCTGGTGAACCGGCCGCGGGCTCTCGCCGCGCCGTCAGCAGCCCGCTGCGATGCTTCATCGTTGGTAGCTTTCTGCGCCTGCAGCCACTGCTCATCGGCTGGCGGGCAGCCGCGGCCGAGGAAACTGCGCACGCCTTCACCTTGCTCGCCGGCAAGAGCTGCCTGTTCGACAAAACGCATGGCGGTGGGAAAACTGCGGGTCAGGGCCGCACCCACTGCACCTGAAGCACCGCCGCCACCGCCGTAGATGACCGAGAGCATGCCCAGCTTGGCCTCATCTCGGGAAGCCACGAGCTGGGCATCGAGCAGCCACTGGTACAGGTCATCTTGCTGGCCTGCTTTTTGCAATTGCTGGTCATTGGAAATAGCTGCCAGGATTCGAGGTTCCAGTTGCCTCCCGTCGGCCACCACAAACGTCGAGCCGGGACGGGTGCGCACGACCTGCCGGATGGAATGCGGCAATTGGAGCGCCCCGCCACCAGAAGCGGCCCAGCGTCCTGAAGTCACCGTTCCCAGCACATAATGCGGATGGAAACGGCCGCCTTTCACCCATTGATCCAACCACGCATCACCATGGGTGCTGGCAAGACGCGAGAGTTTCTTGTATTCAAGAACCTCAGAAATCAATGGATGCTTGATCTGCTCCAGTTCCCAGGCCCGCACCGAGCTCACCGCGAAACCGGCCTTATGCAGGGCGCGCAACAGCTCCTGCGGCGAATCCGGGTTGAGCCCGGGACTGCCTAATGCCTTGGCCAATTGCTGGGCCTTGGCCGCGAGTTTCGGCGGCCGTCCATAGTCGGATACGCGTTCGCCCAATTGCTCGCGCAGCAGGGCGCGGTGTCCGGCTTCATCCCACGACAAACCGGCCGCTTCCATCTCGCAGGCAATCAACGCACCTACCGATTCGGCGTGGATCAATAATTCCAGACGCTGACGGGTGCTGGGATCCTGCGGCAACGCCTTGCGCTGGGCAACGTACATGGCTACGAGCTCGGAAAGGGATTCGCCGGAGGTCGGGGCGGCAAAGAGCGCATCCTGGTTGGCCCTTTCGTGAGCCTGAACTGGTCGTTCAAGATCGAAGTCTTCGAGCTTTTCCTCACTCAGCGGCGAGCGGTGCAAGATGCGTTGGGCCAAGGAGAGAATGCAGGCCTTGGCCAGATGAACACCCGCAGAAACAAGTGGCTGCATCCACGGGGTGGTGCGGAGCATGGCCCATCGGGGCGAATGCCGTGCTTCGATTTCGGCAACAAATCCGGCAAAATCATCCCGGGATACCGAGACGACCGGCTGCAGCGAGTTGCCAGAATACTGGTCGCGAAGATCGATCAGGGCATAGCCATCAGGATCGGCAGCAAGGAAAGCGATGGCACTCATGGATCTATTGTGCCGTGCCAGCGGCCGATATCCCCAGTTGGTTGGCGAGCGGCACGCAAATGATTAGGCAGATGCCACGCTCGATGCATGAAATGGCTATCAGAGTCCTCATCGGCTAAACCGCTGAAGGACACCCAACGATTCGTGATGACTGAACTGGATTTCGCGCAGGCGCCTCCGAACAGCACCAGGAGGCCGGCAGCGGCTGACCACACGGCGGAAGATGAACCGATCTGCACCATCGTGAGCAACGATGCACGGATTATTGAGCGATGCGCAGTGATCGCGGTCGGCGCGGCGGTGAGAATCAACAAATGCACCGACCCGCAGCTGCTGCCCGCCGATGGTTCTGGGCCGGTGCTGTGGGGCAGCGACATGGCAGCACTAGCCGAAAATACGAGCCGGCCGGTGGATGTCCTGGTCGGTCTGGAAGATGGCGAGGCCATCGTGTGGAGCTTGGCCAGCAGAATTCCCAAGGCAAGGGTGGCAGTTTTGCCCTCGGCCAGCCAATGGCTCGGCGAGTACCTGGGTCTATGGGCCATGAGGGCAGGGCATGGACACACACTGGCACTGCATTCCACAGCAGGCGGGCTGGGAACAACGACCCTGGCCCTGTTGCTGGCGCATGCCGGGACATTAAGTGGTCTTCGCAGCGCCATGATTGATCTGGATCCGCATTCCCAGGGCGCTTGGCCGCTGGTTTGCACCCAACCGCCAACGGGAATTGGATGGGAAGAATTGCGGCAATCCGGTGGCGCGCTTGCTGCTCATCAACTGGCTGAAACGCTGCCGAAGCTTCGCGATACCGCGATCTTGACCTGGTCCCAGGCAAGCAGAACGCATGAGCTGGAGGACCAGCTGGTGATCCGCCTGCTGGCCGCCGCCCGGCAAGGATTCGATCTGGTCGTAGTGGATGCCGGGCGCGCACCGCATCCGCAACGGCTGGCACTGAACCAATTCATAGACCGGAATATCGCCACTGTCAGTTCGCTGACCGTGCCAGCCTCTGGGGAAGTGGTGCTGTGCGGGGAACAGAAACTACGCAGCACCCCTGCGGGTTTTCCTCAGATTCTTGGTGCCTTCCCCGATTTTCCCCGGATCAGCAAAGCGATCGAGCGCGGCCAATTATACGACAGTTTCAAATCCCGGGCATTGCGCCAGCACCTGTCCAACCTCTGCCTGATACCGCAAATGAAGGAGCAGCACCCATGAGCCCGGGCCGGCATAGCCACAACGCCAACCCATCAACGGGCGGGCCTGTGCTGGATGCCAAAATCCTTGAATCCGTGCGTGAACGCGCATTGCTCACCGGCGGGCAGCTTGATGCGATTGCCTTGGCAGGAGCCGTTCACGACTCCGGCGCGGCTCTGGGTTCCCAAGGTGCCGCACAATCGCTGGAATCGCTGCAGAACGAAGTGGCAGGATTATCAATCCTCGAGCCTTTCGCACAGCGGCCCGAGGTGACCGATGTCCTGGTCGACGGGCAAGGGATGGTCTGGACGGATTCTCCGGCCGGCCTGCAGCCCACCGAATTCCGGTTTTCTTCCCCAGAGCAGGTTCGGACCCTGGCCGTCCATCTTGCAACCCTTGCGGGCCGACGGCTCGATTCAGCTAGCCCGTTCATGGACATGAGCTTGAAGAATTACCGCGTCCACGCTGTACTGCCTCCAATTGCCACAGCCGGACCGCTGATCTCGATTCGCGTCAAGCGCAGTGCCCAGCTCGAACTGGGCACCGTCCTGGAAGGATCGAACGGGTTCTGGCTACCGCTGCTTCAAGCCATCGTGGAACGCCAGATGAACTTCCTGATTACCGGAGGAACAGGCAGCGGCAAAACTACCCTCCTGCAAGCCATGCTTGCCGAAGCCAATCCGCGGCACCGTCTGGTCATCGTGGAAGACTCGCAAGAACTGCATGTACCGCACCCGCATGTTGTGTCCTTGCAAACCCGGTCGGCCAACGTCGAATCTGCCGGCCAGGTGCAGCTGAAGGATTTGGTTGTCCAAGCCCTGCGCATGCGCCCTGACCGTCTGGTCGTTGGCGAATGCCGTGGGGAGGAAATACGCGATTTTCTGGCAGCCATGAACACGGGGCATCAGGGAGCCGCAGGCACCATGCACGCCAACAACCCGCAGTCAGTTCCGGCCCGCTTGGCGGCGCTGGGTGCGCTCGCCGGATGGAGCGTGCAGGCGACTTCGTTGCAGGCCTCCAGCGCCTTGGATCTTGTCATTCACATGAACAGGGGGAGCCAAGGGCAGCGCGGACCGGTGGCCCTTGGATGCCTGGACACCGGTAGCGATGGCCAGATGCACATGCGGCGCCTGATAGACCTGGACGCCGCCGAACCGCTGGCCGACTACGGGCACAACTTCCTGGCGAACAGATTTGGCCCATCGCTCACGTGCACCATTGCCAAGGCGCTAGGCGATGAGCACGCCAAGAAACGTTGACCAATGCTGATCCTCATCTTTGGCGCACTGGCCTTGTGGCTGTGGATCCCCGCGCACCCGGCAAGCAAAATCAAAGCGGGTTCCCTGCGCAGGCTCCGGGATCGCGGGGCGGAACGCCACACGGACGATGACCAGGTACTGAGCACCGATGCCCGCATCATTCGTGAACTCTCGGCGCTGCTCCGAAGCGGATTGGATTTCCATCCCGCAGTTGATGCGTTGCTGGAGGCCGAGGACGACAGCGGGAACATCATCCGAGCGCTCAAAGACCTCCAAGCAACGCATCGGCTAAGCAACAGCGCTCCCGGACCCGGTCTTCCGGCGGAGCAGGGACAAGGTCCAGCGGTGCGACGACTGCACTGGTGCCTGGAACTCTCCGAACGCAGCGGCGCAAGCCTTGTCGATGTGCTGGAACGGCTAGCCGAAGACCTCGAATGCGACCTAGTAGCCCAGCAAGCATTCGAGGCGGCTATGGCTGGCCCGAAAGCAACGACTAAGTTGCTGACATGGCTTCCACTAGTCGGGTTTGGATTCGGTCTGCTTGTGGGCATTGATGTTCTGGGCACAATAGGCCGATCATGGGCGGCGCAACTCAGCGTGCTCATTGGAGCATTGCTGTGGATCGCCAACCGGATCTGGTGCCGGCGGCTCATGCAGGCAACCACTAGCCAGGCACTGTCATGATCGTTCTGATTCTGCTTCTAGGGGCGCTTTCCATCGCTTTGGCATTAGGACGGCCCAACTCGAAAAGTCGAGAAGGCAAGGCGCCGCAGTGCCTTGGGAAAAGACGGCAGGAAGATGAAAAACCTGTCGAGCTGATCCTGGATCTGAGCGCCAGCCTGTTGGACTCGGGGATGCCCATCACCGAGATCCTCGATCTGCTCGGTCACAGCATTGAACAGTGCGCGGTGCTGCGCAGCGTAGCGCGCTGCTTGGAAATGAACATGGCCTGGGACAAAGCCTGGGAAGCCGTTCCGCCCTGGCTCGACCCGCTGCGGAAAGCACTGCACTTTGCCCACATGACCGGAGCGCCGGCAGCCAATCTGCTACGAAATACCGCGATTCTGCAACGCCGTGAACATGCACAGAAAGTCGCGCGCCTCGGAGCACAATTCGGTACCAGGCTCGTACTGCCTCTAGGGGCCTGCGCACTGCCGGCTTTCATCGCCCTGGGCGTGGTTCCACTGATCATCGCGCTATTCCCCAGCTACCAGTAATCCCCGGCCGAAGGTTATGCCCAGCTCGTAGGAAACCCATGTTGCTGCCCGCGGCGCTCGCCGATGGTAGAAGCACAACATCCACGGTATCGACGCCGGGGATGACAGTCTAGAAAGGACAACACAATGAACCGACGGTTCCGGGAAATCAGGGATCTGCTGCGAGAAGAGCAGGGATCCACCACCGCCGAATTTGCTATGGTCACGCTGGCTGCCGTGGCTTTTGCCGGCTTGCTGATCAGCATCCTGTCCAGCGGCGACGTACGTGGCATGCTGATGGGCCTGATTACTAAAGCGCTGTCGCTGTAGGCCATGAGCTTCAGCGACGAATCGGGTAGCAGTACCGCCGAATTTGCGGTGCTGCTACCCGCGGTTGCCATGATGCTGTCCTTGGGTTTGTGCTTGGGTGTCGTCGGGATCCAGCAGATCCAAGTTCAGCAGGCAGCCGGTGCCATGGCCAGGGAATTGGCCCGCGGCGAGGACGATGCAACCGCTCGCGCCAGCGGCGTGAGGCTGGCAGGAAGCCAAGCCCGTTTCTCGCTCTCAACAGCCAACGGCTACTGGCAGGTTCACGTCAGCAAATCGGTGAGCCTTCCAATCGTTGGCAGCCTTCAAATCCATGGACAAGCCAGTGTGGCCGTCGAATGAAAAAGCGGCGGAGCCTTCGAAGCGAACAGGGTAGCGGAACGGTCATGGCAACAGCGCTCGTGGTTGTTGCACTGCTAATTGCCGGTGCCGTTTTAGCATGGGTTGCAGCAACCCGAGCCGCGATGCAGGCTGCCAGCGCCGCCGATCTGTCGGCGCTGGCTGCTGCGGATACGGCCCGCGGGTTGCGCCCCGGGGACCCCTGCACAGTTGCGGCGTTGTTGGCCGAATCCAACGGTGCACTGCTGGCAGCATGCACGGTGGAACCCGACGGCCAGTCGGTGCGCGTTACTACTAACGTTCCTGTCGGATTCCGTGCCCTGGGCATAGAACTGTATCTGGCCGAAGCCCAGGCACGGGCGGGAGCACCGCCACTGGATGCACCGGGGCGGTGAGCATGGCGGAAGCGGTTAGCGGTGGTGCGCTGGCTCCACGTCGTCAAGCACGGCCGTCAACAGCAAGATCGCTCCAGCCTTGTCCAATGGATTATTGCGGTTACCGCACTTGGGGGACTGCACGCAGCTTGGGCAGCCGTGCTGGCATTCGCAGGCCTCGATGGCATCCCGGGTGGCCCGGATCCAATCGGTGAAGCGCTCGAAACCACGCTCGGCGAATCCAGCACCGCCAGGCTGCGCGTCATAGACGAAAATTGTCGGATGGCCGGTATCCATGTGTAGCGCAGTGGATACTCCGCCGATATCCCAACGGTCGCTGGTAGCAACCAGCGGCAGCAACCCGATCATGGCATGCTCGGCAGCATGCAAGGCTCCGGGGAACTGATCTACCTCCAAACCAGCTCGAAGCAATCGCTGCTCGGTCAGGGTGAACCAAATGGACTTGGTATTCAGATCCCGGGCTTCAAGCTCCAACGGTTCTTCGGACAGCACTTCATTAGAAGCCACCGACTTCCGCTGGAAAGACACGACCTGGGTGGTCACAGTGACTTCACCGAAATGAATCGTCAGTTCTCGGTGGTTACGGCTGCGTTCCTCGGAATCAATGGCAACCGTGGTGAGATCACGCGCCGTGGTGTAGTAATCAGGATTCACCCGAGTCACGATCACCACGTGGTTCTGCTCATCAAGTTCTTCCACATGGTAGCTGGCACCCTGATGGACGTAGATGGCCCCGGGATGCGCCTGATAATGCGTTTGCGGGGAATCCATCGTGCCTAGCAGAGCGCCGGTTTCCGCATCGATGATGTCCACTGGTCCACCGCCATCGGCCCGAATGGAGAACATCCCTGCCGCATGTTGCGGATGCGTCCAGAACCATCCAGCCGGGCGCCGGCGCAAGTAGCCGCGTTGCACCAGCGAATCCAGAAGCTGTTCGGTCTGCGGACCGAAAATTTCCAACTCCTCCGGGCGCAGGGGAGATTCTTGCGCGGCGGCGCAGAGGTGGCCGCTAAGCACATACTTATTCTGCGGATCAAAGACTGTCGCTTCGACACCCAAATCGAAGATGGCTTCGGGATGATGTGCCAGGTAGGTGTCCAACGGATCTTCAGCTGCGACAAAGATCGCCAGCGCATCCTGGCCCGAACGTCCGGCACGGCCGATTTGCTGGAAGAACGATGCGCGGGTGCCTGGCCACCCAGCCACCACTACCGCGTCCAGCCCCGCAATATCGATACCCAGTTCCAGCGCCGAAGTTGAGGTGACACCCAGCAGCTCGCCACTGCGCAATTGCTTTTCCACCTCACGGCGTTCATTAGGCAAGTAGCCCGAGCGGTACGCTGCAAGCCGGACGGATAGATCCGGTGCAAATTTTTCCAGATGCTTGCGGGTGAGCGTTGCGATTGTTTCAGCACCGCGGCGGGACTTGATGAAGACAATGGTTCGAATATGATCAGCCATCAGATCGGTGAGGATCGAAGCGCTCTCGGCGATGGCGGTACGCCGTACCGGCGCACCGTTTTCACCGCGGTGATCACTCATCGGAGGTTCCCACAAGGCCATCACCAGTTCACCGCTGGCGGAGAAATCGTTGGTCACCGCTTGAGCTGGCGCCCCAATGAGACGCCCGAAGGATGCTTCGGGGTCTGAGCTCGTCGCGGACGCACCGATGAAGACCGGGCAGCTGCCGTAATAGGCGCAAATGCGACGCAACCGGCGCATCAGGTTGGCTACGTGTGCGCCAAAGACCCCACGGTAGGAATGGGCCTCGTCGATAATGATGTAGCGAAGGCGCTTGAAGAATCTGGACCAGGCCGGATGGTTGGGCAGGATGCCGCGGTGCAGCATATCTGGGTTGGTGAAGACGAAGTTGGCGTGCTGGCGTACCCAAGCACGGGTGGCCTGGTCGGTATCGCCATCGTAGGGAGCGGCTCGGACCCCGGGAACGCCTAGGGACTCCACAGCGGAAAGCTGGTCGGCTGCCAGTGCTTTGGTTGGGCAGATATAAAGCACCGATGCACCGGCATCAGCATCGTTGAATCCGCTGTCCTTCGCCTGGTACAACTGTTCCAGACTTGGCATCAGGTAGGCCATGGACTTGCCTGAGGCGGTACCGGTGGAAACTATGGTGTGGTGGCCCTCGTGGATGAGGTTGGCTGCTTGGGCCTGGTGCAGCCAAGGCTGTTGGATGCCCAGTCCCTGGAATATCCCAACTAGTTCAGCGCTGAGCCACGCTGGCCATTGGCTGGTGATCTCGTCTTTGGCAGTCCTGGTGCGGCGGTGCACCACAGCATCGGGATCATTGGTCCGGTCATAGGGATCTAAGAGAGAACGCACTGACTTCACGAGGACGCCTTCCGGACCGAGAACTGCTGGAGTTAAAGACTATCGCCCT
>NZ_JBLVOC010000005.1:88288-90069 GCF_053543575.1 Glutamicibacter sp. AGC84
ACGGCGATAAGAGTAATCTTGGAGGCCCTAGGCCTTGAACATGACAACCTTGCCCAGCGAAGTCCAGCCCAGCGAAGCGTAAAGCTGCTGGCCATCGACCGAAGCGATCAACAGGCCTTCATCAACATCGTGTTCTTGAGCCAGCGAAGCCAGCGCACGCATGATCAGGGTACCTAGGCCCTTGCGGCGGAAATCGGCGCCGGTGATGATGCGGTCGAAGATTGCGTATCCGCCAACTGCTGAGACATGGCCGGATGCCGCAACGACTTCCTGGTTGTCCTCGGGATGCAGCGAAACGTAGGCATGAGTGCCATCGCGTTCAATCTGGAAGACGAACCCGTCTGCAGGCAGTGGGACCTCGACGTCGTGCACGGCTAGTTCGGTGACCATCAGTGCTTCGTCATCGGCAGTGACCTGCAGGCCTACTTCAGCCGCAATGGCAACCAGATTCTCGGCGGAGTCGTCGAAAGCCGTCAGCCGACGGTTCGGGTGCTTCGTCAGGGTCTCGGCTACTGCTGCGAGTTCCTCTTTGGAGGGACCATAGATGACGTATTCCCAGTCTTCAGTGGTGTCGTGGCGCAGCGCAGCGTGGACCCGTCCTTCGTTGCGGGTTTCATAACCACGAGCCCCAGCCCAGCCTGCTACCCAGGTGCCAATCAGTTCATCGCTTGCGTTTGATGCCATAATTTGACCCTACCTTGTCTTTCCTAGGAATTAGCTGACATTGAACTAATCGTTGCCTACTTGGAACTATTGCACTGGCCGAGAGCTCGATATTTTCGGGAAAGATCAATGTGACATTGCTCTTTTCCTCGGCGTTTCGCGGCCAAAAGCTACTAACATTGTAGGGTGGCCATTCATCGTATTGTTCTGTATTACGCTTTTACTCCGCTCCCAGACCCGGAGGCAATCCGCCTTTGGCAGCGCTCGCTGCTGGAGCGCTGGGGCTTGCGCGGACGCATCATCATCTCCAAAGACGGCATCAACGGCACCGTTGGTGGCGAGATCTCCGCAGTCAAGGCCTACGTCAAGGCCACGCGAGAACTGCCAGCTTTCAAGAAGATGGATATCAAGTGGTCGGAAGGTTCGGCAGAAGACTTCCCGCGTATCTCCGTCAAGGTTCGCGACGAGATCGTGACCTTCGGCGCTCCTGGCGAACTGGAAGTTGACGAGAACGGTGTTGTCGGTGGTGGCACCCACTTGCGCCCCGAAGAACTTCACGAGCTGGTTGACAACAAGAAGAAGACCGGCGAGAAGGTCCATTTCTTCGATGGCCGCAACGCATTCGAAGCGCAGATCGGCAAGTTCAAGGACGCGATTGTCCCCGAAGTGGACACCACCCGCGATTTCGTTGCCGAGCTGGATTCGGGCAAGTACGACCACCTGAAGGACCAGCCGGTGGTCACCTACTGCACCGGCGGCATTCGCTGCGAAGTGCTTTCGGCTTTGATGGTCAAACGCGGATTCCAAGAGGTGTACCAGATGCAGGGCGGCATCGTCCGCTATGGCGAGAAGTACGGGGATGAAGGCCTATGGGAAGGCTCTCTCTACGTTTTCGATAAGCGCATGCATACCGAATTCTCCGAAGACGCTGTCACCATCGGTGAATGCGTGGGCTGCCAAGGTCCAACCAACAAGTTCGAGAACTGTTCGGACCCGGCCTGCCGCAACCTGCGCCTGTTCTGCGAGGACTGCGCAAAGGACGAAGCACTGCGCCGCTGCCCAGACTGCAGCACCGTAGACGCCTAACTTCAGCTTTCACCAACCGCGGGCGGGGCTTT
>NZ_JBLVOC010000005.1:90089-98771 GCF_053543575.1 Glutamicibacter sp. AGC84
CCGCCCCCGTTTTCTATGCGGTCACCTTCGGCCACATTCCGCGCGACGCATCCTTGACGTCGACCTGTTCCACCTCGGTCCGGTAGATTCTCAGCCCTCGCGCCTGGTAGTTCGGTAGCGCCGCCGGTCCGTCCAGTGAGCAGGTATGCAGCCATACCCGGCTGACCTCAGGCAGCTGCGGCCATCGTGAACCCAGGGCCCAGGCCTGTTGCAGTGCTTCGCTGAGCAGCACCCCGCCAAGGCCGCGGCCGGTAGCTTCGGGAAATAAGCCGAAGTAGAAGATCTCGACCTCGCTGCCGGCGTCCGCGACTTCCGTGACGAGCTCCACGTACCCCTGGGGAGCACCGTGCTGGTAGAGCACCCAGGTTTCTGAGCCCGGGCGTCGGAGCACTTCGTCCCACTGGTCTCGGGTCGAACCCAGGCGGTCAGACCAGTTCAATGCGCTGCCCACGCTCTGATACAGAAACCGCGAAAATTCCGGGGTGATCTCCTTGGCCAGCTCGATCCGGGCGTCCTCGGGCAAGGACTTGGCCGAGCGAATGACATCAGCGGAGTCGAGTTGCTGGAGATAGGTCACCGTTACTTGGGTCATGCCCACATCATAGGTCGCCGTAGTTTGCCTGGCCTAGCTATCACCCGTTGAGTTACTCGGTAGACTTGGAGGTGTGAATGCTGCTGAATTTTCTTCCATTGATGACGCTCCCCAGAGCTACAATCAACTGCTCATCGACTCGCTAGCCAAAGACCTCACTGATGTCGGGTACAACTATGAAAATGTTGCGGGGCTGCTTGGTGAGGAAGCTGCGGCAGCATTTGCCCGCGACCAGCTCCACCCTGCCTTGCGAAACCTGGATCGTAGCAGGCCAGATAGCTCGCTTGCCTGTGTGGTTCGCCTCTTCCAAATGGGCCAGACCCAGGAAGACGCGGCCATCAATGCCGCCTTCCCGACATTGAAGACCGACGGATTGCTCAAGCTGGGCCTGATCGAGTCCTGGGCTACCGGTTACCGGGCCAAGATTGCCCTGGCGCTGCATTCCTCCGATGCTGACGGTGAATTGTGGGTGGCCCACGACCTGGGTGCCCACCAGCGTCCCGGCGTGTTGCGCACCGACCATGTGCTGGGCATTGGCCAGGCGTCCCTGACCCTGGCGCAGATCACGATCCGCGAAAAGGTCGAGCGCGCACTGGACTTGGGTACCGGCTGCGGCATCCAGCTGTTCCATCTGCTATCGCACGCGGAGCATGTTACGGCCACAGACCTGTCGGCCCGAGCCCTGGGCTTCACCCGCTTCAACCTGATGCTCAACTACCAGGCCCTGGAGCTGGATCCGGATAACCTCGAATCGCGGGTCACCCTGCTCCAGGGAAGCCTGTTCGATCCGGTGGCTGGATCCACTTTCAACCTGATCGCCAGCAACCCGCCGTTCGTGATTACCCCGCGAAGCAGCAACGAGCGCGCCAAGGACCGGTTCACCTACCGTGATGGCGGGATGGCCGGCGATACGCTGGTGAGCACCTTGATCGAGCAGGCTCCTGGCTTCCTGGCGCCGGGTGGCTGCATGCAAATGCTGTCAAACTGGGAGATTCCTCGCCTAGATGATGAATCCAACCAGCCGTGGGATGCCCGCGTGCGCCAGTGGTTCGGCGACCAGCTGGACGTATGGGTGATCGAGCGCGAGCAAACAACGCCAAGCGGCTACGCCGAGACATGGCTGCGCGACGCTTCCCAGACCGAGGACAGCACTTCATACATCTCCGCCTACAACGCATACCTCGATGACTTCGAGTCCCGCGGCGTGGGTGCCATCGGCTTCGGTCTGGTGTACTTCCGCCGTCCAGCCGCAGGCCATCCGGTACTGCAGCGCTACGAGCAGATCTCGCACCAGGTGGAACAGCCGCTGGCCCCGACCCTGCAGCGGGACATTGCCATGTCCGACCAGCTGGCCGCCGCCAATGAAGGGTTCAAGGATTGGCACCTGCTGGTGGCCGAGGATGTTACTGAGGAGCGCCATCAGCGTCCGGGGGCGGAGCACCCCGGCGTGATCTTGCTGCGGCAGGGGGCAGGGCTGCGCCGTACTGAATTGCTTGATACCGCGCAGGCAGGATTTGTTTCCGCCTGCGATGGTGATTTGTCGGTATCGCAACTAGTCAACGCGTTGGATTCCTTGATTGGAGAAGGGCAAGAAGACTTCGCGGACCTGCTTTATGAAGCAGTGAAGCGACTCTTGCGACATGGCCTGCTTCAGAAAATGTGAAACAAGCGCTAAAGTTTTTCCCTATGACACGGAACACAATTGAGGAACAAGGTGGGGCCGCCTCGCGCGATGAGGCGGAAATCCCACAAGTTGTCTCGATCACTGACCCTCAGGCGATTCGAGCGTTGGCCCATGACGCTCGACTGATCGTCTTGGATGAGCTCTTTGCTTCGCAGACCACCCGCACCGCTACAGAACTTGCATCCTTGTGTGCGCTGACACCTAGCGCCATGAGCTATCACCTCCGGGCCCTGGAGAAGTACGGGTACGTGATTCGTGCTGCCAGCGAAGGAGACGCACGCGAGCGGCGGTGGCGAGCGGCTGGTGAACGGCTAGAGCTGAACACGCAGATCGACTCGGCGAACGCCAAAACTGCGTACTTGAACGTGCAATTGAACGCATTCCGCACCCGGCTCAATGCTGAAGTCCAGCGGCGCGAGGCAGAAGCGAAGACCGGAATCGCTCCGGACCCGGATCGTCCGCCGATGCTGACTAGCGGTTTGGTCTTCCTCTCGGAAGCCAAGCAACGCGAGTTCAACCGCAGAATGCTGGATCTGGTCTACGAATACGAGGCACAGGCAACAGCCGAGGAACGCAGTATTGATTCGCGGCGTATGTTCTACTTAATCTCATTGCTTCCCGAATACCAGAGCATGGGGGAGGCATCATCATAAGTATGCCCGGCTCAGGGAGCGCAGATTCTTCGGTGTAAGATCATCGGGAAATGTGCTTATAGAGTAGGCATGAAGAACGAAGCTGCGATGGCGGATCGATCAGGGCCCGGAAATGGGTGTCCTAGGTCCGTGTTGTCTAAAGGAGTGCTGTGCCCCCCAAGGCCAAGGAAAAGACTGGTAAGAAACTCGTAATCGTGGAGTCTCCTGCCAAGGTGAAGTCGATCGCCAAATATTTGGGTGAAGGCTTTGACGTGGATGCCTCAGTGGGCCATATCCGCGACCTTCCGCAGCCCTCAGAACTGCCAACCGAGCTGAAAAAGACCTCAGTAGGCAAGTTCGCTGTCGATCTGGACAACGACTTTGAGCCTTACTACATGGTCTACCCGGACAAGAAGAAGCGCGTTTCCGAACTGAAGGCGAAGCTCAAAGAAGCTGACGAACTTTACCTCGCAACCGATGCGGACCGCGAAGGCGAAGCCATCGCGTGGCACCTGCTGCAGGTCCTGAAGCCAAAGGTTCCGGTACGCCGCCTGGCATTTACCGAAATCACCAAGGAAGGCATCGCCCGCGCACTGGAAAACATGCGCGAGCTCGATACCGACCTCGTCGACGCCCAGGAAACCCGCCGTGTCCTGGACCGCCTCTATGGTTACGAAATTTCACCGGTGCTCTGGCGCAAGGTGGCTCGCGGGCTGTCCGCAGGCCGCGTGCAGTCCGTGGCAACCCGTTTGGTCGTCGAGCGCGAACGCGAACGCATGGCCTTCATCCCCGCCGGATACTGGGATGTGAAGGGCAACTTCGCCACCAGTGAAGGCGAAGGCTTCGCAGCGAAGCTCTCGGCAGTGGACGGCGCCCGTGTCGCCTCCGGCCGTGACTTCGATGACCGCGGCCAGCTGAAGACCACCCGCAATAAGCTGGCCCACCTGGATCAGGAGTCGGCCCAGTCGCTGGTGGCGAACCTGTCGGACACCGGCTTTGCGGTGACCTCCGTCGAGGACAAGCCGTACACCCGTCGTCCGGCCGCCCCTTTCACCACCTCCACGCTGCAGCAGGAAGCATCCCGCAAGCTGCGCTGGAGCTCCAAGATCACCATGCAGATCGCTCAGCGGCTGTATGAAAACGGCTACATCACCTATATGCGTACCGATTCGGTCTTCCTCTCGGGCGAGGCAGTGAATGCCGCGCGCAAGCAGGCAACCGAACTGTATGGCGCGGATTCCGTTCCAGCCAAGCCGCGCGTCTACAAGGCGAAGAACGATGCCGCGCAGGAAGCCCACGAGGCAATCCGCCCGGCCGGTGACATGTTCCGCCGCCCGAAGGACGTGCGTTCCTCGTTGTCCAAGGACGAGTACGCATTGTACGAGCTGATCTGGAAGCGCACCGTCGCCTCGCAGATGGCCGATGCCAAGGGCTTCACCGCCACCATCAAGCTGCAGGGCACCGCCAGCGATCAGCGCGTGGCCGAGTTCTCGGCCTCCGGCACCGTAATCACCTTCCGCGGTTTCCTTTCCGCCTATGAGGAGGGCAAGGACGAACAGGCCCTGGAAGCCGCGGCAGAGAATGCCGAAGCCCGCCTGCCGCAGCTGGCTGTGGGCCAGCAGCTGGCCGGCGATGAGCTGACCGCTCTAGGCCACGAAACCTCCCCGCCGGCTCGTTACACCGAAGCTTCGATCGTGGCCGAGCTGGAAAAGCGCGAGATCGGCCGCCCGTCGACCTACGCGCCAACCATCTCCACGATCATGGACCGCGGCTATGTCACCAAGCGGGGCGGCGCCCTGGTGCCGAGCTGGATCGCCTTCTCGGTGATCCGCTTGCTCGAAGAGCACTTCGCGAAGTACGTGGACTACGATTTCACCGCCCGCCTGGAAGATGATCTCGATGAGATCGCCAAGGGCCATCGTGCCCGCACCGACTGGCTGAACCTGTTCTACTTCGGCAAGGGCGCGGAGACCGAATCCGAAGGCTTGAAGCATGTGGTCGATAACCTCGGCGACATCGACGCCCGTGCGATCAACTCGATCAAGGTCACCGACGACATCACCTTGCGTGTGGGCAAGTTCGGCCCGTACCTGGAACGTGCCATCCCGGAAGGCGCCGAGGAAGGCACCGAGCCGCAGCGCGCCAACGTGCCTGAGGATCTGGCCCCGGATGAGCTGACTGCTGAAAAGGCAGAGGAGCTCTTTGCCAACTCGCAGGTCTCCGAAATGCACTTGGGCATTGATCCGGAAACCGGTCGCCAGATCGTAGCCAAGGATGGCCGCTACGGCGCTTACGTCACCGAGATCATCCCGGAGCCAACCGAAGAGGAATTGGCGGCCCAGCCGGTCGAGTACTACAAGAATGGCAAGCCGAAGCCGCCGAAGAAGCCAACCAAGGTCAAGCCGCGCACCGCGTCGCTGTTCAAGTCCATGACTGTCGAATCAGTGACCTTGGAAGATGCCCTGAAGCTGATGAGCCTGCCTCGTGTGCTGGGTGCTGACGCTGAAGGCGAAGAGATCACCGTGCAGAACGGCCGCTTCGGTCCGTACCTGAAGAAGGGCAGCGATTCGCGCTCGATCGAGAGCGAAGAGCAGATCTTCACGATCACCTTGGACGAAGCGCTGGCGATCTACGCGCAGCCGAAGCAGCGTGGCCGTCGTGCCGCGGTACCGCCATTGGCCGAGTTCGGAGTGGATCCGACCAGCGAGAAGAACATCGTGGTCAAGGATGGCCGCTTCGGTCCGTACATCACCGATGGCGTCACCAACATCACCGTTCCGCGCACTACCTCTCTGGAGGAACTGACACGCGAGCAGGCTATCGAGCTGCTGGCAGACAAACGTGCCCGCGGACCGGTGAAGCGCACGGCAAAGAAGGCGCCGGCCAAGAAGCCAGCAGCCAAGAAGACCCCGGCGAAGAAGGCTACGGCCAAGAAGACGACCGCGAAAAAGACTGACTAGTCTTTCTTGCCAGGCCTAACGAGGAGCGCACCATGAGACTCGGTGTATTGGATATCGGTTCGAATACCGTTCACCTGTTGCTCGTCGATGCATATCCGGGAGCCCGCCCGGTTCCCTATGCCTCGCACAAGCGACCCTTGTCCTTGGTGCGCTACCTCAATGAGTATGGCGCCATAACTGAAGAGGGCCAGCGCGAGCTGATCTCCTTCATCAAGGAAGCCGCCAAGTTCGCCGAAAACCACCAGGTTGAGGACTTCATGGCTTTCTGCACTTCAGCGATTCGCGAATCCTCCAACGGTGCTGCCGTCCTGGAACGGGTCGAGGTTGAGACGGGCGTGAGCTTGATGGAACTGACCGGCGAAGAAGAAGCCGGCATGACCTTCTACTCCGTACGCCGTTGGTTTGGCTGGTCTTCGGAATCCATCCTGAACCTGGATATGGGTGGAGGCTCGCTGGAGCTGGCCTTGGGCGTTGACGAGTTCCCGCAAACAGCCTTCTCCGTGCCCCTGGGCGCCGGCCGGCTGACCCGCGAATGGCTACCAAACGACCTGCCGTCCATTAAGGAAGTCAAGGAACTGCGTACGTACGTGCGCGACGTTCTCACGGACCCAACTACCGAGCTGCGCCAGTATGGCAAGCCCACCTTGGCCACCGCTACTTCCAAGACTTTCCGCTCGCTGGCTCGCATCACCGGAGCCGCGCCGAGCACGGAAGGCCCCTATGTTAAGCGCGTGCTCAATCGCGACGCATTGAAATTGTGGACCAACCGATTGACCGCGATGAGCTGGGCTGAACGGGCAGAACTGCCCGGTGTCTCAGAGATTCGCGCCCCGCAACTGCTTGCCGGGGCGATTGTCGCTCATGAAGCGATGAGTGCCTTGAAACTGAAAACTGTGCGGATTTGCCCTTGGGCGATTCGCGAAGGCTTGATGCTGCGACGTTTTGATCACGTGATGTTTGACTCTGCGACACCGCTCAGTAGTAGCGTTGGAGTTGGGGAAGTAGCTCTGGATAACGAGAAGTACAAATTTCTCGCCAAACCCAGCAGCTAACCTTCTTGGCTAAGCGGTGCCCGCACAGTGGACACGGTAACAGGAGGCAAGAGCATGGAAGACCAGAAGAGCACAATGAAGGTGCCAGTCACCCTCTCTAGCGCGTCAGTTTATCCGCTGACCGTCCATGACGCCTTCGCGATGGCCAAGGACGTGGGATACGACGGGCTGGAAGTGCTGATCACCGGCAACGCAGCCAGCCAATCTGCGACCGCGCTCAAAGCCTTGATGGACAAGTACCAACTGCCGATCATGGCCATTCACGCACCGACACTGCTGCTCACCCAGCAGGTGTGGGGCTCTGCTTGGGCAAAGATCGAACGTTCGGTCATCCTGGCCCAAGCGGTCGGCGCAAATGTGGTTGTCGCCCATCCGCCATTCAGGTGGCAGGGCGCCTACGCCGAAGAATTCGCCGAAGGCGTGCAGCGATTGGTTGAGACCACGGGGATGAAAATCGCCGTGGAAAACATGTACCCATGGCGTGCCCGGGGCCGTGAAGCGAAAATGTACCTTCCGCACTGGAACCCAGTCCCGCAGCACTACCAGCATGTGACCTGGGATTTCTCCCATGCGGCGATTGCCAATATGGATTCGCGCCAAGCTGTCGAGGACCTGGGCCAGCGACTGGCGCACGTTCATCTGTGCGATGGTTTGGATAACGGCAAAGACGAGCACCTCGTGCCAGGCCTGGGCACCCAACCGGTGGCCGAAACGCTGCAATATCTGCGTGATGCCAATTGGAGCGGAACCGTAGCGGTCGAGGTCTCCACACGCAAAGCTCGCAACACCGGGCAAAAAGAAGAATGGCTGGGAAAGACCCTAGAATTTGCCCGCCAGCACTTAACAGTCGGCAGCGACCCCAAGCCAATGACACAATAGCCATATGAGTGAAGCAACAAAGAATCTGTCCCTGTCCTTCCTCGGCGCCGGCTCCATGAACGGCGCCATCCTGCGTGGCATCATCGCCTCGGGCCATGACCCGAAGCTCATCACCGCTACCGTGCGAAGCGATAATCGCGTAGCGGAACTGCGCGAATTGGGCATCAACGTCTTGGTCAGCGAGGAAGATCCCGAAGCCAACCGTCGGGCTGCCTCCAGCGCAGACATTATCTTCCTGGGCGTGAAGCCGGTAGGCATCACCGAACTGTGCGAGGAGATTTCCGGATCGCTGGACGCGCAGAAGGTCGTTGTTTCCGTAGCCGCCGCTATCACCCTGAGCAGCATGCAGTCTCATCTGCCAGCTGGCCAGCCGGTCATCCGTTCCATGCCGAACACCCCTTTGATGGTCGGTGCCGGCGTGGTGGGAATCAGCCCAGCGGCGAGCGTGAGCGACGAGCAGACCAAGTTGGTCACCGACCTGCTCTCCGGATCCGGCGACGTGCACGTCATCGACGAAGAGCAGCAAAATGCGCTCTCGGCAATTTCCGGGTCCGGTCCGGCCTATGCTTTCTACCTGGCTGAGGCCATGGCCAATGCCGGTGTGGCCATGGGCTTGGATGAAAAGCTTTCAATCGCGCTGGCACGTGCCACTGTGGCCGGTGCTGGCAAGATGCTCTCGAACCCTGACGCGGATCCCGCGGGCCTGCGCAAGGCGGTAACCAGCCCGAAGGGCACCACCGAGCAGGCTATCGCCACCTTCGATGAGCAGGGAATTCCAAAGATTATTGCTGCGGGCACGCAAGCGGCAGCCGCCCGTGCAGCGCAGCTGAGTGAAGAGCTCGGCTAGGAACGAGCATTCAATACGGCGGTGGCCGGTAACCAA
>NZ_JBLVOC010000005.1:98791-113946 GCF_053543575.1 Glutamicibacter sp. AGC84
TTGCCGGCCATCGCCCTATTCCCGATCCTCGAGTCCTACGGGCGTGCTGCGAAACGCTCGAGCAGGTCCACGTGCCCCGAGACGATCAGGACATCTCGGCGCGTCACCATGGTATCCGGCATGGCGTAGGTGAAATCCTCGCCCGGGGACTTCACGCCAACGATCGTCACCCCGTACTTAGAGCGGACTTGGGACTGGGCCAAGGTGAAGCCCTGGGTCTCCTTGGGCGGGTACATCTTCACGATGGCGAATCCGTCATCGAATTCGATGAAGTCGAGCATGCGGCCACCGACCAGGTGCGCGGCACGTACACCGGCATCGGCTTCCGGGTAGATGACGTGGTTGGCACCGATGCGAGTAAGAATCTTGCCATGGGAGGGCGTAATGGCCTTGACCCACAGATGCTCGATGCCCAGATCCACCAGGTTCACGGTGATCAGCACGGATGATTCGATGGAGGTACCCACGCCCACGACGGCAGAGGAGAATTCCTGGGCGCCGAGCTGGCGCAGGGCGTCAATATTGGTCGCGTCGGCCGCGACCACGTGGGTCAAGGTGCTGGCCCACTGCTGAACGAGCTCCGGGCTGCGCTCAATGGCCAGCACTTCGCGCCCCTGCTTGACCAGCGTTTCAGCGACAGAAGCACCGAAGCGGCCCAGGCCGATCACCAGCACCGGGGCATTGTGGTCTATGTTCTTGTCAGCCAATGAGCGGCCTTTCTTCTGGGAGTCTGAACAGCGTATTGCGGTGGCGCATGGTCAATGCGCTGGCGAGCGTAATACTGCCGATGCGTCCGGCAAACATCAACGCGCTGAGCACATACTTGCCGGCCGGAGGCAATTCTTGGGAAACCCCGCTACTCAGGCCCACGGTAGCAAAGGCCGAGATCGACTCGAACAGTGCTCGCGAGAAGCCCACCGATTCGTCGATGGTCACAAGCGCGCCGGTAGCGACCATCACCAGCGAAGCACCCATGGCGACCACGGAGATGGCCACGCGCATGGTGCCCTGCGGAATCTGCCGGCCAAAGGCCTTCGCATCGGTATCGCCACGGACCTCGGCCAAGATCGCCAAGAACATCACGGCAATGGTGGTGACCTTGATGCCGCCAGCAGTCGAAGCTGAACCGCCACCGGCAAACATCAATGCGTCGGTCAACAAGATGGTCACCTGGTGGATGTCGTTCTGGTCCACCAGGTTGAAGCCGCCCGAACGGGTCATGGTCGAGGCGAAGAGCCCATGAATGAGCTTTTCGCTGATCGATAAGCCGCCGATGGTCTTGGGATTGGCCCATTCGAAGATCAGCCACAAGAAGGATCCGGCAAAGAGCAGGATAGTGGTGGTGAGCATCGTCAGCTTGGTGTGCAGGTTCCACTTCTTCATATTGAACTTGTGCGCCAGCAGCACCATGATCACCGGGAAACCCAAGGAACCGGTGAACACGCCGGCCATCAATGGGCCCAGGATCCACAGGTCGGTTTCGTAGGGAACCAATCCGTCGGAGTGCGGGGTGAAGCCTGCATTGTTGAAAGCCGAAACGGCATAGAAGATTCCATGCCAGATGGACGACAGGACGCTTTCACCCAGAATGTAGAAACGCGGGATCAGAAAGAGCGCGATGACCGCCTGCAGGCTGATCGCCGTGAGGATCACGATGCGCAGCAATGAGCTTACTTCACCCAGCGCTGAGGCTCCAGAACTGTTCATCGAATTCTGCGCCATCAGCTTGGCTCGCACGCCCAGCTTGCGGGATACCGCCAAGGACATGATGGAGGCCAGGGTCAGAATGCCCAGGCCGCCCATGAACGTTGCGACCAGCATGATCAGCTGGCCGGCGAATGACCAGTGCACAGCGGTGGAGACGGTCGTTAGGCCAGTAACGCAAACTGCCGACACCGCGGTGAATAATGCGTCATGCAGCGCGGTGGCTTCCCCTGTGGCCGAGGAAAACGGCGCCGCGAGCAGGGAGGTGAACAACGTGATTGCCAGCAAGAAGGCGCCAAGAGTTAAGCGCGCGGGGGAGCGCACGGTGAAGTCCGCAACTGCGATGCGAACGGTCAGCCATTTCTTGCGTCGCTGCTCGCGCATTTCAGCTGCCCGGGCGCTGGGGCCCGATGCACTGGCTGTGCTCATTTATTACTCGCCGTTTCCTGGGGAACAGTTCTTTGCCATGAGGATTTGAAGTCCTTCTAGTAATTTACGCGTTTCCACCGCTAAACGCTTGTGTTGCCCGGCTAAAGACCCGACAAGCCGCGCAAACTGCCATGAATTCATGAGTTGGGTCACTATCGGGTAGCCTGAAATCGTGTTAGATCCGCAGCATGCCCCACGGCCCACCATGGTGATGTGGGATGAAGAGTATCTGAAGTACAAATTCAGCGACTGGCATCCCATGCACCCTTCGCGGCTAGAACTGACCTATCGGCTCAGCGATGAGCTGGATATCTTCGATGCGCCGAACGTCACGATACAGGCTCCGGATATTGCCGACGATGCGGTCATCGGCTCCGTCCATGACCAGAGCTATATCGATCAGGTGCGGCGGGTGAGCCAGGATCCAACACTGGTTGCCGAAGAATTCGGCTTGGGCACCGAGGACGACCCGGTATTCGCCGGGATGCATGAAGCCGCCGGACGCATTGTTGGCGGTTCGGTAGCAGCGGCCCAAGCCATCATGGACCAAAACGTGGTCCGTGCGGTGAACTTCGCCGGCGGCATGCACCACGCCGCGAAAAGCAAGGCTAGCGGTTTCTGCATCTACAACGACGCTGCTGCCGCGATCCATCGCATGCTGGAGCAGGGTGCCCAACGCGTGGTCTACATCGACGTGGACGCGCATCATGGGGATGGCACCGAGTCGATCTTCTGGGATGACGAACGCGTGCTGACCATTTCCATCCATGAATCCGGGCTATCGCTGTTCCCCGGCACGGGATTCGCCAATGAAATCGGCGGCAAGAACGCCGAAGGCAGCGCAGTAAATGTTGCTCTGCCGGCAATGACCGGGGACTCCGGATGGATGCGTGCCTTCCATGCGATCGTTCCGCAGCTGGTACGCGCTTTCAAGCCCGAAATCATCGTCTCCCAGCACGGTTGCGATGCGCACCGCGATGATGACATGACCAACCTGAAGCTGTCTGTCGATGCGCAACGACAGGCGGCCCTGGATATATCCCAGTTGGCAGATGAGCTGTGCGAAGGCCGGTGGCTGGCTACCGGAGGCGGGGGATACAACGTCACCGCCGTCGTGCCGCGTACCTGGACCCACCTGACGGCGATTGTTGCCGGCAAGCCGGTGCCGTTGCGTACCTATGTTCCCGAGACCTTCCGCCGCTACGTTCTGGAAAGGTACGGCCGTGCCATGCCTTACCTCATGGGCGATGACGCCCAGCTGTGGTGGCGCAATTGGGAAGTCGGCTATGATCCGGCCGATCCGGTGGACCGAACCATCATTGCTACACGCAAGGAGATATTCCCGCTTTTCGGGCTCGATCCATGGTTCGACTAGCCTCGCATGGCTGCGGCCACCGGAGACAGAGGCGAGACTTCACAGCATTTTAGGCATGGTAATCGATGGCCAACCGTTCATATGCCGTTAGGGTTATGTGTGTGGCAATTGATGAAGTGTTTTCGGCGTTGGCTGAACCAACCCGACGAAAGATTATAGAAGCGCTCAAGAACGAGCCGAAAGCAGTGGGTACCCTGGTCACTGAACTGGAGATCTCGCAGCCGACTGTTTCCAAGCACTTGAAGGTGCTGCGCGAAGCTGAACTCGTGAGCATGGCCGCTGCCGGGCAGCGGCGCATCTACAGCATTGACACCTCAGCGCTGGAAGACCTCGTGCGCTGGTGCGCCGATTTGGTACCTGCCCAACCGGCGGGCCAGGATCTGGCAGCCACGCAGGCCGAAGCCGAGGGGCAGCTGGCCGCGGTGTCGAATCCAACCGCTCAGCAGATCGGCCGGCGCGTTGGCCAAGGCCTGGAACAAGTGACTGGACGTGCGCAGGAGTTTTTCGAGAAACTTCCGCGGTTCGGGCGTCGGCGCTAGCTCTTGTCCAGTCATCGGCGCTGCAACCGTGCAATATGGTCAATCTTTTAAGTTACGCCCGCAATCCTGTTTTATAACATGAAA
Source organism: Glutamicibacter sp. AGC84 (assembly GCF_053543575.1). NCBI lineage: Bacteria > Bacillati > Actinomycetota > Actinomycetes > Micrococcales > Micrococcaceae > Glutamicibacter > Glutamicibacter sp. AGC84. The sequence goes on from NZ_JBLVOC010000005.1 coordinate 102,923, forward strand.
ATTTTGTTCAGAATGCCCAAGCATGGCATTCTCGTGTGCGGGGCAGTGACGCCGGCAACGAGGCCCCTTGTGCGCCTGTGCCTGCCCCAAGTGATGAGGAGAAAAACTTGGATAAGCACTTAGCGACGATTCGCGACGAAGTCTTCCGCCGCAATCCCGGCGAAGCAGAATTCCACCAGGCCGTCACGGAAGTATTCGACAGCCTTGAAGCTGTATCGGTCAAGCATCCTGAATACGCCGAAGCCGCAATCCTGCAGCGTTTGTGCGAACCTGAACGCCAGATCATCTTCCGGGTGCCATGGGTTGACGACGAAGGCCGCGTGCAGATCAACCGCGGCTTCCGCGTTGAATTCAACTCGGCTCTGGGCCCATACAAGGGCGGTCTGCGTTTCCACCCATCGGTTTACCTTGGCATCGTCAAGTTCCTGGGCTTCGAACAGATCTTCAAGAACTCCCTGACCGGCATGCCCATCGGCGGCGGCAAGGGCGGCTCGGACTTCGACCCGCGCGGCAAGTCCGATGGCGAAGTCATGCGCTTCTGCCAGTCCTTCATGACTGAGCTCTACCGCCACATTGGCGAATACACCGACGTGCCAGCTGGCGATATCGGCGTTGGCGGCCGCGAAATCGGTTACCTCTTCGGCCAGTACAAGCGCATCACCAACCGCTACGAGTCCGGCGTATTGACGGGCAAGGGCTTGAGCTGGGGCGGTTCCCTGGTTCGCCCGGAAGCCACCGGCTACGGCGCAGTGATCTTCACTGAAGAAATGCTCAAGACCCGCGGCCAGACTTTCGATGGCCAGCGCGTGGTCGTTTCCGGTTCGGGCAACGTGGCAATCCACGCCATCGAGAAGGCGCAGGCACTGGGAGCGAAGGTCGTTACGGCTTCCGACTCGGCCGGCTTCATCGTTGACGAGGGCGGGATCGACCTGGACCTGCTGCGTCAGATCAAGGAAGTTGAGCGCGGCCGCATCTCCGAGTATGCCGAACGCCGTGGCACCAAGAAGGTCAAGTACGTTGCCGGTGGCAGCGTCTGGGACGTTGCAGGCACCGTGGCACTGCCCTGCGCCACCCAGAACGAATTGGGCGCTGAGGCTGCAAAGAAGATGGTTGCTGCTGGCACCGTCGCCGTGGCCGAAGGCGCCAACATGCCTACCACCGCTGAAGCGACCTCGATCTTCCAGGATGCAGGGGTGCTCTTCGGCCCGGGCAAGGCTGCCAACGCTGGTGGTGTTGCTACCTCGGCTCTGGAGATGCAGCAGAACGCCAGCCGCGATGCATGGAGCTTCGAGCACACCGAGCGTCGCCTGACTGAGATCATGGTCGGCATCCACACCAGCTGTGCTGCTACTGCAGACGAGTACGGCATGCCGGGGAACTACGTCGCCGGTGCCAACATCGCGGGCTTCGTGAAGGTCGCAGACGCAATGCTCGCACAGGGCGTCATCTAATAATCTGCAGCGCTGCAATCCGCGTGAATTCATTGGGGACCCGGTGAAATCACGCGGATTGTCTCGTTCAGGCATCAAAAAATGTGATTCAGATGGTCACGTGTGTGTTTCGTGATGCAAAAGTTACAAAAGTGCGATTAGACTAGTACAAAGCGAACGTGAACCTGAACCGCCGATGTTGATCCAAAGTCGTGTAAGTTCATCTTCGCTAAATTAACGCGACGAATAAGAGATCAGCGTCAGGAGAATATCCCGCATGACGGATAAACAGAATTTTGCCGGAGCCCGTTTCATGACTGTGGCCGAAGTGGCCGACATGATGCGCGTTTCCAAAATGACCGTTTATCGGCTGATCCACGCCGGTGATTTACCTGCTGTTCAGTTCGGTCGCTCCTATCGCGTTCCGGAAAACGCCGTGGAATCATATCTGAATGCCGCGGCCATTGATCCGCAGCACGGTACCGGTTCTTACGGTCGATAGTCCGCGCGATGGTCAGAGCATGACCGAAAAGCGGGTAATCTGTTAAGGAACGTTTAACGTCCGGTCAACCTTGTCCTTGGGCTCGCGCGCAAGCAGGCATTTGGGGTTGACGCATTTATTTAGTTTGTGAGGAACCACTATGGGCTCTGTTATCAAGAAGCGCCGCAAGCGTATGTCGAAGAAGAAGCACCGCAAATTGCTTCGTAAGACCCGCCACCAGCGTCGTAATAAGAAGTAAATCTACTTCTGAGCATTTGCCGCTTGGCAATCATCGCCACCGCTTCACAGTGAAACTGTTGAACGGTGGCGATTGCTTTATCCAAAGCCGCCCAGCGCCGGTCTAAGAGCCGGAACGGCGCAGAATGGACCGTCGCGCCGCCCAGAGCGCACCAAGCACTCCAGCGGCCTTCAGGCCTAGTTTGGCAGCTCGCTGGCCGGTGCGGAAGTCGTAGACCTGCCAGCCGCGGCGCTTGGCGTAGGCGCGAAGCCGCGCATCGGGATTGATGCACACGGGATGTCCCACAGCTTCAAGCAAGGGAACATCATTGTAGGAATCCGAGTACGCCCATGATTTCGACAGCGAGATGCCACGAGCCTTCGCCAGGGTGCGCACCGCCTGCGCTTTTTCTGCAGCGTGCAGGATCGGGCTGGCCAGCGCTCCGGTGTAGAAACCGTCTTCGCTGGCCACTACGGTGCCCAATGCACCGGTAAGTTCGAGACGTTGCGAGATGACATTCGCCACTTCCAGGGGAGTGGCAGTGACTAGCCAGACTTCACGGCCCACCGTCCGATGCTGGCGAGCAATGGCTACCGTACCGGTCCAAAGCTTGGGTTCGATGTATTCGTCATAGATCTCGTTGCCGATCTGCTCGATCTCGGACACCGGGATCCCTCGGACCATCATCAACGCACGGTCGCGAATCTGGTGAATGTCCCCCAGATGCTCACCGCGCGCGGCGAAGCGCAACTGCTTGAGCGCGAACCAGAGGATTTCGCGGAATTGGAAGAAACGGCGCTCATGCAGTTTCCGGGCCAGCAGATACAGCGATGCACCGCGCACAAGGGTGTTATCGACATCGAAGAAAGCGGCGACCGTGTCCGGAGCCAGGGCGGAATTCGGGCTGGGGTGATGATCGATGGAAGACATTTGATCCAGTTTATTTCATTGCCAAGTTTAAGGGCGGTTACGGCTCGTGAGATTATAGGCAGGTGAGTACTTTGAATCAGATCCAGCTGTTGGTTCGAGAAGGCTGCCACCTGTGCCAGGCCGCACGCGCAACCGTGGCCGAGGTGACTGGCCGGTTGAATATGGAGTTTTCCGAACTGGATATTGACCAGCACCCTGAATTGCTGGCCAAGCACCACGAGGAAGTGCCGGTTCTGCTGATCAACGGAGAAGTCCGCGACTTCTGGCATATCGACGCACAGCGTCTGGAACGACTACTGAGCAGCTAGCCGCTGCCGAATAAATGAAAATGCGTTGTGCTCTTCAAGAGCACCGAAAAGTGCGGGAGAACGAAGATGTCAGAGCTTGAAGCCCGGGTCCTGCCTGAGGCCACGCTGGCTCGACTGACCCAGTACTTGCGCGCGCTGAACGCCTTGGAAGCCCAGGGCCTGGAACGCACCAGTTCCGGGGTGCTGGCCAAGGAAGCTGGAGTGAACCCTTCCATCCTGCGCAAAGACCTTTCCTGGTTGGGTTCTTACGGAACCCGCGGGGTGGGCTACGTGGTCCGCGAACTGGCAGAACATATCAGCCGCACCCTCGGCCTGAACCAGGACTGGCGTGTGGCCATCCTCGGCGCCGGTAACCTGGGGCGCGCGCTCAGCGGATATGCAGGCTTCAGGACTCGTGGCTTCAACGTCAAGGCGATCCTGGATATCGACCCCGCACTGGTCGGCAGCCCGGTCGGCGAGCTGCACGTGGAAGCGATCGCGGACTTGGCCGCAGTGGTTGAACGCGAAGAAATCAACATCGCTGTTCTGGCAATTCCGGGCGATGCTGCGCAGGACCTGGTCTACGAACTGGCCGCACTTTCGGTCCGCTCGGTGCTCTCGTTCGCACCGATGCCGCTTCGCGTACCCGCGGGCATGAACCTGCGGCGCGTTGATCTTTCCACTGAATTGCAGATCCTGGCATACCTCGCCGTGCAAGGCTGAAGCCGCGCAGACGACAAAAGGCGTAGCCGCGTCATCCCTTGGGTGGATGGAGCGGCTACGCCTTTATTCTCCCTGCCGGGCCTCGCGAAGAGGCTCGGCCATGCGTTTAGCGGAAGCCGGCCAGGCGAGCCTGGCGGCGCTGCGCAATGTATTGCGAAGAAGGGCGCAACCAGGCGAAGACCACGCCTGCAATGCCCAGCAAGATGCCCACAACGTAGACAGCGTTGATAATTCCGGCTTGAGTGTCAGCGAACATGCTGATCATTGGAACGATAGTCACCAGATTCAGCAGTGAAAGCGCACCGAGGATCGTGGCGATAATTCGCATGGCTCCCACGCCGCGGCCAACGAAGAAGCCCACCAGGAAATACAGGGCCAAGGTGATGATCATGGAGATAATCACGAAGGTCGACATCATGGAATTGACCTGGGCCATGAAGGCCTCAGGGCTTGCCATCATCTGTTCAACCAGTGGATCCTGCTCCATGCCCGGGGTGCTCTGCATCTGGTTCTGGAACTCTTCTTGCACCAGCGACCACTGCTGGCCAATCATGTTGGCCATCATGTTGGAGTTGGTCATCAGCCAGCTGGCGAGGGCACTGAAGATGCCCGCGAGCATGATCAAGCCAAAGGCGATAGCCAAGGTCCGCGGCCGCTCGGTCGGTGGCTGCACGCCGGCGTAACCGCCCTGCTGGGCATACTGGTCGTAGCCCGGTGCCTGCGGTTGCCCGTAAGGATTCGGATTCTGGCCGTACGGGTTCTGGCCGTATGGCGAGGGCTGCTGGCCATAGGGGTTTTCGCCGTACGGGTTCTGCGATGAACCCTGGCCGGAAGGGCCCGGGTTGTAGGGCTGGCCCGGCTGGTTAGGATCGTTGTCGCTCATGATGCGTCCTTCTGGGTCGAACTGTCTTATTAACTAAGCGTAGTGGCAGTCGATTGTGAGCAACCCCTCCGAAAGGATGGTTTTTCCATATGGGATTCCAATGCGTGTCCTGTGAATAGTTGACGGTGGCCACAATATGGCTAATTTGCACCGAATATTTGAGACACTGGAGGCATGCCTTTATCGACAGTCCATTTGTTGCGCCACGGGGAAGTTTTCAATCCTGACCGTATGCTCTACGGCAGGATCCCCGGCTTCGGGCTCTCGGAACTCGGATTCCAGATGGCCGATGGGGCAGGAGAATATTTTGCCAAGCGCCAAGCAGAAGGCGGCAACGTCGTGCGCCTGGTGGCCTCACCGCTCCTGCGCGCCCAGCAGACAGCCGCGCCAACCTCTAATGCTCTGGATCTGCAAGTCCACACCGACGAGCGGGTTATCGAAGCCGGCAACAAGCTGGAAGGGCTGTCCAAGGTTGCGGAGCACCTGCGCCAGCCGAAGTACTGGCCGCTGCTGGTCAACCCGCTGAAGCCTTCATGGGGCGAACCATATGCCCAGCAGGTTGCTCGCATGCGCCTGGCCATGGATGAGCACCGCAAGGCCGCCCTCGCCGAGCACGGTGAAGGAGCGGAAGTGATTATCGTCAGCCACCAGTTGCCGATCTGGGTCACGCGCCGCGCCGCCGAGAAGAAGCCGCTGTGGCACGATCCGCGCCAGCGCGAGTGCACCCTGGCTTCCATCACCAGCTTTGATTTTGAGGGAGACGATTTGGTCTCCGTGCGTTACACCGAACCGTGCCCCGAGCTACTTGCCGGCGCGGCGAATATCCCTGGAGCCTAAAGCAAAATGACAGATCCTGTGCCTAATCCTCGCCACTTGAGCCGCCGCACCATGTTGCGTTCGCTCATGGTTGCCGCCGCCGCGGTGCCCTTGGCTGCCTGCAGCGGCAAGGAAGATGCGCTGACCGCGCAAGCAAACAGCGGCGACGGCAAGAACTACATCGCTGGCGACGGCGCCGTGGAAGAGTACGAAGTCTCCAAGCGCAGCGAACCGGTTGCCCTCAAGGCCACGACCTACCATGGCACCGATATCGACTTCACGCAGTGGCAGGGCAAGCCCGTAGTCATGAACTTCTGGTATGCCGCCTGCGCTCCGTGCCGCATCGAGGCACCGGATCTGAAGGAAATCGCTGAAGGCTTTGGAGAGAAAGTCGAATTCATTGGCGTCAACGTACGCGATGAAGCCGAAGCGGCGAAGGCCTTCGAGCGCACTTTCGAGATTCCCTATGAGTCGGTACAGGACACCTCCGGGGACATCCAGCTGGCGATGACCAAGTACGTCCCGTTGCAAGCGGTTCCATCCACCTTGGTGCTGGACCGCCAGGGCCGTGTCCGTGCCCGCGTGATCGGTGCCGTAGAGCCTGGCACCCTGAAGGCATTGATCGACTCCGCTCTGACCGAAGAGTTGTGAGCTGATCAGTGACCACTAATCCCTTTGCCGACATCGTCCTGGACGGGTCGTTGCTGCTGGCTGCCCCAGTAGCACTGCTGGCCGGGCTGGTCTCTTTCCTTTCGCCTTGCGTCCTGCCGCTGGTGCCGGGCTATCTCGGTTACGTCACCGGGTTGACTGGTGCGGATCTGAAGGAGCACCGACGCGGCCGCGTGGTCTCCGGCGTACTGCTCTTTGTCCTGGGATTCTCCGTGGTCTTCATCGCAGCGGGCGTGCTTTTCAGCCAGGCCTCCGCGTGGCTCAGGTTCAACGGCTCCTGGGTCACCCAGGCATTGGGCCTGGTCGTGGTCTTCATGGGCATCGTGTTCATGGGCGGCTTCTCCTGGATGCAGCGTGACCGCAAGATCCACAGGAAACCGCCTGCAGGCCTGTGGGGTGCCCCGGTTCTGGGGCTGACCTTCGGCCTGGGGTGGGCACCGTGCATCGGCCCCACCTTGAGTGCGGTACTGATCATGTCCACCGGTGTGGACGCGAACGTAGGGCGTGGAACGCTGCTGACTGTGTTCTATTGCCTCGGATTGGGCTTGCCCTTCATCCTGATTGCAATGGGGTTGCAGCGCGGCATGCAGGCGCTGGCGTTCTTCCGCAAGCACCAGGTTTTCATCATGCGTTTGGGCGGGGGACTACTCATTGCCTTGGGACTGGTCATGGTGACCGGTCTGTGGGGAACATGGGTAGCAGAACTGCAAAACTGGTTTGCCAATGAAGTGAGGTTGCCAATTTAATGGCGAAACAACAACGGAATTCCAAGGGAACTGGCGACGCGCCTGCTCTGGGATTCATGGGTTCCATGCGTTGGATCTGGACCCAGCTGACATCGATGCCAACAGCCTTGTTCCTGCTGTTGCTGCTCGCCGTCGCTGCGGTACCGGGATCGATCTTCCCGCAGCGCGACGCCAACCCCGAATCTGTAGCCCAGTACCTGGAACAGCACACCACCGCTGGTCCATGGCTGGATCGCTTCCAGATGTTCGAAGTGTATTCATCGGTGTGGTTCTCCGCGATCTACATCTTGCTGTTCGTCTCGCTGATTGGCTGCATCATCCCGCGTGTGAAGAAGCACGCCAAAGCCTTGCGCACCCCGCCGCCGAGGACCCCGGTGCGCCTGGAACGACTGCCCCAGTACAGCTCGCATGAAATTCTGGAAGGCGAGACGGATACGCCCGATGACCAGCAGGTCATCGAGGATTCGTTCAGGATCCTGAAGAAGCGCGGCTACCGTGTCGAGCGCCGCGAGGATGCCACCGGGGCCTCGGTTGCCGCAGAGCGCGGGTATACCCGCGAAATCGGCAACCTGCTCTTCCACATCTCGCTGATGGGTGTACTGGCTTCGGCCGCGATCGGCGGAGCCCTGGGCTACACCGGGCAGCGCGTGGTTGTCGAGGGGGAGACCTTCGTGAATTCGCTGGTGGCCTACGACTCCTTCACCCCGGGCACCGGCTTCAATGCCGACAATTTGCCGCCCCTTGCTGTGACGCTGGACAAATTCGACATCATCTTCGACCGCGAATCCGAATCGCATTTCGGACAGCCGCTGGACTTCACCGCCCACGTCAAGGTGCGCGAATCGGCCGAAGCCGAGCCAGTGAAGCAGGAGCTGAAGGTCAACCATCCGCTGCGCATCAGCGGCGGTGACGTTTACCTGGTCGGCAATGGCTACGCCCCGGTGATCACCGTCAAGGATGGCAACGGCAACGTCTCCTATTCCGGCCCGGCGGTTTCCATTCCGCAGGATTCGGTCTACACCTCGATGTTCGTGCTGAAGGTTCCGGACGCCGAGCCATCGCAGCTGGGCTTCCAGGGCTTCTTGCTGCCAACCGCACTAGTGGATGAGAACGGCTTCGGCATCTCGGGCGACCCCAACGCCATCAACCCCCAGCTGCACCTGAACTCGTACTTCGGGGATCTGGGCCTTGACGACGGCAACCCGCAAAACGTGTTCGTTTTGGACACGGAGAAGATGGAACCGCTGAACAGCCGGGATTTGGATGCCGGCGGCATCATCCTCGAAGCGGGGCAGACCTACGAACTGCCCGACGGCAAGGGCTCGATTACCTTTGAAGACCTCAAGCGCTTTGTCGCATTGGACATCAATCATGACCCGGGCAAGCTGCCAATCGGCATTTTCTCAGGTCTGGCGCTGATCGGCCTTGCGGTCTCGCTGTTCACCCCGCGTCGCCGCGTCTGGGTGAAGCTGAAACAAGAAAACGGCAAGCGTAGTATCGAGTACGCACTGCTGGCACGTGGCGAGGATCCGCGTCTGGAACGCGAAGCTGCAGAACTACAGAAGATCTTTGACAAGGCTTGGCCATTGGCAAGCCAGGAGCAGAACCAAGGAGCAGTAAATGGATAACGCTGGGGCATTAGCGCCAATCAATGAAACGCTGGGTGAATACAGCCAGTTGTTCATGCTGCTGGCCGCCATGGTCTACGGAGTGGTCTTCATCATTTTCGCCTTGGACCTGGCAAAGACCAACAAGTCCATCAGCGAAATGGATTCCGAAGCGCTCAAGCGCGACGAGGAACTGCTGGTTAGCGCCGGCGGCGCCGTGGGCACCAAGCCCCGTTCGCGCCGGGGTGCCGCTGTGCGTGCCGACAACGTCGGCGAGCATATCGTGACCGACAAGATGGAGTACACGCAGTTGTCGGCCAAGCGCCCCACGGCTCGCATTGCCGTGGTGCTGATGTGGCTGGCCGCTGCCCTGCACGGCGGTGCCGTGGTTTCCCGTGCGATAGCCGCGCACCGAGTGCCCTGGGGCAACATGTACGAGTTCCTGTCCACCGGTGCATTCCTGGTGGCTCTGGTCTTCTTGCTGGTGCTGATCTTCAAGGACCTGCGCTTCATGGGATCCTTCATCTCCGGCCTGGTCACCTTGATGCTGTGCGGTGCCACCATCGGCTTCCCGACACCGGTTGGCCACCTCGTTCCTGCCCTGCAGTCGCCATGGATCGTCATTCACGTCTCCATCGCCGTCCTGGCGTCGGCACTGTTCGCCATCAGCTTCGCCATGAATGTGCTGCAGCTGGTACAGCATGCTCGCATGAACCGGCTGGCCGCTGGACAGGACGACAAGCTGCCCTTCATGCGCGTGGTGCCAGGTGCCGGCGCATTGGAGAACTTCGCCTACCGCATCAACACCATCGGCTTCGTGATGTGGACCTTCACTGTCATCGCTGGTGCGATCTGGGCTGAGGCTGCTTGGAGCCGCTACTGGGGCTGGGATCCAAAGGAAGTCTGGTCCTTCGTGATCTGGGTTGTCTACGCAGGCTACCTGCACGCCCGTGCCACCGGTGGCTGGACGGGCCCACGCTCGGCCTGGTTGTCGATCATCGGCTTCCTGTGCGTGGTCTTCAACTTCACCATCGTGAATATCTTCTTCGACGGTCTGCACTCCTACGCCGGAGTCTAGTTCCCCAGAATCCAGCACTGCGAGCGGTTTCCCCTTAGCGGGGAGGCCGCTCGCAGTACTTTAAGCGCTCGCTGCAGGCCCTGGTACTCAAGCGCGGGGCACTGACCGGCGCCTGCCCCCGTCCGCCCCTCCAGCGCCCGTAGAGGAAGCCCCGCGCCCCGGGCCGCCTGCAAGAATGCCCGAAGTTCCCACTAGGCATGAAAAAGCCCAGCGGCGCTGGCACGCGTGCTGGGCTGGTTGCCGGGATCCCGGCAGAACTAGGGGGTTATTCGGTTTCAGACGAAGAGCTGTCGGTGCCTTCTGGCTTGTTCTTGCGTTCTGCACCTGGCTTCGGTTCCTTGGCCTCAGGCTTGGCTGGTTTCTCGCCATCGGCCTTCTGCTCGTCTTCACGTTTCGTGAGGTCTTGCTCACGCGCCCTCGAGTCGGCTTCACGTTGCTGCTGGCGGCGCCAGACCTCCAGCTGGCGCAGGAAATCCTCATCGTCGTCCGGAGCCATGGACTTCTGTGCAGGGGCGCCATTTGACGCAACAGGGCGACCTAGGAGGAACCACAAACCGGCTCCGATGAGCGGAAGGAGGATGACGACCGCAATCCACGCAGGCTTAGGCAATGAACGAATGCTGCGGCGTTCTGCACGAGCGCATTCGATCAGGGTATAAATCGTCAAAGCAACCGAAACCACTGCGGCGAAAATCAATAAGCGGACCATGCTTCCATTCTAGTGATAATCCTGTTCACAGGTTCACCGGTAGACTTGAGACTATGCAGTTTGTGAAATATACCGTTATCCGCCTAGGCATATTCCTAGCCGTTTTCTTGGGCCTCTGGTTAGGTATGAAGTGGCCAATCTTCGTTTCCGGAATTATTGGCCTGGTCGTGGCCTTCGCGGTGGCCTACCTTTTCTTCAATAAACTTCGGCTAAAGGCGAACGAAGATATCCGCAACGCTTTCAACAAGACCTCGGCAAACAAGACCAGGATGCAGCTAGCTGATGAAGCCGTTGAGGATGAATTCGACGAATCACAGCGCAAGCAGGCCCCCGGCGCCGAGTAAATTTTCCCACGCAGGTTCACCTCGAACTGCATAGCCCAGCCATTCACGCATGGCCGGCAGGACAATTAACGAGATGGGGGGGG
>NZ_JBLVOC010000005.1:113966-125117 GCF_053543575.1 Glutamicibacter sp. AGC84
GCCAGCCCATCTCGTTTTTCCTTCTGCAGCGGTGGCTAGGCCAAAACCTCGATGGCGATAGCCAAGGAGAAGAGCACCGCATACACGACATTGACCATGCCGGTCTGCTTGAGCACCAGCACCAGCTTTGGCAGCTGCTGCTCGCGAAGCATCAGCAGCGATGGTGCCACTGCAGGAACGAAGGTGAGCAGGACCAGCCACATCCACGGGAAGGCGCTGGTGGCCAGCAAGGGGAGCAGGATGGCTACCGCCAGCATCAGCACGTAGCTCAAGCGGGCATTGTGTTCGCCAAGGCGCACCGCCAAGGTAATCTTCCCCACCTCTTTATCGGTAGGAATGTCTCGCACATTATTGGCCATCAGCAGGGCGCAGCCAATCAGGCCGGTGCCGATGGCACCCCACAGCGAAGCCATGGTCAGCTGGTTGATCTGGGTGAAGGTGGTACCCAAGGTGGCGACCAAGCCGAAGAAGATGAAAACGTAAATATCGCCCAAGCCGCGGTAGCCGTACGGGTTCTTGCCGCCGGTGTAGCCCCAAGCGGCGAAGATCGCGGCGACGCCTACCAGCAGCAGCGGCCACGAGGAAGAAATGATGACTAGCACGAGGCCGAAGATGGCGGCTAGCCCGAAGCAGCCGAAAGCGGCATTGCGCACGTTCTTCGGCTCGGTGAGCTTGGAACCGGTCAGGCGCAGCGGGCCGACGCGTTCGTCATCGGTGCCTCGGATGCCGTCCGAGTAGTCGTTGGAGTAGTTCACTCCGACCTGGAGCAGCAGGCCCACCAGCAGAGCCAAGACGAAACGGAACCAATGAACGGTTCCAGTTTCGCCCAGCGCGGCTGCGGTACCGATGACAACCGGGGCAATGACGATAGGCAAGGTGCGCAAACGCGCCCCAGAAACCCACTGGGAAAGTGTGGCCACTTTCTGTCCTTTCAGGGCAAGCGGAAACTCGTACCCTCTAGTTTCCCGCGATTAGGCGTGCAAGGCGAATCGAGACTAGTCGCGAACGGCCAGTTCTTCGATGACCAGCTGTCGATTGAACTTGCCATTAGGCAGCTGCGGCAAGCCAAGAGGGTAGTGGCGCACGTGCTTGGGCACCGCTTCCTTGCCCAAGGTCCGGCGCACCGCTTCGAAGGCATCGGCGGTATTGGTCGGGCCCGCATAGGCCAGGCCGACGCTGTGGCCCCATTGCGGATCGGGTACCGGGACCACGATTGCCTGCGTGAAGAATTCTTCCAGCAGCCCTTCAATCTTCGATGCCGAAAGCTTGATGCCCCCGGTATTGATCACATCATCGATGCGTCCGATGATCTTCAAGCGCTGTTTTTCAACGGTGCCCAGGTCATCGGTGACGTACCAGCGGACACCATCGCGTTCAATGAAGTGCTCGGCGGTGGCTTCGGGGGAGTTGGCGTATCCGTCGGCGAGCATGGGGCCGGCGACCCAGATGCGCCCCTCATGCGCTGCCAGCTGCACGCCGGGAAGGGCCGTGCCGTTGTAGACCAGGCCGCCGGAAGTTTCCGAGGACCCATAGGTCTGGAAAATCTTCAGCCCATGGTGGCGGGCGCTGACCAGCAGGTCCTTGCTGGCTCGCGCGCCGCCCAAGAGGATGGCGTCGAAACGCTTCAGCGCCTGCAAGGTTTCTGGCGCCGGGTTATCCAGCAGCCGGGCAAGCTGGGTTGGAACCAGCGAGGTGATCCGGCGGGAGTCGATCATTTGATTGGCGGCTTCGGTGAATGCCGTGGCCGAGAAACTGCCCTCGGTGTCCATCACCACGGGCTTGGTGCCGGCGAACAATGAACGCGTCAGCACGCTCAGCCCCGCGACATAGTGCACCGGCAAGGCCAGCAGCCACTGGCCTTCGAAGCCGAGGAACTCGGCCGTGGCCTGCGCACTGGATGCCAACGCCGAAACGCTGAGCACCGTGCGCTTGGCCCGGCCGGTGGAACCGGAAGTCCGCACCACTGCCATGGGCTGCTCGAAACCTGGCAGGTCCTGTGGCGCCAAGTACTCGATGCGCCAGCCGTTGGGGTTGCCCTCATCGAGCAATACCTCAACAGCCGGGCCCCCGTCATTGGCTGCCGTAGCCAAGGCTGCGAGCAGTTCAGAGAGTTGTTCGTCCATATCCGGTCCTCGTTCCGTCGCGGAAGATTAGAAGTAGTAAGGGTAGTTGGACCAATCCGGGTCGCGCTTGCCCAGGAACGCGTCGCGTCCTTCTACTGCCTCATCAGTCATGTACGCCATGCGGGTGGCTTCGCCAGCGAAGACCTGCTGGCCGGCCAAGCCGTCATCGGCCAGGTTGAAAGCGAACTTCAGCATGCGGATGGCCTGCGGGGACTGGCGGGCGATGTCGGCAGCGTACTCCAGGGCCACCTCTTCGAGGCGTTCATGCTCTACCGACTCGTTGACGGCGCCCATGCGGACCATGTCATCGGCCGAGTACTCGCGGGCAAGGAAGAAGATTTCGCGGGCGGTCTTCTGCCCGACCTGGCGGGCGAGCAATGCCGAACCGTATCCGGCATCGAAGGAACCGACGGTAGCGTCGGTCTGCTTGAACTTGCCGTTCTGCTTCGAGGCAATGGTCAGATCCGAAACCACGTGCAGCGAATGGCCGCCACCGGCAGCCCAGCCGTTGACAACGCAGAGGACAACCTTGGGCATGGTGCGCATCAGGCGCTGGACTTCCAGGATATGCAGGCGCCCGGCACGCGCCGGGTCGATGGATTCGCGGGTCTCGCCTTCGGCATAGCGGTAGCCGTCACGGCCGCGGATGCGCTGGTCGCCGCCGGAGCAGAATGCGTGTCCGCCGTCCTTTTCCGAGGGGCCATTGCCGGTCAGCAGGACGGTGGCCACGTCGCTGGTCATGCGGGCATGGTCCATGGCGCGGAACAGCTCGTCCACGGTGTGCGGGCGGAAGGCGTTGCGCACCTCGGGGCGGTCGAAAGCGATGCGCACGGTCGGAAGGTCGCGCACGATGCTTCCATCGTCGGCTCGCTGGACCTGGCGATGGTAAGTGATGTCGGTGAAGTCGAATCCCTCGACCACGCGCCAGCGCGTTGGATCGAAGACATCGGAGACCTTCTCGGGCAATGCGGAATTATTCAGGCTACTCACCCTATGAATGCTAGTCGGTTTCGTCCGGAACTCTAAGAAAGGAGGAGTAGACTTTTCACGGCCCGACTCGCGGTTGCGCGTGGAATCCCCGCCCGTACGACTTGGACCATCCAGTGAATCACCGGATTCATTTCACGATTTTTGCACGGATTCATTGAACGCGTCCGTAGGTCAGGAGTTCATCTATGCCATCTGGTCAGCATCGCCCGGCAACCCCGGAAATCAGCGCCGAGGGCTACAAGAAATCCCTGAGCCGCCGCCACGTCCAGATGATCGCGATCGGCGGAGCCATCGGTGTGGGCCTGTTCATGGGCTCCGGCGGGCGCCTGGCCTCGACCGGTCCGGCGCTGGTGCTGTCCTATCTGGTAGCTGGCGCATTGGCCTACCTGCTGATGCGGGCACTGGGCGAACTGATCATGATACCGCCAGACTTCCGGTTCCTTCGTCTCGTATGCGGCTGAGCTCTTCGGCCCCAAAGGCGCCTTCATCTCCGGATGGATGTACGTGCTGAATTGGATCATGACCGGCATTGCCGAGCTGATCGCCATCGGCCTGTACTTCCAGTATTTCTTCCCGAATGTTCCGGTAACCGTTTCCGCGTTCTGCGCGTTGCTGCTGCTGGTGGCCATCAACCTCTTCAGCGCCAAGGCTTTCGCAGAATTCGAGTTCTGGGCAGCCTGCATCAAGGTGACCGCGATCGTCCTGTTCCTGGCCGTGGGGACATACATGGTGGTGACCAACGCACAGGTGGGAGACCACACCGCGTCGGTGGCCAACCTCTTCATCGGCGATGAGAACGGCGAGGGCGGTATGTTCCCCCGTGGTTTCTTCGTCAGCATCCTGGTTCTGAACTCGGTGATCTTCGCCTATAACGCCATTGAACTGGTGGGCATTGCCGCCGGAGAGATGGAGAACCCGGAAAAGGAAGTTCCATCGGCAATCCGTGCGGTGGTTGTTCGCATCCTGGTCTTCTACGTAGGCAGCGTCTCCCTGCTGGCCATGGTGCTGCCATGGAACGAATACGAATCCGGGGTCAGCCCGTTTGTCACGGTCTTCGAGAAGATGGGCCTGGGCTGGGTTGGCAGCGCGATGAACCTGGTGGTGATTACCGCTGCGCTGTCCTCGTGCAACTCGGGCCTGTATTCCATCGGCCGCATCCTGCGCACCATGAGCGGCAACGGGCATGCACCGCAGTGGCTCGCGAAGATGAACAAGCACTTTGTTCCGTCCACCGGCATTATCACCGTGGGCGTGGTCTATCTTGCCGGCGTCATCCTGAACATCTGGCTCGGTGATTCCTTCGCCTTCGACCTTGCCTTGAATACCGCATCCATCGGCGTGCTGTTCACCTGGGCCTCGATTTTCGGATGCCAGCTCATGCTGCGCAAGAAAAAGGGCTCTGTTTCCTCGCTGCCCATGCCCGGGTCGCCCATTACCGGTTGGGTCGGATTGATTTCCTTGCTGGTTATCACCGTCCTGATTTCTTTCGATACCTTGACCGGGGAAAATGGCGAGGTCTTCCCGGTGGGGCTGTACACGATCGCCACAATTCCGGTGTTCGCCTTGCTGTTGTGGGGCGGATGGCATTTTGCTCGCAAGCACGCCCGGGTGGGCATCGATTTCTAGGCCGCCAGCGACAATGCGCCAGCCGCCAAGGGGAGCAGTTCAACTGATGCGCCCCCTTGGCGGCTGGATGGCTCAGGACGTTCGGTTTTCATCCCGCTGCACCGTGGCGAGGATGCCGGTGTCCAAGGCATCGGGAATCGCGGTGCCGCGCAGCGAAGCGCCGGCGGTCTCCGGCATGAACTTGATGGCGATCGCACCAATCACGCACGCTGCCATCATGTAGATGGCCGGGAAGAGCAGGAAACCGGTGGCATTGATGGCCGCTTCGTTGACCATCGCGGCGGTGCCGCCGAAGACCGCCGTAGCGATGTTGTAGGTAATCGCGAATCCTGCGAAGCGCACCTGCGAAGGGAACATCGCCGGGAACGTCGCGGTAATCGTGGCCAACTGCGGAATGTAGAGCAGACCCAGCACGGCGAAGCCGACAATGGCCCAGGCGAAGGACTTGCCCATCAGCCAGAACATCGGTATTGCCAGCACGAACAGGCCAATGACGGAGGCGTACCACATTGGCTTGCGTCCGACCTTGTCCGAAAGCGAGCCCGCAAACGGAATAACGGCCATCATGGCCACCTCGCCTATCAGGATGGTGGCCAGCGAAGCGTTGGGGTCCAGCCCCAACTGGGTTTCCAGGTACGTCGGCATGTAGCTGAGCAACGTGTAGTTCACGACGTTCAGCGCGATGACCAGTCCGGTCATGGTCAGCATGGGGCGCCAGTAGGTGAATACCAGTTCCTTGAGCGACCCGCCCTGCTGGGCTTCGCCGGATTCTTCCATCTCCTGGAAGACCGGTGTGTCCTCCAATCTGCTACGCAGGTACAGGCCGATCAGGCCCATGGGCAAAGCGAGGAAGAATGGGATACGCCAGCCGTAAGCCATCATGGCTTCCTCGCTGAGCACCACCTGCAAGCCCAGCATCACGGCGGTGCCGAGGGCGAAACCGCCCAAGGTGCCGAATTCCAAGAAGGAACCGAAGAAGCCGCGTTTGCGATCGGGCGCATACTCGGCCATGAAGGTTGCCGCGCCGCCGTACTCGCCACCGGTGGAGAAGCCCTGGACCATGCGCAGCAGCACCAGCAGGATTGGAGCGGCGACGCCAATGGCTTCGAAGGTTGGCAGGATGCCGATGAGGAAGGTGGCCAGCGACATCATGATGATGGTCAAGGCCAGGATTTTCTTGCGCCCCAGCTTGTCGCCCAGCGGGCCCCAGACCAGGCCGCCAATCGGGCGGACCAGGAAGGAGAGGGCGAAGGTGGCTAGGGCCATGAAGGTGCCGCCCTCGGTGGGGAAGAAATGGGCGGTGATGTAGGTGACGGCCACGGCATAGACACCGTAGTCGAACCACTCGGTCATGTTGCCCATGGCCGATGCCGCGGTGGCCTTGCGAACTTCTTGCCGGCCTTCTTGCGTGTTCATGTCCGGCCCGATGTCATGGTCCAGGTCGGGAGTGAAATTATGTGCATTCGAGTTGTCGTTTGGCTGGCTATGTTCCGGTTGCATTGCTGCTCCGTTGTTTTCAGCTTTCCGTCGACCGATCGCCCTAAGGCCAGGTAGGAATTCATGGCCTTGGCCGCGGTCCACGATCCGGGCGTTCCCCGGAGTCGGTTAAATACCAGAGGCTATTCGAATCAATTTTCAAAATCAACCACTGACATGGAATTGATTGTCCGCAATTGCGGACAGAACGGGGGTTGGCCCGTGGCCCGGCCGTGTGGTGCCGGCGGGCTGGAAATGGTCAATTGTGAAAATCCGGCGACCCGCGACTTTATTATTGAACGAATGGTCGGTAAGTTTAGGTGTTGAGGGTCACTAACCATTTTGGCATAAGGAGCACAGATGACCGAGGCATTTCTCGTAGGTGGAGCACGCACGCCGGTAGGCCGTTATGGAGGTGCGCTCAGTGCCGTGCGCCCCGATGACCTGGCCGCGCTGACTATTCGCCGAGTCATTGAAGACGCGGGCATCGATCCGGCCGACGTTGATGAAGTCATCTACGGAAACGCCAACGGCGCGGGCGAAGAGAACCGCAATGTTGCCCGCATGGCTGCGCTGCTGGCCGGCCTGCCCGTGACCGTCCCGGGCATCACGGTCAACCGCCTCTGCGCCTCGGGCATGAGCGCCATCACGATGGCCAGCCACATGATCAAGGCCGGCGCCGCGGACATCGTGATCGCCGGCGGCACCGAATCCATGTCGCGGGCACCTTGGGTCATGGAAAAGCCTTCCAAGGCCTTCGCCAAGCCGGGGGCAACCTTCGACACCTCCATCGGCTGGCGCTTCACCAACCCGCAATTCCTCTCCGGCCAGTACTCGCGCGATGGCAAAGCCACCTTCTCGATGCCGGAAACCGCCGAGGAAGTCGCCCGCGTCTACAACATCTCGCGTGAGGATTGCGACCAGTTCGCCGTCGAATCCCACGCCAAGGCCATTGCCGCCATCGAGGCCGGGCATTTCCGCGATGAAATCGTTCCGGTCACCGTCAAGGGACGCAAGGCAGAGAGCATCGTGGACACCGACGAGGGACCACGGCCAGGGACCACCATGGATGTGCTTTCCGCCCTGCGCCCGGTAGTCAAGGGAGGAAGCGTCGTCACTGCTGGCAATGCGTCGACGCTGAACGACGGAGCGTCGGCAATCCTCGTAGTCTCCGAACGGGCCATCAAGAAGTACGGGCTGGCGCCGCGCGCCCGAATCGTCGATGGGCAGGCCGCGGGCCTGGAACCAGAAATCATGGGCATGGGACCGGTCCCGGCGACCCGCAAGGTACTTGAACGCGCGGGACTGGGCATTGACCAGATCGGTGCCATGGAAATCAATGAAGCCTTCGCCAGCCAGTCCCTGGCCAGCATGCGCGAGCTGGGGGTCGATGCAGGAATCGTCAACCGCGACGGCGGCGCCATCTCGCTGGGCCATCCGCTGGGTTCCAGCGGTTCCCGCATTGTCATCACCCTGCTGGGCCGCATGGAACGGGAGCTGGCTTCCGAGCAGCGCAAGCTGGGCATTGCCACCATGTGCGTTGGCGTGGGCCAAGGCACCGCGATCTTGCTGGAAGGCGTCTAGAAGTGGGCGATTTGAACAGCGGGTTCACCACCCTCAAGCTGACGGAAACAGATGACCGCCTCTGGGTGCGCCTGCACCGCCCAGCGGTCCGCAACGCCATTGACCAGGCCATGGTCGACGAGCTGCACACCATCTGCGATTATCTGGAGAAGAATCCCAAGATCCTGATTATGGCTGGCACCCCCGCAGAGGCAGCGAGCGAAGCGAATCCCAAGGGGCGCAAGGGCATCTTCGCTTCCGGAGCCGATATTTCCCAGTTGCGCGAACGCCGCCGGGATGACGCGCTCGCCGGGATCAACTCGGGCATCTTCGACAGGATCGCCAAGTTGCCGATGCCGGTGGTTGCGGCACTGGACGGCTTCGCCCTGGGCGGGGGCGCCGAACTGGCCTACGCCGCGGACTTCCGCATCGGCACCCCTGAGCTGCGCATGGGCAACCCGGAAACGAATCTGGGCATCATGGCCGCCGCAGGCGCCACCTGGCGCCTGAAGGAACTGGTCGGCGAGCCGCTGGCCAAGGAAATCCTGCTCGCTGGCAAGGTGCTCACCGGCGAGCAATGCCTGGCCGCCAACCTGGTGACCGAACTGCATCCGGCTGCCGAGCTGGATGCCGCCGCCGATGCCTTGGCAGATCGCATAGCAGCCCAGGATCCGCTGGCGGTGCGCATCACCAAGTCCGTCTTCCATGCTCCGCGCGAAGTCCATCCGGTGATCGATACCTTGGCCCAGGGCATGCTTTTCGAGTCCCAAGCCAAGTTCGACCGCATGCAAGCATTCCTAGATCGAAAGAAGAAGTAACCATGAGCGCACAAACCAGCTTCACCACCGGTGCGTTGCCGCAGCAGATGGGCGTGCTCGGCGGAGGACGCATGGGTGCAGGCATCGCCCACGCCTTCTTGACCAGCGGCAGCGCAGTTCTCGTTGTTGAACGCGACGACGAGGCGGCGCAGGCGGCCTATGAGCGCGTAGCCGGATCCGTGGACAAGTCCATTGCCCGTGGCCAGATCAGCGAAAGCCGCGAAGAGGTTTTGGCCCGTTTCTCCACCAGCACCGACTACGAGCAGTTCGCCAGCGCGCAGCTGGTGGTTGAAGCCGTTCCGGAAATCTGGGATCTGAAGGTTTCTTCCCTGCAGGCCGTGGAGCAGGCGCTGAACGCCGAGGCGGTGCTCGCTTCGAACACCTCGTCGCTGTCGGTTAGCGGCTTGGCCAAGGAATTGCAGCGTCCCGCGAACTTCCTGGGCTTGCACTTCTTCAACCCGGTTCCCGCCTCCACCCTGATCGAGGTCGTGATCGGCAAGCAGACCGATAAGACCCTGGTGGACGCATCGCGCGGATGGGTTCAAGCACTGGGCAAGACTGCAGTGGTGGTCAATGACGCTCCCGGGTTCGCTTCTTCCCGCTTGGGCGTGGCTATCGCCTTGGAAGCCATGCGCATGGTCGAGGACGGCGTAGCCAGTGCCGAAGACATCGATAACGCGATGGTCCTGGGATACAAGCACCCTACCGGCCCGCTGAAGACCACCGACATTGTCGGTTTGGATGTGCGCCTGGGCATTGCCCAGTACCTGCACGAGACTCTGGGGGAGCGTTTCGCTCCGCCGCAGATCCTCAAGGACCTGGTGGCCCAGGGCAAGCTCGGACGCAAGACCGGCCAGGGCTTCTACAGCTGGTAAACGGCTGAAGCCAGTTGCGAGGCTCGTAGCCCGGGTCCCGGGGTCCCCGGAATGGCCGCCTAGGGGATCAGGCCCCGGCTGCGAGCGCGCAACACCACATCAAAGCGATTCGTGGCACCCAGCTTTCGCACGGCCGAGGCCAAATAGCTTTTGACGGTGCTTTCGGCTAATCCCAGATGCGTCGCAATCAAGGCGTTGCGCTTGCCCAGTGCCAGATGGGAAATCACATCCAGCTCACGCGGCGAAAGGATCGAGGGGCCGTCGATTGCCCGCGGCGCCGGCCCCTGCCCTGGGCGCAGCATCGTGCTGGCCGTGCTGAGCCGGGCGGCGAGTTCCGGATCCTGCACCATCCGCGCAATATCGCGCAGCTCGGTGTAGAGCGCATTGAAATCTTCTTGGCTCAATGCCATGTCCGAGGGGTGCGCGGCTTGCGGTTCGGAGGCACTGAGCACCGCCATGCGCCTCTGGGTCTCTTCATGGACCGATAGTTCCCAGGCGAGCCGGCGGGCCTCTGCTGCGGCGGCGGACAGCATTCCATCGGTCAGCTGCCGGCGGTTTCTCAGTCCGGCATAGATCAGCGCACGCACCTGGTCGTCAACCACGACCGGTACTGCCAGCAAGGCCAGTATTCCCTCGCCGCCAATTTCCCGGTCATAGCTGTGAATGATTTCCGGGGTCTCGTGGTACGAATCCGTGGCTGCCAATTGACGCCGCGATAGCGCCAAGCCGCCTAGGCCCTCACCGGGCTTGACCACCAGGCCTCGCAGCGAACCGGTACGGGTTCCTGCGAAACAAGTCAGCTTCGTACCCGTGGACCGGGCGAAACCGCCAAAGGCAACTGGCAGGCCGGTGCGTGCCGCCAAAGTATTGAGCGTGCGGTCCAAAAGGGCTATTTCGTGTGAAGAATCAGTGGTCACCGGCTACCTCCTTTAGATGGTAGTGATCCGACTCACCATCAATTTAGGATACCTGCTAAAGGCAAGTGATCGGCATCACTTGCGTGGATTGAATTGACCGCTGACACGATGGAGTATCCGCCATGACCGCACTGCTGACCCGAGAAGACCCCATTGGAATCGCCTCACCAGCCGCACCGGCCAAGCCGGGCCTGGCTGACCCCGCGGCACTGGGATTGGGCGCCTTTGCGCTGACGACCTTTGCGCTGAGCCTGTCCAACGCCGGGATCATTCCAGAAGCTGGCGCCGCTGTCCTGGCGATTGCCCTATTCTACGGTGGCGTGGTCCAGTTGATTGCTGGCGTCATCGAATTCGCGAAAGGCAATGTCTTCGGCGCCACCGCGTTCACTTCCTATGGCGCGTTCTGGATGGCCTTCTGGTGGCTGGAAACCAACCCGGAGGTAGCGCAGGCGGCGGGCCCGGCGGGCCTCGGTGCATTCCTTCTAGGGTGGACCATTTTCACCGCCTACATGACGGTCGCCGCCCTGCGCACCAATGGCGTGCTGGTTGCCGTGTTCACCATGCTGACCGCGGCCTTCATCTGCCTGACTATCGGCGCCTTCACCGGCAGCACGCTGATACACGAACTCGGAGGCTGGTTGGGCCTGGTCACCGCATTCCTGGCCTGGTACGGCTCCTTCGCCATCGTCACGAACGCCACCTGGGGACGCCAAGTCCTGCCTTCCTGGGCGAAGTAGGCGGCGGAAAGCTGGTCGCAGGCGCG
>NZ_JBLVOC010000005.1:125167-129229 GCF_053543575.1 Glutamicibacter sp. AGC84
GGCGCGCGCAGTTCTGGCTGTCCTCAGAAGAGGTAGCTCATCAGCGAGGAGAACAATTCATCGGGGTCATTGGGCAAGCCCTTGGAAGTGAACCAATCGCAAAGATTCACGCAATCACGGTGCAGGAAGTCCAAGCCGTTCGGGTTGCCGGCAAGATCTACGCACTGCGGGACATCGATTACTACTAGCCTTTCGCCGGAGACAAGAATGTTGTACGCGGAGAGGTCTCCGTGGGCGATGCCGAGCCCGGCAAATTTCTCCAGTGCGCCGGTGAGCTGGTCCCATAGCGATGGGAGGCGCGGGTCAAAGCGCGAGAGCTGCTGCAGGCGAGGCGCTGCCGCGTGCTGATCGTCTGGATCGGCAATGAACTCCATGAGGATTTCGGTGCCATCGATTTGCACAGGGTAGGGAACAGGTATGCCCGCCTCGTAGCAACGGAGCAAATAGCTCCATTCGGCGTTGGCCCACTGCAGGGCAGCGATCTGCTTGCCGTACGCGGAGTTGTTGCGGATAGCGCGGTTATCACGCGAACGCCGTGCGGAGCGCCCGTCGCTATAGGACTGCGAGCGGCTGAACTGCATTTGCTCGCGCGAACGATAGCGCTTTGCTGCCAGAAGGCTGCTGCGATCTTCGGTGGCACGTTCCAGCAGGAAGACATCGCCTTCTTTGCCCGTTTTCAAGATGCCCAGCTCGGTGTCGATGGCTGCGGCCTCTTCGATGAGCCAGTGCGGATACGGTTTGGGGCCGCGCAAGCCCTTCTCGATAAATGGCCATGTCGAATAACGTTGGCCGTTTGCCGGATCACCGGTCTCGGAGTCGTTCCAGACCGGCTTGTGCTTGCTGAATTTCAGTTGTTGATCGGCCTCCGTGGAGGCAGCAGCGATCAGTGGCGAATTTGCGGCCTCGAGGCCAGCTGGAAAATGCATTGGAAGTAGTCCTTGGGAGAAGGGGGAAATGGCTTGTTCAGGCGGTAAGCAATCATCGTTACCCCTCCTTCAATAGACTGATTGACGTTTGCCAATGACTAGAACAATACAACAGCCGGGCAATGTGTTGCAATAGGCTTATGAGCCACAGCCTTACCTACCGCAAGCAAGCCGGGGACCTGGACTGGAGCGGAGCCGTTAATGCGCGGCATATCTGCGGAGCCTTCTACCGCATGGGCAGGCATGAGTGGCTGACGGCTGAGGGCTGGCAGCAAATGCACGCTGCTGGCGTCAATAGAGTCATCGACCTGCGCAACCCGGATGAAATCCGCCGTCGCGAGCATGACCCAGCGGTGCCCGCGGCAAGCCTCGCAGGGATCGAGCTGGTGAACCTGCCGCTGGAATCGCCAGGCAATGAACGTTTCGAGTCGGTGGCGGTGCCGTACATGAATCACACCGGGATGTACCAGCTGGTGTGCGAGGAATTCGGCGACCACCTGCGGGCAGTGTTCGAGAGCCTCGCGACCGCGGATCAGGGCACGGTGGTCCACTGCTCGGCTGGACGCGACCGATCGGGATTGATAGCCACAATGCTGCTTCAGCTGGCTGGCTTGGATGGCCAGATCCTGCTCCATGATGAACTCGCGGTCAGGGGGATCAATGAGTGGCATCGCATTTCCCCTCGCAAGCACCCGTACGAGAGCTACCGCAGTGAAGAGCAGCTGCGGGAAATCATTCGTGGCCGAGCTGGCGAACTGGAGAATTTCCTCAGGTGGCTCGGGTCCACGCGGAGGTATTTGCTGGACCAGGGAATGAGCGAGAACGCCGTGGAGCGCCTGCGCCAGCTGGCACGCTAAGAGCCAGGGAACGCTGGCGAAGCAGCGAGGCGCGCAAGTGTCCTCGATCACCCCTTCCTGCTATGGTTAACGGTAATACTGACCGACCGTTCAGGAAGGAATTGCGTCAATGACGACAGAACAGATCACCGTAGTACCCAGCTACATCGCGGGGAACTGGCACAGCCCAGCGGCACAAGGCGGAACCGAGGTCCGCGACGCCAATACCGGCGAAGTGCTGGTCACCGTCACCAAGGACAACTTGGATGTTGCTGGCGCCGTGGCATACGGACGACAGACCGGCCAGCGCGAACTAGCCAAGCTCTCCTTGCATGAGCGGGCGCTCAAGCTCAAGGAACTAGCGCTGTACCTCAATGAGCGGCGCAAGGACCTGTACGAGGTTTCCTTCAAGACCGGTGCCACCAAAATCGACTCTATGGTGGACATCGACGGTGGCATTGGCGTGCTGTTCACCTTCTCTTCCAAGGGCCGGCGCGAACTGCCCAATTCCAACGTGATCCTCGATGGCCCCACCGAGCCGCTGAGCAAGGACGGTTCCTTCATTGGCACCCACATCTACACCGCGATGGCCGGCGTAGTCGTCCAGGTCAATGCCTTCAACTTCCCTGTCTGGGGGATGCTCGAGAAGTTCGCACCGGCCTTCATCGCCGGTGTGCCGACAATCGTCAAGCCGGCAACCCCCACCGGGTACCTCACCGAAGCGGCTGTGCGCATGATGCTGGACTCGGGCATCCTTCCAGAGGGTTCGCTGCAGCTGCTTTCCGGCTCTGCTCGCGACATCATGGACCACCTGGACTACCGCGATATGTTCGCCTTCACCGGATCGGCATCCACCGCAAGCAAGCTCAAGTCGCACCGCAACGTTATCGACGGAGGCGTGCGCTTCGCGGCTGAAACCGATTCCCTGAATGCAGCCATCCTCGGCCCCGACGCTGTGGAAGGCACCCCGGAATTCGACGCTTTCGTCAAGGTTGTCGTCAATGAAATGACGTCGAAGGCCGGCCAGAAATGCACCGCCATCCGCCGCAACATCGTGCCCGCAGCACAGGTGGATGCGGTCATTTCGGCCGTCGGCAAGCGCATCGATGAACGCGTGGTCATCGGCGATCCTCGAGTTGAGGGCGTCACCATGGGTGCCCTGGCTTCGCTGGAACAGCTGGCCGATGTGCGCGGGGCCGTCGAGGACATGATCGCTGCCGGCGGCGAGCTGGCCTACGGCCGCCTGGATGCCCCTGCGGTACGTGTTGCTCCCGAAAAGAACGCCGTGGCAGAAGGCGGAGCCTTCATGTCCCCAGTGGTCCTTCGCTGGAACGACGCGCGCAACCCGATGGTGCACTCGCGCGAAGCCTTCGGCCCTGTCAGTTCCGTCATCGGCTACAGCAGCGTTGACGAGGCCGTGGAACTGGCTGCCATGGGCGCCGGCTCGCTGGTCGCAACCGTGTGCACCAATGACGCCGAAGCCATGCGCGCCCTGTCCTTGGGCATCGCCGCGCACCACGGGCGCGTGCACATCCTGAACCGCGAAACCGCACGGTCCACCACCGGCCACGGCTCTCCGGTTCCGCATCTGGTCCATGGCGGTCCAGGCCGGGCAGGAGGCGGCGAAGAACTGGGCGGCATCCGCTCGGTCAAGCACCACATGCAGCGCACCGCGGTGCAGGGCTCGCCCAGCATGATCACCGCGCTGAGCGGCGTCTGGCATACCGGTGCCCAGCAGTCCCTTGCTGGCAGCCAGCAGTTTGGCGGCAAGCCGCAGAACGTCCACCCGTTCCGCAAGTCGCTGGCTGAGCTGAAGATCGGTGACGGTTTCGTCTCGGATCTGCGTGAAGTCAGCTTGGAGAAGATCACCGAATTCGCTCACGAAACCGGCGATACCTTCTATGCGCACACCGATCAGGCCGCCGCCGAAGCCAACCCGTTCTTCCCGGGGATCGTGGCCCACGGCTACTTGCTGGTTTCCTGGGCTGCGGGACTGTTCGTGGAGCCTGCTCCGGGACCCGTCTTGGCCAACTACGGCCTTGAATCACTGCGATTCATCACCCCTGTAGCTGCCGGCGACTCGATTCGCGTCACCCTGACGGCCAAGAAAATCACCCCGCGCGTCACCGACGAATACGGCGAGGTTGCTTGGGATGCGGTGCTGCACAACCAGAACGATGAACTGGTCGCCACCTACGACGTGCTGACCTTGGTTGAAAAGACCGACTCGACCTATGCCAACTGGAACGGCTAAGTCCGGCTGACCCCTTCGCGGGAAACAAGAAATGGCGTTGGGCCAC
>NZ_JBLVOC010000005.1:129249-130177 GCF_053543575.1 Glutamicibacter sp. AGC84
GTGGTCCAACGCCATTTTTGCGAAGCCTAGGAAACGCCGTTGCTTCCGTGCTGCTTGTTCAGCTTCGCCAAGGTAGCTTCCTTGGCGGCGTCCAGTGCCAGCTCGGCCTCGGAGAGCTCTGCAATGCCTTGACCGGCCTGGCCGGCGGCTGGCAGATTGCGCCATAGGAAGAAGCCGTACAAGGCTGCCAGGGCGATGAATACGAAGAGGCCCATCATGCCCAGCATCGGGGAGATCAGGAAGTACACGACCAGATCGGCGATGGCCGCCACGGCCAGCACCAGCCAGCCGGCACGCACGCCGCGGGCAACCATGACAAATGAGGCGAAGAGGGCCGAATCAGCGAAGTACAGGACCCAGATTTCCGGGGTCGCGCTCATGAAGCCGCCATTGAACAGGAACGGGCCGAAGCGCAAGGCGACCAGCAGGATCAAGCCTACGAGCAGTCCAATCGCGGACCACACGGTCACCGGGGTGCCAGTGACCATGCGGGTGAATTTGCCCTTGAGCTCGTAGCGGGAGAAGCGCCAGAGGCCGAAGATTGCGATCAGCAGCAGCGGAACGGCGTAGATCAGGCCCAGCAGGTCGAACTGCATCGAAGAAATGACCGGGCCAACGAAGACACCCAGGATCAGGGTCCACCAACCCAGGTCGTTGCGGTGCGCCAGCAGTGCTGCGGAGACGAAGACGAGCAGCATGCTCGCAGCCGAGAGCAAAATCTGGACAAAGGAACTACTGCTGTCGGCGGTAGCCATGAAAAGGGTTTCTAAGATGGAATCCACAGCGCTCTTCACTTGGTTGATCGAGAATGACAGGTGCTAAAGCACCCCTTCGATGCTAACGGTGATTTCTGTGAGGACGGCAAGATTACAAGGTTGGCTGCGCCACATTGCAGCGGACGCCCAGCTTGGTTAACGACGTGGGGGGG
>NZ_JBLVOC010000005.1:130233-143887 GCF_053543575.1 Glutamicibacter sp. AGC84
CCCCCCCCGATACGGGGAGCCTGGCCTTGGAATCAGGCGCCGGCGGTATGCAGGCCGTTGAAGAGCAGCGAAACAGCCTGGTCCTCCAACTCGGGTCCGTCGATTGGCCCGTCAGTGCGGTACCAGTCCACCACTGAGTTGATCAAGCCGAAAAGCAGCCTGGCGGTAGCCCGAGGTTCCAAGTCAGCACGCAACTTGCCATCCGACTGCGCGGCAGTCACCAATTCTGCCAGCTGGCGGTCCATTGCGCGGCGGCGTTCCAGCGCCTGGCGCTCCAGATCAGTGTTGCCACGCAGGCGCAACAACAAGGTCACGTAGGAACGCTTGGCCAGCAGGATCCTGAAGGTTGCGCGCAGGAAGAATTCCAGACGCTCATCCGCGGTACCCTCATGCGAGCGGACCTCGGCGATCACCGCCTCCAGGGGAATCAGCGCCTCATCCAACGCCAGGCGCAGCAGGTCCTCTTTCGACGGGACATGGTGGTAAATCGCGGATTTGCTGATACCCAGGCGGTCAGCGAGCTTGCCCATGGAGGTTGCATCGTAGCCGTATTCGTTGAATGCCTCGACAGCAATGCGCAAAACGGTTTCTTGATCATAACCAGGGCGGCCGCGCTTGGCCGGACGGTTGGCAGTATCGGTAGTTTCCATGATTAGTTGATTATCCCATGTCCCGGCGGAGGCTAGTTATTGCGCATGTCGTAGATGCGCTTGAGCTTGCCCATGGAGCGTTCCAGCGATTCTGGTTCGACGACGTCAATGGCGCAGGAAGAGCCGACGTGGATCTTGATCAGCTTGGCCAGTTCCTTGGCGCCGGTGGTTGCATCCGCCATGGACGCTTCACCGCGGCGCTCCACCTTCACTGCCAGCTGGTCCATGCGATCCGGACGAGTCAGGATCAGCTGGAAGTGCGGCGACAAGCTCGGCACCTTAAGGATCAATTCTTCGATCTGGCTTGGGAACAAATTCACGCCACGCAAGATGATCATGTCATCGCTGCGGCCAGTGATGCGTCCCATGCGACGGTGTCCGGGGCGGCTGGTGCCAGGCATCAGGCGGGTCAAATCGTGGGTGCGGTAGCGGATGATCGGCAGGGCCTGCTTGGTCAGCGAGGTGAAGACCAATTCTCCGTGCTCGCCATCGGGCAGAATCCTGGTCTCATCGAAAGCATCGATGATTTCGGGGCGGAAATGATCTTCCCAGATATGGCTTCCATCCTTGCGGTCGCCGGATTCGCCGGCCACCCCGGGGCCCATGACCTCGGACAGGCCGTAGATGTCGCAGGCGGTAATGCCGAACATCTCTTCCAGTTCGTGGCGCATCTCTTCGGTCCATGGCTCGGCACCGAGGACGGCCACCTTCAGCGAGGTGGACCGCGGATCAAGGCCCTTGCGCTGCATGGCATCGCCAATGGTCAACAGGTAGGTCGGAGTGCACAGGATCGCATCAGGCTCGAAATCCTGGATGAGCGAAATCTGCTTGTCGGTCTGGCCACCGGACATGGGGATCACAGTGGCCCCGAGGTACTCGGCAGCGGCATGCGCGCCCAGTCCGCCGGTGAACAGCCCGTAGCCGTAGGCGTTGTGGACCTTCCAGCCTGGCTTGACTCCGGCCAAGCGCAGGCAGCGGGCGCCGAGCTTGGCCCAGTCCTCCAGGTCCTTCTTGGTGTAGCCCACCACGGTGGGCTGGCCAGTGGTACCCGAGGAGGCATGGATGCGGGCGACCTCATGCTGCGGAACGGCGAACATGCCGAAAGGGTAGTTCTTGCGCAGATCTTCCTTGTCGGTGAAGGGGAACTTGGCGAGGTCGCTCAGTTCCTCCAGGTCATCCGGGTGCACGCCAGCGGCATCGTACTTCGCCTTGTAGTACGGAACGTTGTTGTAAGCATGGTGCAGACTTTCCTTCAAGCGGGTCAGCTGGATCGCTTCGATCTGCTCACGGCTCATGGTTTCTTCCGGATCAAGCGGATTCGGAAGGCTGTCGCGGTCGGTGTTCTGGGACATGCTAAAACTTTCGTGTCGAGTGGGCAGGGTGCTTAGCGGTTCTTCGGTTTCGGGACGGTGCGCGATCGTCCGCGGAACTCTGCGACGGTTTCAATTGAACCGTCGACCGCTGGCTGGGTCACCTTGATGTCGTAGATCCCGCTGCGGCCTTGCTGCGAGACCCGGTTGCCGGTGGCAGTCAGCACTCGTCCGGGAATGGCTGGCTTGAGGAAGTTGACGTCGGCGCCGGAAGCGACCGTGATGGTCTCGTCGGAGCCTTCCTGCGGATTGCAGCTCAGCGCGAACGCGGTGTCTGCCAGAGCGAAGATCATTCCGCCGTGGCCAATGCCGAAACCGTTGAGCATTTCCTGCCGGAGCGCCATGGTGATGACTGCGTGGCCGTCGGAGACCTCGACGACTTCGATGCCCATCCACTGGGTGGCGTAGTCATTGCGGAGAATGGCGTGCGGGACCGAATTTCCTACCTGCGTTTGGCTCATCGTCTTCCTTCGCCGAATTATTTACCGAACGATCATTAGGTAATAACATTATGTGAGCTAAGTCAAGTTATGCGACCGTATTGGCGGTACTGTTTCAGCGATGAAGCGCAGCGGATTCAGGCAGTGAAAATTCGTTGATGGACGTCAAGGATGAAAGGTTCCTTGATCCGGTTGTAGTCCATGACCAGGCCGTTCTCGCCGCCGCTTGCAGCCAGTGCGCGGGCGGCTTCCCGCTTTACCGCGGCGTATGCCAAACGGTCGGCTTCATGGTGTTTCAGATGCTCGCGGAAAATCACGAGTCGCAGATACTCGGGGCTTCCTGCACTGAAGACATGGATATTGGCCTCGGGGAGCCGCGAACCGGCAGCGGGCTTGAGCATGCGGTGGCCATACCAGCCAGGTTCACGGTGCCAAAGAAGCATGCCGCTGGATTCCAGCGCCGGAACGTAGGACGCTTCCTGATCCGCGTCGGGGACCAGCAAGACGATGTCGATGATCGGCTTGGCGGGCAGATCCGGGACGGATGTCGAGCCGGTGTGTTCAATGGCCAACGCGGTGGCCCCCAGGGCACTGGCGATTCGATGGTGCAGGCGGTGGAAGTGACTGGCCCATTGCTTCGATGGCTCGGCAATCTCAATGAGGCCGCGCGTCAGCTCTCCACCCACGGCCTCGTATTCCGGATCTTCATCTGGCTGGCCGGTGAGCAGCGGGTAGAAGGGCAAGGTGCACAGGTACCGCCGGGCATCCGGCCAGCGCGGGTCGGCAGAAGACTGCGAAACAACGCAACCCAGCGAGCGGTAAAAACCCACCGCATCCTCTGCAGTGGTGGCCCAAATGTTCTTCTCGTGGCAGTCGCGCAGCTCAGCGAGCAGCCTCGAGCCCAGACCCCGGCCCTGGTGGGATGTTTCAACGGCCAAGTATTCAACGCACACCGCGTATTTGCCGCTGTGCCGGTAGGCGGCCAGTGCCGCAATATCGCCCGCGGCAGTGGCGATGGCAAGCACCTCAAGGCCTTCGCATTCATCGAGCAGCGCTTCAAGCGCCTGCTCGTTGGCAGGTTCGGCGGCCAGCACCAGCAAGCGGCGAATCGCAGGGTCATTGCGGTAGTCGCTGATCTTGATGTGGTGCATGGCCGCCGTTCCTTTGCTGCTTAGATTTCGTCGGTGCATCCCAGGGCGTCCAAGGCGAAGGCGTAGTCCCACGCGCGGGCCTTCCAGGACTCGTAACGTCCCGAAGCGCCGCCGTGGCCGCCATCCATTTCGGTCTTCAGCACAATCGGGGCCTGTCCGGTACCGACTTCCCGCAGCTTGGCCACCCATTTAGCTGGCTCCACATACAGTACACGGGTGTCATTGAGCGAGGTGACCGCAGCGATCTTCGGGTAATCCTGTGCTGTGACGTTTTCGTAGGGAGTGTAGGACTTCATGTAGTCGTAGACCTCCTTGCTCTCGATCGGGTTGCCCCATTCTTCCCATTCCAGTGCCGAGAGCGGAAGCTCTGGATCCAGGATGGAGGTCAAGGCATCGACGAACGGCACCTGGGCGATGATCGCTGTATACAGCTGCGGAGCCATGTTCGCGATGGCGCCCATCAGCAGTCCGCCGGCCGAACCGCCCAGGGCGGCGATGCGCTGCGGATCGGCCCACCCGGAATCGAGCAGGTACTGGGTGGAATCAATGAAGTCGGTGAAGGTGTTCTTCTTGTGCAGCTTCTTGCCTTGCAGGTACCAGTCGCGGCCCAGCTCGCCGCCGCCGCGCACGTGGGCAATGACGAAGACCACGCCGCGATCGAGCACGCTCAAGCGGGGGATGCCGAAACCAGGATCCATGGAGGCCTCGTAGGAACCGTAACCGTAGATCAGCACCGGCTGGGGAACCGAGGTATCCAGGTCGGCACGGCGCATGATGGTCAAGGGGACCTTGGCGCCATCGGCCGCGGTGGCCCACTCGCGGGTGGACAGGTACTTGGCAGGATCGAAGTGGTTCACCGGGGTCTGCTTGCGCAGCACCAGCGACTGGTCCTGGAGCCACAGGTCGTATACGCGGGCCGGGGTGAAGTCTGCGGTGTAGCCGATGCGGATCAACGGAGCATCCAGCTCGGCAAAGGTCGCCGAGGCAGTGAACAGCTCATCATCGAAATCCGGTTCAATGGCTGGCTGCTGGGCTCTGGTGCCCAATCCGTCCAAGGCGATCAGCTGCACGCGCTCGCAGGTATCTCGGCGCACCGAGAGCACCACGTGCGAACCGGTCAGCGCGGTGCCTTCGATCTTGACCGTGTCCTCGTGGGCCACCACGGTCTGCCAGTGCGCCGGGTCGGCGTTTTCGCCCAGCTGGTCCAGGGAGGCCAGCGACACCATGTTGTTCGGTGCCTGGTGGTCGTGGGTGATCAATGCCTGGCCCGCGCCCGGCATCAGGTCGATTCCGTGCAGCAGGCGCAAGGAGCGCGGCACCAGCAAGGTCACGGCAGCCGAAGGATCGGCCAGATCCAGCATGCTGGTTTCGGCGTATTCGGAGTTGCCGCTGGAGATCATCAGGGTGTTGCGGTCCGGGCTCAGATCGAAGCCGAGCCACATGCCAGGATCATTTTCCTCGAAAATGATCTTGTCCTGCGTTGGGAGGGTCCCCAGCAGGTGAGCGCGAATCTGGTGCGGCCGCCAGGTTTCGTCAACCACCGTGTAGAAAACCGTTGAAGAATCGGGGGAGAAGGCCAGGCCGTAGAACACTCCTTCAATGGTGTCGCTCAGCAGCAGGCCGGTGTCCAGGTCCTTGATGAAAAGGGTGAATCGCTCATCGCCCGCATTATCGACACAGTAGGCAAGCAAGTTGCCTGCTTCATTCAACGCCATGCCGCCGAGCGAGAAGAACGGCTGCCCTTCGGCTAAGGCGTTGCCATCGAGCAGCACCTCTTCGGCTGGCAATGCAGTTTCCGCGTCGATGACCGGGGGAGTCCAGTCGGCAACCAGGTCCCCGGTGTCCGATGCCTTGACGCGGCACTGGATGGTGTAGGGCTTGCCTTCGGCCGAACGGGTGAAGTACCACCAGCCGCGGCGGCGCACTGGAACCGACAAGTCGGTTTCAACGGTGCGTGCCTTGATCTCGCTGAACAAGGCATCGCGCAGCGGCCGCTGGCTAGCGGTAATGGTGTCGGTGTACTCGTTTTCTGCGGTCAGATGCGCGATGACATCCGGGTTGGCTTTCTCCCGCAGCCACTCGTAGTTGTCGATGAAGTCATCGCCGTGGAAGCTGCGGGTGGTGGGCAGCTTTGCGGCACGCGGTGCATTGGCGGTCAACGATTCTGGAGTCATACCCCTATTCAATCCCACTGCCGTGCTATGCGGGTGCAGCTATGCTCAGCGCGGACAGAACAGCGGTTTCAAACCGATAACGATGCAAGTGCAGGCGAGTCGCGGGGTACCGGCTAGGCTTTATAAGTCCTAGGCTTGCAGGCAGAACGTATCATCTGCACCTTGGGCCATTCGCCCTTCAGTACGAGAAAGCGATACATCAGTGGAAAAGAAAAGAACAGCTGCCCCCACAGGGCGCCTGGCCCGATGGATAGCCGCGGCTGCCATCGGTTTGATGGCCTTGGTCGTCGGGGCACCCTCGGCCGTGGCCCAAGGCAGTGAAAGCGTCGAGGGCCAGACCTACGTCATCGGCACGGATACGACTTTCGCGCCCTTCGAGTTCCGCCAGAACGGCGAGCTGACCGGTATCGACATGGATCTTCTGCGCGCCATTGCCGAAGACCAGGGTTTTGAAGTCGAGATCAGGTCCCTGGGCTTCAACGCCGCTTTGGCCGCCCTCTCCTCCAACCAGGTGGATGGCGTGATCGCCGGCATGTCGATTACCGACGAGCGCAAGGAGATCTACGACTTCTCCGAGCCGTACTTCGAGTCCGGCGTGCAGATGGCTGTCGCTGCCGGCAATGACGAGATCACCAGCTACGAGGACTTGGAAGGCAAGACCGTTGTCGCCAAGACCGGCGCCGAGGGCGAAAGCTATGCAAAGTCCATCGCCGAGGAATACGGCTTCCAGGTCAAGTCCTTGGACCAGTCGGCCACCATGTACGAATCGGTCAAGGCCGGTTCTGCCGTTGCCGTCTTCGATGACTACCCGGTGCTGGCCTACGGCATTGCCCAGGGCAATGGCCTGAAGACCGTCACCGACAAGGTCCCGGGCGGTTCCTATGGCTTCGCCGTGAACAAGGGCGAGAACACCGCGCTGCTGGCAGCGTTCAACGACGGCTTGGCCGAGCTGAAGGCCAACGGCGAGTACCAGCAGATCCTGGACTCCTACCTTGCCGACCCGACCGCAGCGGCGCCAAGCAACTTCTTCGACCTGCTGGTCAAGTCCATTCCCGCATTGATGACCGGTCTGTGGCACACCCTGCTGGTGACCGCGATTTCCTTCGCCATTGCCATGGCATTGGGCCTGGTCTTCGGCTTCATGAAGATCTCCGGGAACATCGTGCTGCGCGGCATCGCCACGACCTTCGTGAACATCTTCCGCGGCACCCCGTTGCTGCTCTGGGCCTTCATGTTCTACTTCGGCCTGCCGCAGCTGACCGGCTGGGAGATCAGCGTCTGGACTGCAGGCGTGCTGACCCTGTCGCTGAACGCCGGTGCCTATGTCGCCGAAATCGTTCGCGGCGGTATCCAGTCGGTGGATCCAGGGCAGCTTGAAGCGTCCCGTTCGCTGGGCCTGGGCTATGGCAAGTCGATGCAGAAGGTCGTGATCCCGCAGGCTTTCAAGATGATGACCCCGTCACTGATCAACCAGTTGATCATCAGCCTGAAGGACTCCTCGTTGCTGCTGGCTATCGGCTTCACCGAGCTGCTCTACCAGGGCC
Source organism: Glutamicibacter sp. AGC84 (assembly GCF_053543575.1). Lineage (NCBI taxonomy): Bacteria > Bacillati > Actinomycetota > Actinomycetes > Micrococcales > Micrococcaceae > Glutamicibacter > Glutamicibacter sp. AGC84. The sequence goes on from NZ_JBLVOC010000005.1 coordinate 137,563, forward strand.
AGCAGATCTACGCGGCGAACTTCCGTGTCACTGAGACGCTGCTGATCGTGGGCATTATCTACTTCATTGCCATTATGGCGCTGACCAAATTGGCAAATTATGCCGATCGGAGGTTCAACAAGTGAGCACCGTAACCGAGCAAAGCTCCAACGTGAAGATCCAGGTCAAGGACTTGCACAAGTCCTTTGGCTCCAACAATGTCCTCAAGGGCATCGACATGGATGTCCGCGAAGGCGAAGTGGTGTGCGTGATCGGACCTTCGGGGTCCGGCAAGTCCACCTTGCTGCGTTGCCTGAACAAGCTTGAGGACATTACCTCGGGCAAGGTGGTTGTCGATGGCTTTGATGTCACCGACCCCAAGGTGGACATCAATGAGGTGCGCCGCCATGTAGGCATGGTGTTCCAGCACTTCAACCTGTTCCCGCATATGAGCGTGGCAGAGAACATCATGCTGGCGCCGGTCGAGCTCAAGAAGATGAGCAAGGCGGAAGGCCGGGAGCGCGCACTTGAGCTGCTGGAACGCGTGGGCTTGCGCGAGAAGGCCAACGCCCGTCCGGCCTCGCTCTCTGGCGGCCAGAAGCAGCGTGTGGCCATCGCCCGCGCGCTTGCCATGGCCCCTGGCATCATGCTCTTCGACGAGGCTACCAGCGCTCTTGACCCGGAGATGGTCGGCGAAGTGCTGCAGGTTATCAAGGAGCTGGCCGACACCGGCATGACCATGGTTCTGGTGACCCACGAGATGGGCTTTGCGCGCGAAGTCGCTGACCGCGTGGTCTTCATGGCTGATGGTGTTGTCTGCGAGCAGGGTGCGCCCGAACAGCTGTTCGGCAACCCGCAGCAGGCGCGTACCCAGGACTTCTTGTCCAAGGTTCTCTGAGCCGTACCGCCAAGCCAGCGGAAAACCGTGCTGTCCACGACCAGGTGAAACTGGTTGCGGGCAGCACGGTTTTTTCGTGACGAAGCTTACGGGACAAAAACCTTCATATGCTTGAAGGTTCAACTTATTCCCTTGTAGGGTTGGAGCAGTAGCCACACGGGATCTTCCCGTGCCCCAATCACTAGGAGTTAAAATATGTCCGCTCTGGAAAACAACCCGGCCCTGCAGACCGCTGCGCGTACCCTGCTTCGCTTGGCCTTCGGCTTCCTCTTCCTGGCTCATGGCTGGCAGAAGTACTTCCAGTTCACCATCGAGGGCACCACTGCGGCCTTTGGCCAGATGGGCGTTCCTGCTGCCGGCTTGATTGCTCCAGTGGCGGCAACCCTGGAGATCGCAGGCGGCGCCGCGATCATCCTTGGCCTGCTGACCCGCGTCTTCGCTGGCCTGCTGGGCCTGCAGATGATTGCCGCCCTGTTCATGGTTCATGCCTCAGGTGGCGTGTTCGTGGAAAATGGCGGCTTCGAGCTTGTCCTGGCACTGGCTGCCGGCGCGCTGGCACTGCTCTTGACTGGCCCAGGCCGCATCTCGCTTGATGCGCTGATATTCAAGGGTAAGAAGTCGGAAAAGGCGCTGGCTAACGCCTAATCCCCAGCTTCAAGGAAACCCCGGGAATTCTTTCCCGGGGTTTTGTTGTGCCCGGAGGGGGTTGGTGTTGACGTGATCGAACGCACTCTGACATACTGAACGAACGGTCAGTATGTAATTTGTTTTCGATGAGGTGAACCCATGGCCCCGACCACACCGCAGGAGCCGGGACTGAGTGCCGTCCCGAGCTACGAAGAAGAGCAGTCCCAAGCGCGTTTCGACGCCTTGATCGATCAGGACTCCCGCGTCGAGCCACGCGACTGGATGCCTGAGAAGTACCGCAAGACCCTCAGCCGCCAGATCTCCCAGCACGCGCACTCCGAAATCATCGGCATGCAGCCTGAGGCCAACTGGATCACCCGCGCTCCGTCGCTGAAGCGCAAGTCCATTCTGATGGCCAAGGTGCAGGATGAAGCCGGGCACGGGCTCTACCTCTACTCGGCTGCCGAGACCCTGGGCACCACCCGCGACGAGTACAACGAGCAGCTGCTCTCCGGCAAGGCCAAGTACTCCTCGATCTTCAACTACCCTGCACGCACCTGGGCGGATATGGGTGCTATCGGCTGGCTGGTCGATGGTGCGGCCATCGCCAACCAGGTTCCGCTGTGCCGCGCCTCCTACGGCCCTTACGGCCGTGCGATGGTGCGCGTGTGCAAGGAAGAATCCTTCCACCAGCGCCAGGGCTTCGAAATCCTGCTCTCGCTCTCCCGCGGCACCGACGCGCAGAAGAAGATGGCCCAGGACGCCATCAACCGCTTCTACGAACCGTCGCTGATGATGTTCGGTCCGCCAGATGACCAGTCGCCGAACTCCCAGCAGTCCATGGCCTGGAAGATCAAGCGTTTCTCCAATGACGAACTGCGCCAGCGCTTCGTTGGCATGATCGCCGAGCAGGTCAAGGTCCTTGGCCTGACCCTGCCGGATCCCCAGCTGCACTTCGATGAAGAAAAGAAGCAGTGGATCCACAAGGATTTGAACTGGGATGAATTCATGGCAGTGATCAAGGGCAATGGCCCGGCCAACGCGCAGCGGCTGGAACGCCGCCGTGAAGCGCACCGCGAAGGTGCCTGGGTCCGAGAAGCCGCCGCAGCATACGCAGCAAAACAAGCACGAAGTGAGGTCGCCTAGCATGAGCCAACAGAGCAATTGGCCCCTGTGGGAAGTATTCGTCCGATCGTCCCGAGGACTCTCGCACGTCCACGCCGGATCCCTGCATGCACCGGATCAGCAGATGGCACTGCGCAACGCCCGCGATCTGTACACCCGCCGCAATGAAGGCGTCTCGCTATGGGTCGTAGAGTCCTCGGACATCATCAGCTCCGACCCCGGTGAAAAGGATTCCTTCTTCGAATCCCCGCAGGGCAAGGACTACCGCCACGCGACCTATTACAAGGCCAGCGAGGGAGTGAAGCACCTGTGAAGCACGAAGAACTCGACGATGCGCTCGATAGCTTCGGCGACGCGCTTGCCTCGGCCACCCGCGTCACCCCGGGCAATGCCCTGCGTCCGGAGGACATCGCCGTGGACGGCGTCAAGCCAAGCGAAGAGGTTGCGCGCTACGCGCTGACCCTGGGCGACGATGCCCTGATCCTGGCGCAGCGCATGTCGCACTGGATTTCCCGCGCTCCGGAACTGGAAGAAGATGTTGCCCTGGGCAATATCGCCCTGGATATCCTGGGCCACGCCCGCTCGTTCCTGACCTACGCCGGACTGGCCTGGGACAAGACCGAAGACGAATTGGCCTACTGGCGCGAGGAAGAAGAATTCACTTCGCTGTGGATTGTCGAACAGCCCAACGGCCACTTCGGCGTGACCATCATCCGCCAGCTGATCGTTTCGATCTTCCAGAACCTGCTCTACAAGCAGCTGGCGCAGTCCAAGGACGAAACCTTGGCCGCCATCTCGGCCAAGGCAGTCAAGGAAGTCGACTACCACCGCGACCACGCCATCCAGTGGACCATCCGCCTGGGCCTGGGGACCGAGGAATCAGCGTCCAAGATGCGCCATGCCCTGGAAATCCTCTGGCCGTACGTCGATGAGATGTTCCGTGATGAGGAAGTCCACCAGGACCTTGCGGATATCGCCGTGCTGCCCTCCACCCTGCGCGGTGCATGGGATGAAGAAATCACTGCGGTATTGGCCGACGCCGGACTGGAGATTCCTGCTACCGGACAGGCCATGGCCTACGGACGCCGCGGCGAGCATTCGGAGCACCTGGGCTACCTGCTGGCAGAGATGCAAGTTCTCGCTCGCAAGCATCCCGGTGCCAGCTGGTAACTACGCAACATTTTTGCCCGAAAAGGGGGAAGCAGTCTTGAGCAAGACGATCGCTGGCGCCAAGGACCTGTTCGCTATCGCCTCCCAGGTGACCGACCCGGAAATTCCGGTGCTATCCATCGCGGACCTGGGAATCCTGCGCGAGGTGGACATGGCTGAGGACGGAACCGTGCAGGTAGTCATCACCCCGACCTATTCAGGTTGCCCGGCGATGGATGCCATCAATGGCGACCTGTACACCGCCTTCGCAGACGCCGGATATGAAAAGGTTGACGTCAAGCTGGTGCTGAGCCCGGCGTGGTCAACGGACTGGATGACCGCGGAAGGCAAGGCCAAGCTCGAAGAGTACGGGATTGCCCCACCGACCGGCCAGGGCCACGCAGGCCGCGTCACCCTGGGCATGAGCGTGAAATGCCCGCGGTGCCACTCGCTGAACACCCGGGAGCTGGCCCGCTTCGCCTCGACTTCCTGCAAGGCGCTCTACACCTGCAAAGACTGCTTGGAACCCTTCGACTACTTCAAGGTGCTCTCATGACCGAACAAACCACTCCCACCCGACGCCGAGCATCCTTCCATCGGCTCACCGTCTCGAATGTGCGCCGGTTGACCAAGGACTCAATTGAAGTCAGCTTCGCCATCCCTGGCGACTTGAGCGAGGAATACGACTACGTCGCAGGCCAGTACGTGGCGTTGCGCAAGGAAATCCCCAACGCCGAAGGCGAGCTGGTCGAACTGCGCCGTTCGTACTCGATCTGCGCCGCCCCGAAGGGCGACGAGATCAAGGTGGCGATCAAGCGCGACCTGGGCGGCCTGTTCTCCACCTGGGCCAACGAGTCCCTGGCCGCAGGGGACCAGATCGATGTGATGAGCCCTGCCGGCGCTTTCATTTCCAAGCACAAGCTCACCCAGATCAATAACCCGTCGACCATCGACACTAAAGCGCAGGACCGTTTCGTGGCCGTCGCCGCCGGCTCGGGCATTACCCCGGTGCTGGCCATTGCCCGCACGATCCTCGAAGCCAATGACCACACCCGCTTCGACCTGATCTACGCGAACAAGGCCGCCATGGACGTCATGTTCCTGGAGGAACTGGCGGACCTGAAGGACCGCTACACATCCCGGCTGGCACTGCACCACGTGCTCAGCCGCGAACAGCGCATTTCCCCGTTGCTTTCGGGCCGCATCGACGCAGAGAAGCTCACCACGCTGCTGACCAGCGTGGTCCAGGCACCGAATGTTGACGAGTGGTTCCTCTGCGGCCCATTCGAGCTCGTCCAGTTGGTCCGCGACCAGCTGGCCAGCTTGGAAGTTCCCGCCGAGAAGATCCGTTTCGAGCTATTCACCACCGGCGAGCCGACGAAGCCGCAAGGGCATATCGGCCGTCCCGTGGTGGCGGACGAGAATGAGGAAAGCTACGAGATCAGCTTCAACCTCGACGGCCTGAAGGGCGAGGTCAAGTCGCCGGTGCGGGCCAACGAAACCGTGCTGAACGCTGCCTTGCGCGTGCGTCCGGATGTGCCGTTCGCTTGCGCTGGCGGCGTGTGCGGCACCTGCCGTGCCAAGGTCACCTGCGGTACGGTCACCATGGCCGAGAACTACGCGCTGGAACCCGACGAAGTCGAAGCCGGCTACGTACTGACCTGCCAGTCGCACCCAACCAGCGAAAAGCTGAGCGTCGACTTCGACGCCTAGAAAGGCCAGGACGGATCCATGATCGAACTGACGATTGAAGATTCCATCGCGCGGGTGGTGCTCAACGCTCCGCAGAAGATGAACTCGCTGGATGAAGCTGCCTTGGCGCAGCTCTCGGAAGCCTATGACAAAGCGGCCGCCGCAGTGGCTGCGGGCACCGTGCGCGCGCTGGTACTGACCGGCGAGGGACGAGGATTCTGCGCAGGTCGGGACATCTCCGGGGTAGATCCCGCGGACGATGACGTGATCGGCTATCTTGACGGCAAGGTCCAGCCGCTGCTGGAAAAGATGTCCAGCTTCCCTGCGCCAACCTTCGCGCTGGTGCAGGGGGCCTGCCTGGGCGTGGGATTGGGGCTGGCGATCGCTACCGACGTAGTCTACGTCGCGGAAAACGCCAAGATCGGCTCGCCGTTCGCGAACCTCGGTGCCACCTTGGACTCGGGCGGGCACTGGCTGTTCACCGAGCGTCTCGGGGCACACCGCACGCTGGACATGATCTACACCGCGGAGCTGATCTCCGGTGCTGAAGCGGTGCGTTCGGGGCTTTTCTCCCGGGCATTCCCAGCAGAGGAACTGGCAGAGCGCAGCGAAGAAATCATTGCCAAGGTAGCCCAGGGTGCAACTCAGGCATTCATCGCTTCCAAGCAGCTGGTCAAGGAAATCCGTGACCAGCGTGCGGGGCTGTGGGAATCGATGCGTACCGAGAACCGGGCGCAGGCAGCCCTGTGCGACACCGCCGACTACGCCGAAGGTTTCAAGTCCTTCCAGGAGAAGCGCAAGCCGGTGTTCACCGGCCAGAAGTAGTTTCCCGGCAGACCCGAGAAGAGCACCTGG
>NZ_JBLVOC010000005.1:143924-170322 GCF_053543575.1 Glutamicibacter sp. AGC84
CAGGTGCTCTTCTCGTGTCTTCTGGTGAACTGCTGCCTATCGGGTGTCGGTGTCTTCGAAGATCAGCAGGGTCTGCGTATCCAGGACCGTTGGCAAAGACTGCAATTGCTCGAAGACCACGCGGCGCAGATCCAGGTTGTCCTTGGCTCGCACCAGCAGGATCACATCGAAATTGCCTCCGACCAGGCCCACGTGATGCACCTCGGGAATGGACGCCAAGTGATCGCGCAGTTCGCGCCAGGAATGCTGGCGGAGTTTCAAGGTCACGTAGGCGCTGGCCTTGAGCCCTGCCTTCACCGGATCAATCACCGCCGTATAACGAGTGATCACCCCGGCATCTTGGAGCTTTGCGATACGGGAATAGGCGTGGGCACGCGATACATGCACCTTTTGTGCCACGGTGGTGACCGACTGGCGCCCGTCGCTGGTTAGCTCAGCGAGGATCGCATGGTCGACATCATCGAGTTTTAACTCCGCTTCCGCGGCCATTGGTACTCCTTGTTGACGTGTCGGACGTCTCTGTTCCAAACACAATCTATCGAAACTTTTCGTCTACGAGTATAAGGATACCAATCGCAACTTTCCACGATTCCACGCCGGACTGGATACAGAATGCCACGCATACCCATAATTGATTGCAAATGATGTTTAGGTGAAGTGAGTCACAAGCGGTTGTGCTCATGGACCGAGCCAGAACCACGAAAGGTGGGAGAACATGAGCACTGAAGCGCATGCAGATCGCATCTCTGATGTCAGCAAGAAATTCGGGATTACCCCCGAAGACTACATGCTGCCAGCACGCCACATGATCAACCTGTTGAACGCGGACGGAACCCTGCGCCCAGAGGACCAGCAGGGCACTGAACCTGGCCACGAGTACCCGCTGCCAAGCCCGGCCCGGCTGCTGGAAGCCTATGCGGCGCTGGTCACCGGCCGCCGCGTCAACGACCAGAACTCCGCACTGGTCCGCCAGGGCCGCATGGCTGTCTACCCCTCAAGCCACGGACAGGAAGCCTGCCAAATCGCAGCAGCCCTGTGCCTGGGCAAGAACGACTGGCTTTTCCCAACCTACCGCGACACCGTAGCGGTGCTGACCAAGGGCGTAGCCCCGATGGAAGTCATGACCAGCTTCCGCGGCGAATGGCACTGCGGCTATGACCCGAAGGCGTATAACTGCGCACCGATGTCCACCCCGCTCACGACCCAGCTGCTGCACGCAGTGGGTGTCGCCCACGCAGCCAAGCTGCGCGGCGAGGACACCGTAGTGGTGGCCATGTGCGGCGATGGCGCCACCAGCGAGGGCGACTTCCACGAAGCGCTGAACTTCGCCGCCGTCTTCAACCTGCCGGTGATCTTCTTCGTGCAGAACAACAAGTACGCCATCTCGGTTCCGCTCTCGCAGCAAAGTGCCGCCCCGTCCCTGGCCCACAAGGCTGTTGGCTACGGCATGGCCGGCGAGCGCGTGGATGGCAACGACCTGATGGCCTTGATGGCAATCATGACCCGTGCGGTGCGCATGGCTCGCGAAGGCAATGGCCCGCTGCTGATCGAGGCCCACACCTACCGCATGCAGGCGCACACCAACGCAGATGACGACAAGCGCTACCGCGAGGACTCCGAAGTCCAGGAATGGATCGCCAAGGATCCAGTGACCCGCATGAAGGCGTACCTGGACGATGCCGGGCTCTTGACCGAGAGCACCGTCGCCAAGATCACCGCAGACGCCGAGTCGGTCGCCAAGACCCTGCGTGATGGCATGAACCAGGAAGCCAACACCGATCCACGTGAGCTGTTCGAGCACGTGTACTCGGCCAAGACCCCGCAGCTGGCTGAACAGCAAGCCATGCTCGTCGACGAACTAGACCGTGAGGAGGCCTAGGATGACTGCCACTACTTCGCGCTTGAACCCGAACGTCAGCGCTGCCACCGCACGAGCCGCAGCCAAGGCCGCCAATGAGCACCAGCCGGTGACCTTCGGCAAGGCGCTGAATACCGCCCTGGCTGATTCGCTGGTTGCCGACAACTCGGTAGTGATCTTCGGCGAGGATGTGGGAACCCTTGGCGGCGTTTTCCGCATCACCGACGGGCTGACCGCACGTTTTGGTTCCGAACGCTGCTTTGACACCCCGCTGGCCGAATCCGGCATTGTCGGCATGGCCGTGGGCATGGCCATCAACGGCATGCGACCGGTTATCGAGATGCAGTTCGATGCATTCGCCTACCCGGCGTTCGAGCAGATCGCTTCGCATGTCGCCAAGATGCGCAACCGAACCCAGGGCAAGCTGAACCTGCCGATGGTCATCCGCATTCCGTACGCCGGCGGCGTGGGCGGCGTGGAGCACCACTGCGATTCCTCGGAAGCCTACTACGCCCACACTCCAGGGCTGAAGGTCTTCACGCCCTCGTGCGTAGAGGATGCCTACCTGATGCTGCGCGAATCCATCGATTCGGATGATCCGGTGGTCTTCTTCGAGCCGAAGAAGCTGTACTGGTCCAAGGAGCAGGTGGACTTGGCGCAGCTGGCCGAGCAGTACGAGGCCAAGAAGAGCGCTAGGACCGAGGGCCAGGCGCGCATCGCCCGTCCGGGCAGCGATGCCACGCTGATTACCTATGGTCCAAGCGTTTCCACTGCATTGGAAGCTGCCAAGTTGGCAGCCGAGGAAGGCATCAGCCTGGAAGTTCTCGACATCCGGAGCATTGTGCCCTTCGACGACGAGACCGTCTGCGCATCGGTGCGCAAGACCGGACGCGCTATCGTGGTTGCCGAAGCCCAGGGCTTCGCCTCGGTAGCCAGTGAAATCGTGGCCCGGGTGCAGGAACGCTGCTTCCACTCGTTGGCCGCTCCAGTGCTTCGCGTGACCGGATTCGACATTCCATACCCGGCCCCAACGCTGGAAAAGTTCCATCTTCCAAGCGCCGAACGCATTCTCGACGCGGTTGACCAGCTTCAGTGGGAGGCGTAAATGAGCATCAAGACTTTTCTCTTGCCAGACCTTGGCGAAGGCCTGACCGAAGCCGAGCTGGTGCGCTGGATGGTTGCCGCCGGTGACGTTGTCGCAGTTGACCAGCCCATAGCGGAGGTGGAAACCGCGAAGTCGCTGGTGGAGATTCCTTGCCCGTTTGAAGGCGTAGTCTCGACCCTGCATGGGGACGCTGGTCAGATGATGCTGGTGGATGAGCCTTTCATCTCCGTGAACACCGGCGGCGAAGAAGCTGAAGCGCCTGAAGCCGAACGAGCGCAGTCCTACCGCGAGGAAGAGCGTGCTGGCACCCAGGCTCCTGCCGAAGAATCAGCAGAAGCCGATGAGGGTAGCGGCAATGTGCTCATTGGCTACGGCACCTCCTCTGCCCAGCGCAAGACCAGCCGTCGGCGCAAGCCGCGCGGCGGGGTAGCCGCGCCATCGGCACAGGCACCGGCCGAAGCGGCCCGCGTGATCAACCCGCTGGTACGCAAGCTGGCGCGGGATAACGCCTTGGATATCAGAACGGTTCGAGGTTCTGGTCCAGAGGGGCTAATTCTGCGCAACGACGTGGAAGCCGCCTTGTCGGCTGATGCGGGGCTGCCTGCAGCTGCGGCGGCCGCTGCCCCGGCAGCACCGGCCCCGACTTCCGCAGCCGCGGTGCCCGCTGCACCAGCCCAGGCTGGCGGGGCGGATTCGAAGACCGGCCTGCCGGTCGCATCTTCCCAAGTGCTCTCGGGCGTGCGCAAGACCATCGCCACCGCGATGAGCACTTCGCGCCGCGAGATCCCCGAGGCTACCGTGTGGGTGGATGTCGATGTCACCAAGCTGCTGAAGCTGCGATCGAAGATCAAGGAAGCCGAAGGCCAAGCTCCAAGCGTCATGGCACTGATCTCCCGTTTTGCGGTGGCCGGCTTGCGGCGCTTCCCTGAACTGAACAGCCGCATTGAGGCTGAAGCTGATGGGGGCTTGCGCCATACCCTCTTCGAGGGCGTGAACCTCGGGTTCGCAGCCCAGACCGATCGCGGCCTGGTTGTGCCAAATGTGCGCAACGCCCACAAGCTGAACGCCAAGGAACTGTCAGCCGAGTTCGCTCGACTGGCTACGGTGGCCCGCGAGGGCAAGGCCGGTGTCGCCGACCTGTCCGGCAGCACCTTCACCATCAACAACTACGGCGTGTTCAATGTTGATGGCTCCGCGGCCATCATCAACTACCCGGAAGCGGCCATTCTGGGGCTGGGGCGCATCATCGAGAAGCCGTGGGTGGTCAATGGCAAGATCAAGGTCCGTTCCATCTGCGAGATGACACTGAGCTTTGACCACCGGGTCTGCGATGGCGGAACCGCTGCCGGCTTCATGCGCTATGTTGCCGACGCGATGACGGATCCAAAGACTGCGCTGGCTTCGCTCTAGCGCCTACTGTGCGCAGTGCTCGCTCTCAAGAGTGATCTTGATGCCCGTCGAACCTCACGAGGATTGACGGGCATCACCCTTTTTGCTGATATTTCATCTATGTTCGATCATTTATCAGCATGTCAAATATAGGTTGCTAGAATTGTACCAATTATTATTTCTATGATGGAAATATGTTGGGTTGCTTTCCAGCCGCTTATGACGCGGGCTAGGCAGCAGGAACAGGGGATTGAGATGTCAACAGCGGGGACCGGAATCAAGAACCGGCCATTCATCTACCTGCTGCTCCTGCTACCGACGGCCATTGTGCTGGGCGCCTACGCCCTGCTCGCCGGCAAACTGCCGGAAATGACCGCCACTCACTGGAGTTCGACCTATCCGGACGGGTTTACCCGCACCGCGGTGTTTGTTCCCGTCTGCTTCGGGCTATGCATTCTCGGTGCCATCACCGGATTGATTTCTTTGGCGCTGCGCAGCAAACCGGCACTGCTCATGGTGCTGCTCTTCGCCGGCGGGTTGCTCTCATGGAGTGCAGCTGGCGTATTCGTCGGCTCGGCGGTGCCTACAGCGCTCGCCGAGACACCTGAAACCGCAGTGCTGGGCGGCATGATGGTTGTGCTGATTGCCTGCTCGCTGCTGGGCATTGCGCCACTGTGGGTCAGCGGCATCTACCAGCAATACACCAGGCAATCCGTTGAGGCCCGCCAGGCACGAAGTGATGCGGCGCAGGGCATCCAGCGGCCTGTTGCGGCGGGGACACCAGCCATGGCACGGCAAGAATTCCATCAAACGATGGCAGCCCCGTGGTGGATGTGGCTGCTATGCCTGGTGGTATTCGCGGCGCTTTTCATTGCTGTTGCGTTGCCGATGCTGACCGGTGACAGCCAAGATGGCGACTGGGTGGGCTTCATCGTTGCCATGACCCTGTCGGCCGTGGCGTGCGTATCGATTCTGGGTTTGATCTGGATTCGGGTATCGATCAGCGGCGATCGCTTCCGGGTATCATCAGCGGTCTTGGGGTTCCCGATGCGAACCATCAAAATCGACGAAATTGAATCTGCGACCAGCGAAAAGATCGTTCCCATGATGTGGGGAGGCTGGGGCTGGCGAATCATTCCAGGCGGTTCGGCCATCGTGATGAAAGAACACGAAGGCCTTGTTTTCGAACTCAAGAACAAGAAGCGTTTCGCCGTGACCATCCCGGAATCGCTGCAAGCCGCAGACCTGCTTAACGCCCGCATTGCCTGCGGGAAACAGTAGCGAACAACGTTTCTGGGTCTGCGCCCTACTTATTGAAGGTGCGCATGGGCCCGATAACCACCGAGCGCAGCACCAATCCGGATACCAGTGAAGCGGCCACGACATGGATGATCCCCAATGCCGCGTAGACCAATTGCAGGAACTCCGGGATCTTCTGGATATGCGGGTGCGGCAGGAGGAACGAGAGCCCGATTACCGCAGCCCAGACCACCAGGCTGCCGGCCCCAATTTTCCTCGACCAGGTGCCCTTTGGCAGTTCATGGCTCAGCGGCTGGATGCGCTGGAGCACTACCGAGGCCAAGACCATCCAGAATCCGGCCACCACGAAACCAGCTGCAATGTCACTTGGACGGTGCCAACCGCAGATCAAAGTGGCCACCCCGGTCACCGTCGCGAACAACCACGCGATCGGCTGGACTACCGGACGCAGTTTCGGTGGTGAAACCAGGTACATCAGTCCCATTGCGGCGGCAGCGGCGGTGGTGTGTCCTGAGGGAAAAGAATTTCCTGTGGTGCCGAAGTTGAAATCAGGGCGAGACAAGATCTCGTGCTTGAGCAATTGCGTGCTGCCCGCTGCAGCTGCGGCCGCGATGACCGCTACGATGGCCCGCAGGAAGCGCCGGTCGCGAATCACGCGATACAGCAGGAAAACTGCCGCAATGATGCCGCAGATTGCCGGCAAGAGATTCAGGAATTCACGGATCGGATTAATCAGGTCCGTTCGGGGCCACCATTGCGACCACGCTATGAATCCAGCCTGATCGGCCCATTGCCCCACACGCTGCTGGACGAAAAATACGTATTCGAGGCAGAACAGCGAAATCAGCAACAGCAGAGCCCACCACCACCTGATATGGTGCGGGCGCGCGGATGCTGGATTGCGAGGCATATCTCTAGGGTGTCATATCCGGCACGGGGAACGGCACAGTTCAGGCATGTAACTATGCCCACGCTCGATAGGCTTAGAGCATGAGTGTTGAACTTCCGCCCCTTGAAGATCTGCTGGCAAATTCGCATGTTGTCCGGTTGCCGATGCGTGTGAAATTCCGTGGTGTCACCCAGCGTGAAGCGCTGCTGATCAACGGGCCGGAAGGTTGGGGCGAGTTCTCCGCATTTGCCGAGTACGGACCGGCCGAAGCCTCACGGTGGCTAGCCGCCGGAATCGAGGCCGCTTACCAACCGTTCCCGGAACCGTTGCGCACCAGCATTCCGGTCAATGCCACCTTGCCTGCAGTTGCGGTAAAGGATGTCGGAGCGGTTCTCGAACGCTACGACGCGCCGCACACCATCAAGATCAAAGTGGCCGAAAAAGGCCAGGGGATTGAGCAGGACCTGGCGCGTGTAGCGGAGGCCCGTCGGCTCTACCCGCAAGCTGCGCTGCGCGTGGACGCGAATATGGGATGGGATATTGCCCAGGCGGTCCCGGCCTTGAAGGCCCTGAGCGAGTACGACCTGCAATACGCGGAGCAACCCGTGCCTGGCATTACCGGGCTGGCAGAAGTCCGCGAGCAACTGCGCAACGCCGGCAACCCCTTGAAGATCGCCGCTGATGAAGCGGTGCGGAAGCACACCGACCCCTTGGAAGTCTCGCGGTTGGGCGCCGCAGATCTGATGGTCATCAAGGCACAACCGCTGGGCGGCATCGGCGCGGTGCTTGAAATTGCCAAGCAAGCCGAACTGGATGTTGTCGTCTCCAGCGCCCTGGATACTTCGGTAGGGCTGGCCCAAGCCGCTGCCTTAGCCAGCGCGCTGCCAGAACTGCCCTATGCCTGCGGCCTTGCGACCGGGACTTTGTTCGCCGAAGACGTATGTGCCGAGCCGTTGCTGGCCACCGCCGGGTACTTGCCGGTGCGTCGCATTGAGCCGGATCACCAGAAATTGGATGGCTTGCGTCCGCAAGAGGCGCGCGTGCGCTGGTGGCTGCAACGCCTGGAGTCCTGTTATGCCGAGCTGACTAGGGGATAACCCCAGGCAAGAATCTATTTCCCCGGCGTTAACCTTTGCGTTGCATTTAGAACACTTCCAAGTGAAAACCTCAGTTCGAGTCATTCCCCTGACAATGAGCCACATACTGAGGAAGTGAGCGGATCATGAATCCCACCCGTACCCTTTTGCCAATGCTGGGCCACACCCGCGGCGGTCGTTCTGCAGCTACTTGCCACTTCAAGTGCGCCGACGCCTGCACCAAGCCGGATTGCAACACTTCGTCCAACGGCTACTTCAAGGACATTGCCGACAAATCGCTCTCCCGCCGCAGCATGCTGGGCCTGGGAGCCGTCGGTGCTTCAGCGCTGGTCATCGGCCCGCAGCTTTTCGGTGCAGCCGACGCTACCGCGGCACCACTGGTGCCAATGAAGCCGGGCAAGGGCGGGCACCTTTCATTCGATGCCATTGAGCCGGTGTCGCGTTCGGTGGATACTGTTTCCGTTCCAGAAGGCTATGACTGGAATGCCATCATCCGCTGGGGCGACCCGCTCTTCAAGAACACCGCGGAATTCGATGCTTCCAAGCAGTCCGCCCGCAAGCAGGCTGAGCAGTTCGGCTACAACTGCGACTACCTGGACATCATTGTCGACAAGTACTCGGGACGCACCGGCGTGCTGGTTGCCAACCACGAATACACCAATGAAGACATGATGTTCGACTCGGCTTGGTTCGAAGCGAACCAGGAAGAAGCCCGCAAGATCGCGATGAACGCGCATGGCTTCTCCGTGGTCGAGGTCAAGCGCAAGAAGAATGACAAGAAGTGGAGCTACGTGCAGGGCGGCGAACGCAACCGCCGCATCACCGCCAGTACTGAATTCCGGGTCGATGGCCCAGCCGCAGGCAGCGACCTGCTCAAGACCGCCGCAGATCCAACCGGTACCAAGGTTCTTGGCACCTTGAACAACTGCGCCGGTGGCACCACCCCATGGGGCACCGTACTCTCCGGTGAAGAAAACTTCGACCAGTACTTCCGCGGCAAGGGCACCGCCGAGGAATCCCGCTACGGCATTGGCACCGCTGCGACCGGCCGTGGCTGGGAAGAAAGCGATCCGCGCTTCGGCCTGCATAACGAAGGCTTCGAAAACGAAGCCAACCGTTTCGGCTGGGTAGTCGAAATCGACCCGCAGGACCCTTCGTCCACCCCGGTCAAGCACACCAACCTGGGCCGTTTCAAGCACGAGGGCGCCAACGTTCGCATTGCCAAGAACGGCAAGGTTGTTGCCTACTCCGGCGATGACTCGCGCTTCGAGTACCTGTACAAGTTCGTCTCGAAAAACACTTTCTCCAAGCACGATCGCAAGCACAACATGGGCTTGCTCTCCGAAGGCGACCTGTACGTTGCCAAGTTCGCCGGCAACTCCCCAGCAAGCGAGATCGACGGCAGCGGCGCAGTTCCGTCTGATGGTGCTTTCGACGGCATGGGAACCTGGCTGCCACTGGTGAAGAACGGCGAATCCAAGGTGGAGGGCATGGGCGTCGACGAGGTGCTGGTCTACACCCGCCAAGCAGCTGACAAGGTCGGCGCCACCAAGCTGGACCGTCCCGAAGACGTGGAGCCGAGCCCGGTATCCGGCAAGGTCTACGTGGCACTGACCAACAACACCGACCGCGGCAAGGACGGCAAGGAAGGCGCAACCGAGGTCAGCCCACGGGTACGCAACCGCGACGGCCACGTCCTGGAAATCACCGAAGCCGGCAACGACGCCACCGCCGCGAAGTTCACCTGGAACATCTTGCTGGTTGCCGGCGATCCAAATGTGAACGGATCGACCTACTTCTCCGGCTACCCAACGGACAAGGTCTCGCCGATTTCCTGCCCGGATAACCTGGCATTCGATTCCAAGGGCAACCTGTGGATCTCCACCGACGGCGCCCCTGGCACCATCGGCTACTCCGATGCACTGCACAAGGTCACCCTGACCGGCAAGGATCGCGGGCGTGTCGAGCAGTTCCTGGCCGTGCCAACCGGCGCAGAGACCTGCGGCCCGCTGATCCATGACAAGGACAACTCGGTCTTCGTCGCGGTGCAGCACCCGGGTGAAGGCGGCAGTTTCGCCAGCCCTACCTCGCTGTTCCCGGACTTCGTGAAGAACGCAGGAGGAGCCGGCAAGGGCGAGTTCTACGGCCCGCGCCCATCGGTCGTCCAGGTCTTCAAAGAAGAGCCGAAGCCGGGCAAAGGCAACGGCAAGGGCAAGGGTCACGACAAGGGCAAGGGTCACGACAAATAAGTCGGACTAGCCTGCACTGCAAGGGCGTCGGCAGGATCCTCTCCGGGATCAGGCCGGCGCCCTTTGCCGTTCCAAATCGGTTGACCGGCAGGTCAAGGCATAGACTTGGATCATTGCCTTCAGCTTTGGAATCTAAGGAGTCATGCGGCGTGGGAATGCAGCAACCTGGCGAGCAACGCGCCATCACTACGGCTCGCCATGTGCTCTCCGCCCTGATCAGTGCCGGGATCAGGGATCTGGTGATTTCTCCCGGTTCGCGCAGCGCGCCCTTGGCCTATGCTGCAGCCGAGGCAGAAGCCGCGGGGATCCTGGATATCCATGTGCGCATCGACGAACGCTCCGCGGCCTTCATGGCACTGGGCCTCGCCCAAAGCACCATGCGGCCGGTCGCCCTCGCCGCCACCAGCGGCTCGGCCATCGGGCAAATGCTGCCGGCAGTCATGGAAGCCAACCACACCGCGACACCACTTCTGGTCCTTTCTGCCGACCGTCCCGATGAACTGCACGGCACCGGAGCTAGCCAGAGCACGCGCCAGAAAACCCTCTTTGGCGAGCACGTTCGCCTGGCCGCCAATGTTCCCGCTGGGACAGATCCGCAACACGAGGTCCAACGCGCATTACTGGCCTTGGCCGGTGACCAGCACACTGCCGCAGGACCGGTCCAATTGAATCTGCAGTTCCGGGATCCGCTCACCCCCGCACAGGACGAGAGGATCGAGAGCCAAAGCTGGACGGCAGTTGAGCCGGGGCAGTGGCAGGCACACGACCAGCTGGACAGGGCGAGCTTGCCGGTCCAGCAGCTGGAGCCACGCCGGAGCGTTGTCATCGCCGGGCATGGCGCCGGAGAAGAGGCGCAACGTTTCGCCCAGGCTTTGGAGCTGCCATTATTTGCCGAACCATCTTCTAACGCACGGTTCTCGGCCAATGCCATTGGCCACTATCGTCCGCTGATCGCGGCAGGCATGGACCGCGTTGAACGAGTGGTGCTCTTTGGCCGTCCGACGTTGAGCCGCCCGGTGGGCCAGCTCCTGGCCAACCCGGCGATCGAATCGGTGATTTGGCAGCCTGCGCCAGCGGCCTGGTATGAAGCGGGACGGCGCCGCGAGACCCCGGTCAGCTCGTGGAGCGAATTGCAGGAGTTCGCCGGAACCGGCGCAAAGGGGTGGCTGGAAGCATGGCAGCAGCTTGATGCCCAAGCTTTGGCAGTGCGGCAACGCCTAAGCCGCGAATCGCTGATTAACGGGGTAGATGTTGCCGAAGCTATTTGGGATCACGCGCCGGAAGTCCTGCTGCTGGGCTCATCCAACATCGTTCGCGACTTCGACCTGGCCGCGTGGCCGGAGGCTGAACGAAGCATCACCGCCTACGCGAATCGTGGCCTTGCCGGAATTGATGGAACCGTCGCTACCGCCTTGGGCCTCGCCCAGGGAAGCAAAAAGCGGACGCTTGCGGTGATGGGAGATATTACCTTCGCCCATGACGCCAGCTCGCTGTCCTGGACCCCCGGCGAAGAGCAGCCAATGGTGGATATCGTGGTCTACAACGACGGGGGAGGAGCAATCTTCTCCACCCTGGAGCACGGTGCCGTGGACGCCTCGGGCCGCTACGCCAATGCGGTGGAACGGCTCTTTGCCACACCGCAGCAGCTGAGCCTGCCTGCGCTCGCCGAAGCCTATGGCTGGCAGTACGCCAGGGCCGCAAGCAAGGAAGAGCTCAGCGCCGTCTTGGCTTCAACGCAGCCGGCGAACCTGCGCCTGATCGAAGTGCCTGCATCGCGGAGCAGCCTGCGCGCCGAGAATCTTGAATTAAATCAACAGATCGGGCAGCTAGCCTGGCCAGACCTATAGGGAAAAAGAAATTCCCCTGCGTCGACCATCGGCAACGATGGGCAACGCAGGGGAATTTTTGCAGTTGAACTCAGATATCCACGTGCGTGGGATCGAGCACGCGACGCAGGAAGTCCTGGGTACGTGGCTGCTGCGGATTGCCAATGACATCCACGGCCTTGCCTTCTTCCACCACGACGCCACCGTCCATGAAGAACACGCGGTCAGCAACTTCCTTGGCGAAAGCCATCTCGTGGGTAACCACCAGCATGGTCATGCCCGCTTGGGCCAGATTCTTCATAATGGACAGGACCTCGCCAACAGTCTCTGGGTCCAAGGCACTGGTTGGCTCGTCGAAGAGCATCAAGGATGGTTCCATGGATAGCGCCCGGGCGATGGCCACGCGCTGCTGCTGGCCACCGGAAAGCTGGTCAGGGTAGCGATCGCCGAAGTCGCCCAAGCCTACGCGTTCCAAGTGGCTTTGCGCGATTCGCACCGCATCGGCTTTCTTGCGCTTGAGCACCTTGATGGGGGATACCGTGCAGTTCTCCATCACGGTCAGGTGGGGGAAGAGATTGAACTGCTGGAAGACCATGCCTACCTGCTGGCGCATCTTGTCCAGGTTTACCTCTGGGTCTGTGACGTTGAAGCCACCGACCATAATGGTTCCCCCGTTTGGCTGCTCCAACAAATTCACGCAACGCAACAACGTTGACTTTCCGGAGCCGGATGGACCGATCAGGCAGACAACCTCGCCGGGAGCAACATTCAAATCGATGCCCTTGAGCACCTCATTGCTGCCGTAGGACTTGCGCAGTCCGGTGATATCCACGCCCGCGGCATGAGCCGAAAGTTCACTAGTTCCAGTTGACATTTTCCACTGCCTTTCTAGCGCTTGGTCTTCGTAGTGCGGGATTCGAATTTACGGGCAACCAAACTCAACGGAATGGTAATGACAAGGTAGAACAGGCCCGCAACAACCAGCGGGGTGATGCCTGCGTCCAACTGCGTAATGCCGTCGCGACCGAATTTGGTCATTTCGTATTGGGCAATCGTTGCACCGAGAATAAACGCCAGCGAAGTGTCCTTGGTGAGCAGGATGATCTCGTTGGTCATTGGTGGAAGCACGATTCTGAATGCCTGCGGGATGACGATCGTGACCATGGCACGCCACGCTGGCATGCCCAGCGAACGAGCAGCCTCGGTCTGTCCCTTAGGCACAGCCTGAAGACCAGCACGCAGGGTTTCCGCGATGTATGCAGCGGAGACCAGCCCCAGTGCACACATGACGTTGACCGACTGAGGCCATTGGGTGCCGAATGCCTGTGGCAAACCGATGCCAAATGCCAAAAGGACAAGAATGGCGGGGATACCGCGGAAGAATTCGATGAACGCGGTGGCGAACCACCGGTAGGGCGCGAAGCTTGCCATCTTCATCAACGCCAGCAAGAGACCTAAGGCTAAGCCGAAGGCGAAGGAAATGATGGTGTAGAAGATGGTGTTCTTCAAGCCAACCAGGATCATGTCTGGGAACATCGGTCCGAGTTTGTCGAAGGAGAAGAAAGCGTAGGACGCTTTCTTCCAGTCCACAAGCGCAGCTAGGGCGATGATGATGACAAAGAAGAGCGCAATCTGAATGGTTTTGCTCATCCGGGCGCGCTGACTGGTAGTCATTGCCATTGGTTTGTACCTCTCGTAAAGGTAGCGGGGGTTCGGGAAGCAAAAATGCCAGACGGCAAAATTTGCGTGCCGAACCCCCGCTCGGTAGATCTATCCATGTTCAGCTGAAAATTACTTTTCGCCGAACCACTTCACGGTCAGTTCTTCCATGGTTCCTGCATCGGTCAATCGCTTCAACGTGCCATTGACCAGTTCCAGGGTGTCTGCATTGTCCTTGGGGACTGCGATACCGAGCTGTTCACCGGTCTTGAAGTTGGCGACCGCCTTGAAATCAGGCTCGTCCTTCACTGCGTAACCGAGCACCGACTGGTTGCCCAATACGGCTTCCACCTGGTTTGCCAGCAATGCCTGGGTCTGCAGACCAGCATCTTCGAAGCCGACTAATTGCTCGAGGCCCTGCTCCTTGCCGTACTTTTCACCAGTCGTAGCCTGCTGGACGCCAACCTTCTTGTCCTTGGCGGTTTCGAGATCGGTGATGCCCGAGCCGTTCTTAGCGATCAAGACCAAGTCGTCATCCATGTAAGGAGTAGAGAAATTCATCTTCTCCTTGCGCGCATCGGTGATGGAGATCGATGAGATGGCAATATCGCACTTCGTGTTGAACAGACCAGATTCAATGGAATCGAAGCTGTCGTCGATGATGTTCAGATCGAGCTTGGCATCCTTGGCGATTTCCGCGGCGACGTCCATATCGAAGCCAACAATCTCGTCGCCTCTCTTGAATTCAAATGGCTCGTAGGGGATATCCGAGCATACTGTCAGCTTGCCCTCGTTGAGTGGGAAGGCTGCTCCCTCCGACTCTGAGCTGGAGCCGCTATCGGAACCGCAGGCGGTCATAGCTAGAAGTGCTACGGAACTGAGCGCGATGGCAGCGGCGAATTTTTTCCTGGGGCTACGCATAGGATCAAAACCTACTTTCGGGTTATTGCGAGTGGATCACTGCGATGTCCCAATCATAACCGCGCTAACACCAGCACGAGACGCACTTCACACAAGTGTCGTTTAGGGTAAGGAAAATTTACGCTAGTGAAACATAACCCCGAAACAATAGCCCGTCCACTTTGGCAATGAGCTTATTCGGCTCCGAGGGCTTGGCGCATGGGGCGCATCTTCGCCCATGATTCGGCTAGTTCATCCTCGGGCACCGAGCCCGGAACGATGCCGCAGCCCGCGTACAGGCGCATCAGCTTTTCGTCTTCCAGGATTCCGCCACGCAGCGCGATGCCGAATTCGCCATCGCCACGGCTGTCAACCCAGCCCACGGGGCCGGCATACGGTCCCCGGTCCATGCCTTCCAGCTCGCGCAAGAGCACGCCAGCCTTCTTGGTCGGCGTGCCGCACACTGCAGCGGTCGGATGGAAAATCTCGGCAACATCCAGAGCGGTAGGCAGAACCCCGGCGGCATCGGCGCGCAACTGGGCGCGTACGTCGCTGGCCAAATGCCAAACATTGGGAAGCTGCAGAATAAAAGGTTCTTCCGGCGCGCTCATGCCGTGCGAAATGGGATTCAGGGAAGCCGTGAGCGAATCTATGGCCAGCTGGTGCTCGTTGCGCTGCTTCGGATCTTCAAAGAGGTTGCGGTGCGCGAATCCGGGGTCCTCGGCGCCAGCAGCCGCTCGGTCCAGTGTCCCAGCTAATACGCGGGCCTCGGCCAAGCCGTCGGTAACGCGCACCAGCATCTCCGGGGTAGCGCCTACCAGGCCGTCAACTGAATAGGTCCAGCAATTGCCATAGTGCTCGGTCAGCGCATCGACCACGCGGGCAAGATTGATCGGGGTGGAACTGTGCGCCAACACGTCGCGGGCCAGCACCAGCTTGGAAATTCCGCGTTCCTCGAAACGGCCCAGCGCCTGATCCACGGCATCAAGATAGGAACCGGCGGTCAGCTGTCCGCTGGTCAGTTCAATGCTGCCCGGTTCGCCCGCCGGCAGCGACGCATCGGCCATCGCGGCTTCGGCGCGGGCCAAGGCCTGCTGGTAGGTCAGCCCGTCGAGTTCCTCTGCGCTGCCGGTGATGGTAATCCAGGACTTTTCCTCATCGCGGCCAATCACCAGCTGCGGGATCACCATGCGCGATTCGAAGACGCTGGTGAAGGAGAACGCAAAAGAACCGAAGGAAACCAGGCCGCTGCCGGGGCGGGCGATCGGGTCAATGATCTGTGCCTGTTCGATGACCTGTGCAAGCCAGGCGCGGGCACGTGCAAAGCGCTCTTCGCCGTGGGTGTGCAAGCGGGCCGCGGTGCCAAAGCCAACCAGACCGTGGCCGTTGCGGGTCCAGACCAAGCTTCGGTGACGCAATGAGTCGGCAACTAGTGTTTCGGGGGCATCAAGGTATTCAAAGGTGATGCTGGTGAGAACAGGAGCCGACGGCTGATGAGCACTGGCGCTAAGAACGGGCGAATCTGCAGACATGATAAGGCTAAGCCTACCGCGCAATGCCGGGGGAAAAGGCTTGCGGGTGTCCGTGGTCACCCCTGTGAGATCGGCCGGGTCTGGTGAGAAGTGCCGGGGGAACCCGGTAAACTCTAAAACGACCTCCTAGGTCGCTGGTACCAGACCGGTATGCCCGGTCTGGCCATGCCAGCAATGTGCAGTGGAAAGCATCGGCTAGAGTGAAGAGATGTTTGCGTGCATCTTGCAGGCAGATTGCCTTCGCATACCGCGATGGCCAACCCGATGAAAGATAAGTAAGCCGTAGAACAGTGACTGATTCGAAGAGCAACTGGACCGCAGCCGGACACGACGTGTCCGACTCGATTGAGCTGAATCCTGAAACCGCTGCATTAGCTGCGGCCATCAATCTTCCCTCGGGCTTCGCTTTGCTGGCCGAGGACCCGGACTTCGGTCCGGCTATTTCCATCGGCATGGCAAAGGTGGAGAAGCTGCTGCGCGACGCGCTGGCCAACTCCGACCCCTTGATCGACGCATCCAGCCGCCACCTCGTTGAGGCCGGAGGCAAGCGAGTGCGTCCCCTGCTGGTGCTGCTGACTTCCCTGCTGGGCGACGGCGTGAATGACGATGTCATCAAGGCCGCTGCCGTCGTGGAACTCACCCACCTGGCAACCCTGTACCACGATGACGTCATGGACTCTGCTCCAATGCGCCGCGGTGCACCAACTGCTCACGAGGTGTGGGGCAACTCGGTGGCGATTCTCGCCGGCGACCTGATCTTCGCCCGTGCTTCGGTCTTCGGATCCGAGCTGGGCCCAGAAGCAGTCATGTGGCAGTCGCGCACCTTCGAGCGCTTGTGCCTCGGACAGCTGCATGAATCCATCGGCCCGCGCGAGGGCGACGATGCCATCGAGCACCACATCCAGGTAATCAGCGACAAGACCGCGTCGCTGCTCTCCACTTCCGGAGCCTTCGGCGCCCGTTTCGGTGGCGCCCCGCAGTACATTGAGGTACTGCGCGAGTATGGCGAAAAGGTTGGCGTTGCCTTCCAGGTCGCCGATGACGTGATCGACTTGGCATCCACGGAAGCCGACTCGGGCAAGACTCCGGGCACCGATTTGCGTGAAGGCGTGCCGACCTTGCCAATTCTGCTGCTGCGCCAGGCAGCAGCCGAGGGCGACGCGCAAGCGCAGCAGGCTATCGAACTGGTTGATGCGGATCTGGCCACCGATGAAGCACTGGCGGCCGCTGTGGAAGCTGTCACCTCGCACCAGGCAATCCATGATGCATGGAAGGCCGCACGCCAGTGGGCCGATGACGCGATTGCCGTCTTGGCTCCACTGCCCGAGGGCACCGTGAAGCAGGCGCTGATTTCCTTCGCGGATGCGGTTGTTACCCGCGAAGCCTAGGCAAGCTTGAACAGACAAAACCCCGGAAGACTGCAAAGGTCTTCCGGGGTTCTGTTTTGCCCAGGGCGGCTGCCAGATCCCTGCTAGAGCTGGTCGTTGCAGTTCTGCCCGTCGTCGGTCGACGCTTTACTCCCAGGACGATTCTTGCTGGCGGTAAAGAATCTGACGGCGAGAATGACCAGGCCAATGGCCACAAGGGCCGGGATGATGTAGAAAATAATCAGTTCGTAGGTATTCGGGACCAGGGGATTCATGTGTTCATCTTATGAGGGCCCTGTCAGATGCAGTACCGCCTCAATGATGATATTTCTGTAGACCGGGAGCATGGCCGTAGTGCTGAGCGGAAAATGCCTGAGGTCTCCCATAAGTGGCAAGCCGGCCCCGGCAACGAATTCTCGTTCCCGGGGCCCGCTCGCGCCAGCGTCATGCCCTCGTGCTTATCGGACGATGTTCTCCGGGACCAGCGGCTGCGGATGCTCGGGGGAAAAGAGCGCTTGGCGCAGCTGCTGCGCTTTGCTGGCCCGATCCTGGATCGATACCCGGTGGCGCAGCTGCCGATAGAGCTCGTCATCGGCGTAGCGCGGGAAAACGTGCTGATGGTAATGCCAAACATGCTGATTGCCCGCAGGCTCATTGTGCTGCCGCGTGCTCGTGCCCTCGGGATTCCAGGCGAGCTTCATCGCCAGGGCAACGCGCTTGGTCTCCCGCATGATCGCGGCGCCGGTCTGCTCATCCAGATCGTAGAGCGCTTCCAGATGCGCGGTCGGAATGATCATCACGTGCCCGCCGTAATTACCGAACCCATCACAAGCCATGATTGCTGCCACCAGATCTGTCTGGTAGATCAGATCCGTGGGCGCGCACAAGTTGTCCTGGCTGAAAGGCTGGTCGTTGACCAGCTCGCAGAAGGGACACTGGTAGTTGGCTGGTTCATGGGAACGGTGGAGCACTAGTCCTCCAATTCGGCGGCCAGCTCTTCAAACACCCAGGTGTACATGTCCAGGGTGAATTCGCTGAAGGTGCCTTCCTCGCTGGTCCATTTTCCCTTGGCATTGCTGCGGCGGTAGACGATTGGATCCGGAACATCGAGCTGGGATGCCTTGAAGCCCCACACGAACTTCTCTTCCTCATCTTCCAGGAACAGGAGGTAGCCGTCTTCGATTTCCAGTTCTTCAGGGTCGAAGAAGTAGTGGTAGGCCTCCATGAAATCCTCATTGTTGCCCAGAGCACGATAGAACTCTTCAAGGACAAATGGAATTGAGACCTCTGACTGCGCCAGCCCTTCGCGCAATTCTTCGGCGCTCAAGCCATCGGCTTCGTTCCACTGGTCTTCCAAGTACTTGGGAACCAGGGAACAGAACTTCTCTAGAAACATGTCTGCCATGTCTTTATCCTATCGAGATTAGCCCAGCTCAAGGGCACTCAACGCGATCCAGAGCTGGACTCGGTCGCTAGTCACATTCGGGTCGTAGCCCGAGAGATCTGAAATTTGCTGGATCCGGTAGCGCACTGTGTTGCGATGCAGGCCCAAGGACTCGGCCACGGCCCCCACCGAGCCATCGCGGTTGAGGTATTCACGCAAGGTCAGCAATAGGTCAGAATCGTGGGAGGCGTCGAATTCCTGCAGCGGGCCCAGGGCTTCGATGGCCAAATCCTGCAGCGGAACATCGTGGGCGGCGAGCAGGAGCGAGGTGAGAGAAAGCTTGGTGGGTTCGTTGACCCGCTCTCCGTGGCGCAGGGACTCCAGGGCCTCGAAGTAGCTCCAGCGGATGCCGGTGGTATTCGGGTAGCGCCCGCCGTAGCCTACCCGAGCCGGAAGGCCGGCCGCGAGCAGATACTCGTCGAGGTGCTTGATGGACAGCTGCAGCTTGCTGTGCGCGACAATGATCGCCAAGCGGCCATCTATCATGGCCGAGACCTGCGAGGACAGATCTGCGGGCAGTGGCAGGGTTTGCAAGCGCTCGACCTGTGCCGGAGCCTGCACCAGGATGACCGAGTGCTCACGCTGGGTATTCAAGCCAAGTGCCCCAAGGCGGCCAGCGGCATCGGCGCCAACCAGGGCGCCAGTGGCGAGGTCCTCGAGCACCTGGCCGTTGGCCTGGCGCTGCGAGGCGCGCAGACGGGATTTATTGGCCAGTTCCAGCCCGATCAGCGACTGCGCGTAATCGACCACTGGATGGTGGACATAGGGTTCTGCAATATGCAGGGTGCACTTATCACGCAGGCCCGTCGCCACCGGTCGTTCATTCCAGGAACGTGCAGGATCATAGTCCCCGCTGATCACTTCGCCGTGCAGAGTCAGCGCTACCTGGGTGCCGAGCATTCGCTCGAGTTCCTCGAGCATGCTGTCCAGATCCGAGGAAAGCAGCGTCTGGGCCAGCTTCTGGTGGGATTTCAGCAGGCTTTCAACACGCTTGAGGTGGTCGGAATTCAGTGCTTCGGCGATCAGCCGGGTAATTGAGGCAAAGGGTATCTGATAAGGAACCTCGAAGACCGGAAGCCCTACTTCGCGGGCCGCTTCAACCGTCGCTTGCGGTACTGAAGCGTGTTCCAGGCCTGTGCCGAAACCCAGAGCTACGGCATCGTTGGCCGCAAGGACCTTGACGAACTGCCGCTGTGCGGCCTTGGTCTTCTGGCGCACCCCGGTGGTCAACACAATTTCTCGCCCGGTGAGGAACTGTGACGGGTCAAGCAGCTCGGTCACCGCACCCCAGGTGATGACCATGCCATCGCGATGAGTGTGTTCAGTCAGCGGTCGAAGGTCGAGCTCGTCATGTTCCAGAAGACCGCGTAAACTAATTGCCATATAGCCATTCTAGATGGATCGCGAAAAGTTCCCGATTCAGCAAATTGCTCAAAATATGGACACGCGACCTCGAAAAATGACCACAATGTGAAAATTTTGCAGTAGCTTAGACACATGAGCACTCCATCTTCATCACAGGGCGCTCCACTCGCAACCGAGAAGCGTGAGACTTTCAGCTCCCGAAAGTTGTTCATCCTTTCAGCGATTGGTTCGGCCGTTGGTCTGGGAAACATCTGGCGTTTCCCTTACGTCGCCTACGAAAACGGCGGCGGCGCATTCTTGATCCCATATCTGGTCGCAATTCTCTGCGCCGGCATTCCGTTGCTGTTCCTCGACTACTCCATCGGCCACCGCTACCGCGGCTCTGCTCCGCTGGCATACCGCCGGGCCAACCGCAAGGCCGAGGCCCTGGGCTGGTGGCAGGTGCTGGTCTGCTTCATCATCGCCATCTACTACGCGGCCATCATTGCGTGGGCCGCGATGTACTGCTGGTTCTCGGTCACCAAGGCGTGGGATAAGAACCCGGACGGGGCTGCCGGATTCTTCATGGGCGACTTCCTGCAGGTCGCGGACGATGTCACCGTCGGGTTCGACTTCGTCGGCAGCGTCTTCTTCCCGATGCTGTGCGTTTGGCTGATCGCCATCGTGATCATGGTTGCCGGCGTGAACAAGGGCATTTCGCGGGCCAACGCGATCTTCATGCCTTTGCTGATCGTGATGTTCCTGATCCTCGTTATCCAGTCGGTCTTCCTGCCAGGTGCTGTGGACGGCTTGAATACCTTCTTCACGCCGAACTTCGAGGCGCTGTCGAATCCTTCGGTGTGGGCAGCGGCATTCGGCCATATCTTCTTCTCGCTGTCGGTGGCCTTCGGCATCATGGTCACCTACTCGTCCTACATGAAGCGCAAGAGCGACCTCACCGGTTCGGGCTACGTTGTAGCTTTCGCCAACTCCAGCTTCGAGCTGCTCGCCGGCATCGGCGTCTTCGCGGCCCTGGGGTTCATGGCGTACAACGCCGGCAGCTCCGTCGACGAAGTGGCAACCAGCGGAATCGGCCTGGCCTTCATCGCCTTCCCGACCATCGTTTCGCAGGCTCCCTTGGGCGGCGTCATCGGCGTGCTGTTCTTCGGTTCGCTGGTCTTTGCCGGCATTACCTCGTTGATCTCGATCCTCGAGGTGATTGTTGCGGCTTTCCAGGACAAGCTGGGCTGGAAGCGCCAGTCGGCCACCCTGGTTGTTGTCGTTCCAGTGGCATTGATCTCCATGATCTTGTTCCCAACCACCACTGGATTGTATTTGCTGGACACCATGGATGCGTTCGTGAACCAGTTCGGCATTCTCGCTTGCGCACTGGTGATCGTGATCGTCTTCGGTGCAGGCCTGGGCATGCTGCCTAAGCTGGCCAAGCACTTGAACCGACACAGCTCCATCAAGCTGGGTACCGGCTGGATGGTCCTGGTCGGCGGCGTGGGCCCAGCTGTCTTGGGCTACATGCTGATCAATGAAATCCAGACCAAGCTTGCAACTCCCTATGAGGACTACCCTGTTTGGTTCCTCGGGATCTTCGGTTGGGGCATGGCCGGGGCATTGATTGTCGGCGCGGTCCTGCTGTCCCTGGTCCCTTGGAGCAAGAACTCCAAGAAAAACGACCCCGAGTTCGATCAGCATCGTGCGAACGTCGAGGCAGAAGAAGTCCCTGAAGTGTCCAGGAAGGAATACTAGCCATGAGTCCTATAGCGATTGTCTTCATGATTATCTCCATGCTGACCATTTGGGGAGGCCTGGCCATCGCCTTGATCAGCCTGAATCGCCATCCTGAAAAGCACGATGACGATGTGATCGAGCCTGCTGGCTCGGCAGGCAATTAGAACCTGTAGACTGCATCAAGATTGAAGGCCTCTTGGCTTCAAGTTCCGGCTTGAAGCGAAGAGGCCTTTTCCCGTGCAGATGCACTATGCGACACGAAATGTGTTGTGCCGATCCGCGTAGTCGCTTGGAGCTCAGGAGAATACTCTCTAGTTATAGAGAAAACTGGGCCAGAGAGCTCACTCATAAGTTCTGGAAGGACAAGCACATGGACGTTACCTACCGCATTGAACAGAAGCGCACGATCAATGGTCCGTTCCCCGGCCCGAAGTCGCAGGAACTGGCCGCACGCCGAGCCAAGGCAGTTGCTGCCGGTGTAGCTTCCAGCCTGCCTGTGTACGCGGCCGAGGTTGATGGCGGCATCATTGTCGATGTCGATGGCAACCAGCTCATCGACCTGGGCTCCGGCATCGCCGTCACGACCATTGGCGCCTCGAATCAGGCAGTAGCCAAAGCCGTCGCCGAACAGGCCGCGCGCTTCACCCACACCTGCTTCATGGTCGCTCCGTACGAGAACTACATCGAGCTGGCCGAGAAGCTGGCTGCCATCACTCCGGGCAACTTCGAGAAGCGTGCAGTTTTCTTCAACTCCGGTGCCGAAGCGGTAGAGAACGCCATCAAGGTAGCCCGCATTGCCACCGGCCGCCAGGCAGTCGTCGCCTTCGACCACGCCTACCACGGCCGCACCAACCTCACCATGGGCTTGACCGCCAAGGCCGCCCCATACAAGCGCGGCTTCGGCCCACTGGCACCGGAGATCTACCGCATGCCAATGAGCTACCCATACCGCGAAGAGAACCCGAACATCTCCGGCAAGGAAGCAGCCGAGCGCGCGATCCTGGCCATGGAGAAGCAGATCGGCGGCGACCAGATCGCTGCGATCATCATCGAGCCGATCCAGGGCGAGGGCGGCTTCATCGTTCCGGCCACCGGCTTCCTGCCGCGCATCGCCGAATGGGCCAAGGAAAACGGCATTGTCTTCGTTGCCGACGAAGTCCAGGCAGGCTTCGCACGCTCCGGTGCTTGGTTCGCCTCGGACATCGAAGGCATTGAGCCTGACATCATCACCCTGGCCAAGGGCATCGCCGGCGGCATGCCGCTGTCTGGCATTATCGGCCGTGCCGAACTGCTGGATTCGGTGCACGGTGGCGGCCTGGGCGGCACCTACGGCGGCAACCCGGTTGCTGTGGCCGCGGCTCTGGAATCCATCAAGTTCATGGAAGAGCAGGACTTGGCGGGCCGCGCCCGCGAGATCGAAGAGAAGTTCTTCACCCGCTTCGGTGCGCTGCAGAAGGATATCAAGGAACTGGGCGACATCCGTGGCCGTGGCGGCATGGTCGCAATGGAATTCGTCAAGGCTGGTGGCAAGGAGCCGGACGCCGAGCTGACCAAGGCCATCGCAGCCGAATGCCTGGCCCAGGGCGTCTTGATCCTCACCTGCGGCACCTATGGCAACGTGGTTCGCCTCTTGCCTCCGCTGGTGATCGGCGACGAGCTGCTCGAAGATGCATTCAACGTATTGGAAGATGCGATCCGCAAGGCTATCGCCTAAGTAGCTCAAAACTGGTCCTAGACGGCGAATGCCTCGAACCTCCCACGGGAGATTCGAGGCATTCGCTGTATCGGCGGTGAGTGCAACCGGGCGTTCAGACCAACTTTTTCGGTTCCGGCATGGAGCCAATGCGTGGAATTCGCATCATGTCCACGAGCACGAAGAGCACCGCAACCCATACCAAGGCGAAACCAACCCAGCGTTCGAATGGCATGTGCTCGCCAAAGACCAGCAGGCCCAGGATGAACTGCAAGAGCGGGGCGAGGAATTGCAATGAGCCCAGGGTGCTCAAAGGCAGGCGGCGAGCTGCACCCCCGAAGAGCAGGAGCGGTACTGCGGTGATGATGCCGCTCGCTGCCAAAAGCGAGAGGCCAGGAACATCAGCCGAGAACAGCGCAGAATTCCCGTCAACGGCCAGCCAAACCAGATAGCCGATGGCCAACGGGGTCAGCCAGACGGTTTCAATGGTCAAGGACCCCAGCGCAGTTCCGCTTTGGCCCACTTTGTTCTTCACCAGGCCATAGAAGCCAAAGGAGAAAGCCAAGCCGAGGGAAATCCAAGGGACCTGTCCCAAGCCGATCGTCAAGACAAGTACAGCAACGGTGGCTATGGCAACAGCGATCCATTGCAGCCGACGCAATTTTTCTTTCAGGACGACGACACCCAGAAGGATTGCCACAATTGGGTTGATGAAGTAGCCCAGCGAGGCTTCCAGCACATGTCCGGTCAAGACCGCCAGTGCATAGAGAGTCCAGTTAGCTGCAATCAGAAGACTAGCCAGTCCCAACTGCCAGATGGTCTTGGAATCCTTGAACATCGCAAGGAACTGCTTGACCTGGCGCGTGAACGCCAGCAGCAGCAGGCAGAAAACCAGCGAGAAGATCACGCGAACGCCAACGAATTCGAAGGCCGAGATGTCAGGCAGCAATAGGAAGTAAGCCGGGAGCATGCCCCAAATCAGGTACGCGGCGGTGCCTTGGATCAGTCCGTAGCTATGTTCTGAACGGATCGGTTTAGCGGTACTTACGGACATGCAGGACGCACACTTTCAGAAACAAAAAGGATCAAGGGAGCGGCCCACCGGGAAATAAGTTGTGGAACCGCATCTTAAAACTACAACGTTCCCGCCGTCTGGATATTCCCCGAGGCCGGCGGTGCCTGCCATTCCACATGGCACTGTGATATTTTCACCGGAACATAAATGGAATTCCAGTCGTTGACTAGACTAGAGAACACCAACTTGGTTTGCTTCATTGAGGGAGTGCATCGCCGTGCATGGACATAACAACGGACTCAAAACCGCCTTTTTGATGGGCGGAATGTTTGCCCTGCTGCTGGCCATTGGCTCGCTGATATCCGCGGGTACCGGCCGTTCAATGTTCATTTGGATATTTGCCTTGATCGGCCTCGGAACTACTGCTTACAGCTATTGGAATAGCGACAAGCTGGCTCTGCGCTCGATGCACGCCTACCCGGTCAGCGAAGCGGAACAGCCGGGAATGTACCGAATCGTGCGTGAGCTGTCGATGAACGCGCAGCAACCGATGCCGCGACTGTACGTTTCGCCAACCACTTCGCCGAACGCCTTTGCCACCGGCCGCAACCCGCAGAATTCGGCGGTGTGCTGCACCGAAGGCATCCTGCAGTTGCTGAACGAACGCGAATTGCGCGGGGTGCTGGGCCACGAGCTGATGCATGTCTACAACCGGGACATCCTCACTTCTTCGGTCGCCGCCGCGGTTGCGGGCGTCATCACCTCCGTTGCCCAGTTCCTGATGTTCTTCGGCGGCGGCAACAGCAATGACAACCGCGGGGTGAATCCGATCGCCTTGATTGCCCTTTCCCTGCTGGCGCCACTGGCAGCGTCGATCATCCAGATGGCCGTGAGCCGCACCCGCGAATATGATGCAGACGAGGACGGAGCCAAGCTGACCAATGATCCGCTGGCGTTGGCGAGCGCGCTTCGGAAACTGGAATCGGGGATTACGCAGGCTCCGCTGGCTTCCAACGACCAGAAGCTGGTCAACAGCTCGCACCTGATGATCGCCAATCCATTCGGCTCGCGCCTCAAGCGCATGTTCTCCACCCACCCGCCAATGGAGGATCGCATCACACGGCTTGAAGCGATGGCTGGCGGACGCGGATACTAAGTGCAAAGCAGCTCCTGGGCTTAAGGCCGCATCTCATATGGAGATGCGGCCTTTAGCTTGTTTCGGGCCTTTCCCGTTGAACTGTTCGTTATCTACCCTCCTACTAAAGGATGAGGCGAAGATCTTTGTCTGTCCTAGTCAAGCAAAGATAGGCTGATCGTAGCGGCACCGAGGAGAAGGCTCTCTGCCGTCTGAGGATGGAGCAAGGAGCAAGGATGCGAGACGACGACGCGGCACTTCTGCCCAGGCTTGGGGATGCCATAGCCGGTCAACTGGCCACCGGAACGGTCAAAGGATTGGCTTGCCTGCTTGTGGCCTGGATTTGCTCATCATGGATTGCCCTCGACACTGCTTTCGGCACATTCGCTATCGCGCTGGCGATCTCGTATCTCCTCTCGGAAATCCTCGGCGCCATCATCGTTCGACCGATTGTCCTGAAAGAACGCCGTCCCAACCCCGGGGGAGTGCTGTACGTCGTCCTTCCATTCGTGGTGTCCATCATGGTCAGCTTTGCTGCGGGCTATGCAGTTACCAGCTCATTGCGTGACAGCAGTTTTGTGACAGTGCTCGTTGCCGCATGCAACGCCGCTGAGATCCTCTGGATCAAACCATGGGTGCCGGGACCTTCGCCGGAAGAGATGGCCGCGAAGTTCAATGAATTCAAAGCCATGACCCAGGACCACTTCGCTGATGATGTTGCTGATATCAAGCGGCGGGCCAGGGAAAGGACTCGTGAACAGTACTACGCGAAGAAGGCCCGCGAAGAAGCCAAGAGGCTGAAGAAGCAGAAGCGCGACGAGGATGAGCGCTGATCCTTCCCGGTTCCATGCTCCAGTGGTGCGCAGAATGGCAGCGGGGGGTGTTTCCCATGA
>NZ_JBLVOC010000005.1:170348-203795 GCF_053543575.1 Glutamicibacter sp. AGC84
AACCCCCCCTCGCTGTGTATCACGTGATTTCTAACGCTGGGTCAGTCCTAGCGGAAGTTCACGAACTGCAGATCCGCTTCTTCGAAGTCGCGCAGCAGAGCCATGGTGGCCTGCAGGTCATCGCGGGACTTGGAAGAGACGCGCAGCTCGTCACCCTGAATGGTTGACTTGATGCCCTTAGGCGCCTCATCGCGAATCAGCTTGTTGATCTTCTTGGCGACATCCTGGGCGATGCCCTCCTTGATGCTTGCTTCGATGCGGTATTCCTTGCCGGATGCAAATGGCTCGCCGGCATCCAATGACTTCAGGGAAATGCCGCGCTTGACCAGCTTGGACTGGAAAACATCCAGTACTGCGTTGACGCGCTCTTCCGAGTTGGCCTTCATCAGGATCTTCTCGCCGCTGAAATCAACTTCAGCGCCAACGCCCTTGAAGTCGTAGCGCTGGGCAATTTCCTTCTGGGCCTGGTTCATCGCGTTGGCGACTTCCTGGCTATCAACCTTGCTTACGACGTCGAATGTGGAATCACTAGCCATGTGAATACTCCTAGTTGAAACGGGTCTGATTCGCTTCATAGCCTACCGGTTTTGCCCCCTGGATTTGGGGTGTGATCAGGCTTACAGCAAAAATGCCCCTCTCGATTTCACAACATCGAAAAACTCCTGTAGAGTTATTTCTCGTTCCGACAAGAGCAAATGTTCTTGAAGCGAACGTACTCGGCAGATTACCCGAGTGGCCAAAGGGGGCTGACTGTAAATCAGCTGGCAACGCCTTCACTGGTTCGAATCCAGTATCTGCCACAAAATAACTCCCGGATCCCAGGATCCGGGAGTTTTTTGCATGCGGAAGGAATGCACGGCAACCCGGATCTTTCCTATTCCCGGTTCCGAACAAGATCACCTTTCTACGTATTTCAAATAAGGATCGGCTACCGTATAACCATGGCAACGAAAAATGTGAGCGAAGACGACTTCGCGAAGTTGATTGAAGACAACGACATCGTCCTCGTGGACTTCTGGGCTGACTGGTGCGGGCCGTGCAAGCAGTTTGCACCGGTTTACGACCAGACCTCGGACAAGTTCAGCGACGTCGTTTTTGCCAAGGTGGATACCGAAGCTGAGCAGGGCCTGGCACGTGCAGCTAACGTGACCTCGATTCCTACCATCATGGCGTTCCGCGAACAGGTCCTCGTATTCTCGCAGGCTGGTGCGTTGAACCAGACCCAGCTCGAAGATCTCGTCACCGCGGTCAAGGGCATTGACATGAGCGAAGTGCACAAGCAGATCGCCGAGGAAGCCGCGCAGGCTGATTCCTAAGAACCATTAGAGGCTTCGGGCTCCTTACCTCCGCCGGTGATCCAGCGGTGCGTAACGGGGCCCGAAGCTTTGTTTTTTCTGCCCCGAAAGCACCAGCAAGCGCACTACGCGTTGACGGTGCGGGGCGTATGGCGCCAATAGCTCCAGCATCTGCCCATCGCTGATTCGGGAACCGGTAAGCACCTGGCCCACGAAATCAGCCAGATGGAAATCTCCCACCGAAATATGGTCACTGGATCCGTGGGAGCGCTGCAGGGTTTCGGCAATTGTCCAGGGACCAATGCCCGGCACCGAACCCAAGGCGGCTTCCAAGGTGCCCGGAGCCTTGGCGGTGGGCCGTGCATGGTCCATTGGCTTCTCTGCCCACCACTGCAAACTGCCGGCAACCTGCAGCAGGCGTGCCATGGTGTTAGCCCGCTGTCCTTCAACGCGCGCCTTTTGCCAGTCCCATCGCCTCATCGAGGCTAGCTTTTGCGGTCCGGGGAAAATCATCAGGCCCTCGGGAGCCGGACCCGGAGCCCGCTGTCCCAAATGGCGGATCAGCCAGCGCCAGGCATAATTCGCTTCAATCCCGGTCACCCGCTGTTCCAAGATCGCCCCGGCGGCGTGCTCAAAGATCCTGCCGGTGCTGGGCAGAACGAAGTCCGGATGCAACGAGCGGGTGCGCGCGATAATTTCGGGGAACTGCCCTTCTTTGATCCTCGCGTCGAAATCGCTCCAGTCATCGAGCGCCCCTAGAAGGTTCGGAGCTGAGCCGATGGCCCAGTGGGCTCCGGGACCCCATGCTCGAAACGTTGCCGGGGCGGTGGGCGCGGGCTTGCTGATTTGCAGCGTGGCATCTCCGAACGGTGTTCCGAAGGCCAGCCATGCTTCGCTCTGGGACAGGCGGATGGTCGGATCTCCCAGTCCCCGGCGCAGGATTCCCAAAGTCTTGAGCAAGGACACGGGGCGGTGCGGATCGTAATCGGCGCTCAACGGCTTCTCCATGAATCGCATCCTATAGCCTCGTGCCTGCAGTAGCTTGCGGCAGGCTTGCCTAGCACTGATGAAAAGTGCCCGTCCACTGCGTGACGTTTCGCTACGTGCCGGAACGACATGTATGACAACCGCCGGTAAAGTTCTTGACATGAAGTATGCGTCCACAGTCCTAGATCTGATCGGCAATACCCCTTTGGTGAAGCTCAATCGAGTCACCGAGGGGATCAAAGCCACTGTATTGGTGAAGCTTGAATACTTGAATCCGGGTGGTTCCATCAAGGACCGCATCGCATTGAAGATGGTCGAGCGCGCCGAAGAATCCGGCCAGCTCAAGCCCGGCGGAACCATCGTGGAACCAACCAGCGGCAACACCGGTGTCGGCTTGGCCATGGTGGGCCAGCTCAAGGGCTACAACACCATCTTCGTCACCCCGGATAAGGTCGGCGAGGAAAAGCGCGACGTACTGCGCGCCTACGGTGCCAAGGTAGTAGTCACCCCAACCGCGGTGGCCCCGGATTCCCCTCAGTCCTACTACGGCGTATCGGACCGCCTGGTTACCGAGATCGACGGCGCCTACAAGCCCGACCAGTTCTCCAACCCGGCAGCACCTGACAGCCACTTCGAAACCACCGGACCGGAAATCTGGAACGACACCGACGGCAAGCTGACCCATGCGGTCATCAGCGCAGGAACCGGCGGCACCATCACCGGCACCGGACGCTACCTCAAGCAGGTTTCCGCCGGCCGCGCCTCGGGCCCGGTCAAGATCATTGCCGCTGACCCGGATGGCTCGGTCTACTCCGGTGGCACCGGACGCCCATACTTCGTCGAGGGCGTCGGCGAAGATATGTGGCCAGGGAACTACGACCCATCCGTGCCGGATGCCGTGGAACCAGTCACCGACGCTGAGGCTTTTGAAATGACCCGCCGGTTGGCCAAGGAAGAAGGCCTGCTGCTGGGCGGTTCTTCGGGCATGGCAGTGGTCGCCGCGCTGCGTGCAGCCAAGGACTTGGGCGAAGACGACATAGTTGTCGTGATCGCCCCGGATGGCGGCCGCGGCTACCTGGCCAAGATCTTCAACGACCAGTGGATGCTGGACCAGGGCTTCACCACCGATGAATACTCCGCCTTGGACTTCATCGGCGCGGCACTTGCCAAGCAGGGCACCACCACGGTGGCTTTGGATACCACCCTGGCCGAAGCGGCCAAGGCACTGCGCGAGCAGGGCGATGACGCATTGGTCGTGTCGACCTCGCCGCTGCCAGCGCGTATCGGCGAGATCCGCGGTGTCATTGGCGCGGGGGACATCACCGACGCACTGCTGGCTGGCGCAGAACCAACCAGTACGCTGGCAGACCTGGGCGACTTGGCCAAGCCATTCATCGGCACTGCAGACACCCCGGAACATGCACAGGAACTGCTCAAGAGCCACCCGGCCGTACTGCTGACCAAGGGCGGCGAAGTGATCGCCGCGGCTACCGCCGCCGATCTCTTGGCCTACTCCACCCGCTAGAGACAACACCTCAAAGGATTGATATCGATGACTGAAAACCACCAGGGAGCAAACACCCG
This sequence comes from Glutamicibacter sp. AGC84, assembly GCF_053543575.1. NCBI lineage: Bacteria > Bacillati > Actinomycetota > Actinomycetes > Micrococcales > Micrococcaceae > Glutamicibacter > Glutamicibacter sp. AGC84. The sequence goes on from NZ_JBLVOC010000005.1 coordinate 174,215, forward strand.
CTTTGTCCATGCGGGCCAGGAATTCGAACCGGTCACCGGCGCGGTAGTTCCGCCGCTGCACTTCTCCTCGACCTACGCGCAGGACGGCATTGGCGGCCTGCGCAACGGATACGAGTACGGCCGCGGCACCAACCCGACCCGCGACGCGCTGCAGGCGCAGCTGGCCGGCGCAGAATTCGGCACCCACGCCTTCTCCTTCAGCTCCGGCCTGGCCGCCGAGGATTCGCTGATCCGTGCGATCCTGCGTCCGGGCGATCACATTGTGCTGGGCAACGACGCCTACGGTGGAACCTTCCGCCTGATTGACCGCGTGCTGGGCGACTGGGGTATCGGCAACACCCCGGTGAACATGGCTGATGAAGCAGCGCTGGCTGCCGCTATCGAAAAGAACAAGGCCAAGCTGGTGTGGGTTGAGACCCCTTCGAACCCGATGATGACCATCACCGACATCGCCAAGGTCGCGCAGATTGCCCACGCCGCCGGAGCATTGCTGGTCGTGGACAACACCTTCGCCAGCCCATTCCTGCAGCAGCCGCTGACCCTGGGTGCTGACATCGTGGTCCACTCGACCACCAAGTACATTGGCGGCCACTCCGATGTGGTGGGCGGTGCGGTGATCGTCAAGGATGCGCAGCTCGCAGAAAAGATCGGATTCATCCAGTTCGCTGTGGGTGCCGTCTCGGGCCCGATGGACGCCTTCTTGACCACCCGCGGCCTGAAGACCCTGGGCGTTCGCATGCGCGCCCACTCGGAGAACGCCGCACAGGTTGCCGGGTGGCTGCGTGAGCGCAGCGAAGTCGAGCGCGTGCTCTACCCGGGCTTCGAAGACCACCCGGGCCACGAGATTGCCAAGAAGCAGATGTCCGGCTTCGGCGGCATGGTGTCCGTCCAGTTCACCGGCGGAGAATCAGCGGCCCGCAAGATTGCCGAGAGCACCAAGCTATTCACCTTGGCAGAATCCCTGGGCGGCATCGAATCGCTGATGAACTACCCGTCGGAGATGACCCACGCTTCGGTGAAGGGTACCGAGCTGGCGGTTCCGGTGAACCTGTTGCGCCTGTCCGTTGGCATCGAAGACCCGGCAGATTTGATTGAAGACCTGGATAAGGCCTTCGCCAACCTGTAAGAACCAAGCGCAAAGGACCTGGGTCCCGCTGCCCGCAAAGGGCAACGGAACCCAGGTCCTTGGTGCTTTGAACGAAGTTCCGGATCGGCTACCGGCGGCGCTTGGCCGGTTTGGGATCCACGATCTTGAAATACCTGTTGCTCGCTGGCATCCACATCAAGGCCACGCTGAACATGATGATGGCCGCCAACAGCGAATAGCGGCCGAATCGCAGCAACAGCGGCAGCGCGGTAATCAGGCCCAACCAGGACAGCTGGGCGCGCGCGGCCCGGTCCCCGGTGAATAAGCGGTAACCCAGCACACAGCAGGCAAGGCCGGCAGCGGCGAAAAAGATCATCAGCGCAATGGCTCCGAAATCCAGCGCGGAATCCTGGATATGCTCGTAAGCCAGGAAGCCTCCGAAGCCGAGAAAAAGCACTCCGGCTAGGAGCCATAGCATTTGGGCGATGAACAATCCGCCTGGGGTGGGCTCATCTGGACGTCGCGGAAAAAGTGGTTTCTTCACGTTCTCAACCCTACGTGCTTTGGTGCGGTGCCCGATCTCACACGCTCTCGACACTGACAATAGTGGCCTGTTCAAGCTAGCATTAAGTGTTCGCGAACATCAGGGTATCCCTCTCGCATCCAGCCCAATTTTTGAGGCCGGAGCCTTCTCGTGTTGTATTTTCCGCAAAGTGTGTGCGGGTCTTTATGTCATAGGGGAGCGCTTGATGAGCGTGACTTGTATCTGACTGTGCAGCCTATACGTCGTTTCTTTGGGGACGGCCAAGGCCTATCCCCTAACGAATGAGGTAATTCTTCGTGTCTTCTGACATGCCCGTAAACACCGACGACAACCAGACCCCGGAAGAGCCAACCGTGCTCTTCTCCGAACTTGGCCTGGATGCCCGCGTGCTTGCATCGCTTGCCGACCTTGGCTACGAAAAGCCATCGCCAATCCAGGCAGCGACCATTCCACTGCTTCTCGAAGGCCGCGACGTTGTCGGCCTGGCCCAGACCGGTACCGGCAAGACCGCTGCTTTCGCGCTTCCTGCCCTGTCCCGCATGGCAGAGCTGGCTGACACCAATGGTCCAGCCAAGACCCCGCAGATCCTGGTTCTGGCTCCAACCCGCGAGCTGGCCCTCCAGGTCGCCGAAGCCTTCACTTCCTACGCCAAGTACCTGCCGAACTTCACCGTTCTGCCAGTGTACGGCGGCTCGCCATACGGCCCGCAGCTCAACGGCTTGCGCCGTGGCGCCCAGGTAGTCGTTGGTACCCCAGGTCGCGTTATCGACCACATCAACAAGGGTTCCTTGGACCTGTCGAACCTGCAGTACGTTGTCCTTGATGAGGCCGACGAAATGCTGCGCATGGGCTTCGCCGAAGAGGTCGACAAGATCTTGGAAGCTACCCCGGAGGACAAGCAGGTTGCCCTGTTCTCGGCAACCATGCCACGCACCATCCGCCGCATCGCTTCGGAATACCTGCGCAACCCGCAGGAAGTTGCCGTGAAGTCCAAGCAGTCCACCGGCACCAACATCACCCAGCGCTACCTGCAGGTCATGGGCGCCCACAAGCTGGACGCCATGACCCGCATCCTGGAATCCGAGTCGTTCGAAGGCGTTATCACCTTCGTCCGCACCAAGATGGCTACCGAGGACCTGGCCGACAAGCTGAAGGCCCGCGGCTTCACCGCGGCTGCCATCAACGGCGACATCCCTCAGCAGCAGCGTGAGCGCACCGTGGAAAACCTGCGCTCGGGCAAGATCGATATCCTGGTTGCTACCGACGTGGCAGCTCGTGGCTTGGACGTTGAGCGTATTTCGCACGTTATCAACTTCGACATCCCGCATGACACCGAGTCCTACGTGCACCGCATTGGCCGTACCGGCCGTGCTGGCCGCTCGGGCGACGCGATCCTGTTCATGACCCCGCGCGAGAAGTACTTGCTGCGTGCCATCGAGAAGGCTACCCGCCAGCCGGTGACCCAGATGCAGCTGCCTTCGCTGGATTCGGTCAATGACCGTCGTATCCAGAAGTTCACCGATCGCATCGACAAGACCATCAGTGGCCAGGACCTGACCACCTTCCGCGAAATCGTGGAGAAGTTCGCTTCCGAGCACGAAGACCTGGACCAGCTGGAAATCGCAGCTGCACTGGCTCTGATGGCCCAGGGCGGCCGCCCGCTGCTGATGACCGAACCAGTCATGTCCCCTTCGAAGAAGGCACGCATGGATCGCCCAGAGCGCGGCGAGCGTAGCGAACGCGGTGACCGTGGCGATCGCGGTCCACGTGCCCGCAAGACCGCTGCCGAGGGCAACGCCATGTACCGTCTGGCCGTTGGCCGCCGCAACCGCGTGCAGCCGGGCTCGATCGTTGGCGCACTGGCCAACGAGGGCGGCTTCGATTCTTCGGAAATCGGCGGCATCGAGATCCGTTCGGACCACACCCTGGTCGAGTTGCCAGCAGAGCTGAGCAAGGACCAGTGGCGTGCACTGTCCAAGACCCGCATCGGCGGCGAAGCCATCGAGCTCGAGCTCGACAATGGCCGCAGCCCGCGTCGCGACGACGAAGGCGACCGCGGTGGCTTCCGTGGCGGCCGTGGTGGTGGCTTCGGCGGCGGACGCAGTGGCGGCCGTGGCGGTTTCGGTGGCGGACGCGGCGGCGGACGTGGCGGCTTCGGCGGCGGCGGACGCGGCGGCAAGGATCGCTTCAGCGACTCGGGCCGCAGCGGTGGACGTCGCGACTACTAAGCCAGTCGCACGCAGCTGAACAGCATTGAATAACGCCCTTGGGGCAAGCCGAAAGCTTGCCCCAAGGGCGTTTTTCGTGCGCCGCAGGCTATTTACGGAGCAGGAGTTCCCACCGGGATCCCGTCCCCGAGATAGACCGTGCCGCCGCTTTCAAGGAACTGCCTGCTTTTCTGCGCCATCCCGGCCAATGCGGCCTGCGCCTCGGCCGAGCCGTACTCGTCGCGGATATCCTGGGAGATGCGCATGGAGCAGAACTTCGGCCCGCACATGGAGCAGAAGTGGGCGGTCTTGGCCGGCTCGGCCGGCAAGGTCTCATCATGGAATTCCTGTGCGGTGACCGGGTCAAGGGACAACGCGAACTGGTCATTCCAGCGGAATTCGAAGCGCGCCTTGCTCAGCGCATCATCCCGCGCTGTGGCACCCGGGTGGCCCTTGGCCAGATCGGCGGCGTGCGCAGCGATCTTGTAGGTGATCACCCCGGTCTTCACATCATCCCGGTTGGGCAGTCCCAGATGCTCCTTGGGGGTGACGTAGCAGAGCATCGCGGTCCCGTACCGTGCGATCTCCGTGGCGCCAATGGCGCTGGTGATGTGGTCGTAGCCCGGGGCGATGTCGGTGACCAGCGGGCCAAGGGTATAGAACGGCGCCCCGTCGCACAGCTGCTGCTGGCGTTCCACATTCTCGCGCACCAGATGGAACGGGATATGCCCCGGGCCTTCGACCATCACCTGCACATCGTACTTCCAGGCGCGCTTGGTCAGCTCGGCCAGGGTGTCCAGCTCGGCGAACTGGGCGGCGTCGTTCGCATCTGCGATGGAGCCCGGGCGCAGCCCGTCGCCCAGCGAGAAGGCCACGTCGTACTGCGCGAAGATCTCGCACAACTGATCGAAGTGGGTGTACAGGAAATTCTCCTGGTGGTGCGCCAAGCACCAGCCGGCCATGATGGACCCGCCACGCGAGACCATGCCGGTGACCCGGTTGGCGGTCAGCGGGATGTAGCGCAGCAGCACCCCGGCGTGGATGGTCATGTAGTCCACGCCCTGCTCGCACTGCTCGATGACGGTGTCGCGGAAGATCTCCCAGGTCAGTTCGTTGGCTTCGCCGTTGACCTTCTCCAACGCCTGGTAGATCGGCACGGTGCCGATGGGGACCGGGGAGTTGCGGATGATCCACTCGCGGGTGGTGTGGATGTCATCTCCGGTGGACAGGTCCATTACCGTGTCCGCGCCCCATTTGGCCGCCCACTGGAGCTTGGAGACTTCTTCTACGATGGAGCTGGTCACCGCCGAGTTGCCGATATTCGCATTGATCTTGACCAGGAACGCCTTGCCGATGATCATCGGCTCGGATTCCGGGTGGTTGATGTTCGCCGGGATGATGGCTCGCCCGGCCGCGAGCTCGCTGCGCACCAGCTCGACATCGCATTCCTCGCGCAGGGCCACATAGCGCATTTCCGGGGTGATGATCCCGGCACGCGCATAGTGCATTTGCGTCACGCGGGCTCCGTCAACGGCCCGCAGCGGCGGGGCTGAGCGTCCGGCCCATTCCGCGCTCGCCGTGCCGCGGCGGACCGCTGAGCGTCCGTCGTCGTGCAGGTTGCGTTCGCGACCTGCATAGGTTTCCACGTCCCCGCGTTCCAGGATCCACCGCTCGCGGAAGGGCTGCAGGCCCTGGGTGGGCTCGCTTCCCGGTCCGCTGGTGCGATATACCGCCAGCGGCTCGTTGGGCTGTCCATTGGGGGAGTCTGCCAATTGGATCTGCGTGACGGGAACAGAAATTCCCGCAGATTCGCGGTAGGCAAGGGTGTGGGCAGGGTGCTGTTCAATTTGTTCCACTGGGGAAACTCACTTCCTTCGCCGGCATTACCCGGACAGGTTCAACGGTCGCGGACGGCGATAGCCCGATCTCAGCCCTTGCCAGGGCACCCGTGTGGTCGCGAACAATTTAGCACGCTTGGGAGGAAGAATTGCAAATCCAGTGGTCAAACGGTGACATCAAATCAGGTTGAGTGCGATGGCATCTGCGCCGGAGATTATTTTCGGAGGCGAGCAGCCTATTGCGGCGCGCATCCGGAATCAGAGGTAGACGCCGCGGCAGATGGCTGGCAAAGCAGCGCGGGCGCAGGCTGGGTCGATGTCCGCGCGATGGGGCTCTGAGCGTGGCAGATAAACAAAAAGAGAAGCAATCTGGAACCAGATTGCTTCTCTTATTTCGAGCCCCCTGCCGGAATCGATCCGGCGACCTCGTTCTTACCAAGAACGCGCTCTACCACTGAGCTAAGGGGGCAACAGGTAAATACTTTACACAGGTTTTCGAGGTTTGCAAAATCATCCGGGAATTTGTTGCTGACATCACAATATTCCTAATCAAGACGGAAATGGGAGTCGGGCTGCCTAGGTGAATTCCGCGCGAGTAAGAACTTGCCTTCATGCCTCCTGGATTCCGTTTGCGGTGCGTTGGGACGACTCCGCGCACCGGATGCCAAATGTCCTTCCGGGCAATCCATAACCCCAGGGTCGAGGGACTAGGGGAGTCGAGCCTCCTGTAATTTTTCGGGAGAAGATTTGCGGTTTTACCAAGAGGGGAAGTGTCGCGGGGTTTTATCCTGCACGTCTGGTCGAATCCGTGATTGACCTCAAGGAAAACCTCCGTGAGCATCGTCACCCGAGGACTTTTTGTCCCAGTCTTCGTCCCTGAAGATTCGGAATAGGTGGCTAATGTCTATTTGACTAGTAGTTTTACGGGAATTTCGGAGTGTTTTCCAGGTCGGTTTGCCGATTTTTCTTTGCCGGGAAATGCGTGTAGAGTATTTACTCGTTGCCCCCTTAGCTCAGTGGTAGAGCGCGTTCTTGGTAAGAACGAGGTCGCCGGATCGATTCCGGCAGGGGGCTCTGAGTGAGAAGCTTTCTTGGCTTCTACTGGATTGCTTCTCACTTGTGGCGGCGTAGCTCAGCTGGTTAGAGCGCACGACTCATAATCGTGAGGTCCCGGGATCGAGTCCCGGCGCCGCTACCGATTCAGCCCCGAAATCCTTGCGGATTTCGGGGCTTTTCCATTTCGCTATGAATGGGGCACCGCGGGCCCGCAATCTTTCGCGCCAGGCCCGGGCGGCGGGCCATTGCCGGATAGGTGCGCCGATCAAGTGCCCCGTGGCCTAGAGTTCTGGGCCGTTCTCCTGTTGAGGGTTGCCGCCTGACGCCTCCTTGGCCAGCATGAGCAATCCCTCGATGATCTCGGAGCCGGCTTCTTGCCTGTCTGTGGTCTCACGGTTTGCATCGTGGCCGTGGACCTCGGTGTGCAGCCTCTGCATTTGCATGTCCAACTGTGTGGCAAAGGCCGCCGCCTCGGCGAGCTCGGCAGCCAAATGTGCCGGAACTTCGCCTTCGTATTTGTAGAAGATCTTGTGCTCAAGGCTGGCCCAGAAATCTTGGGCGATGGTGCGGATCTGCAATTCCACAATCACGTTGACAGGCCCATCTGAGAGGAAGACGGGAATTTCGAGGATGGCATGCACGCTCTTGTAGCCGCTCGGCTTCGGATTCTTGATGTAGTCCTTGATCTGGATGACCTTCAGATCGTTCTGCGCGGTCAGGGTGTTGAGCACCTTGTAGATATCCTTGACGAAGCTGCAGGTGATGCGGACCCCGGCGATATCGCTGATGTTCTGCCTGATGGCGGGCAGCGAGGGATGGATGTTCCGCTGGCTGACCTTGCGCATGATGCTCTCGGGGGTTTTCACCCGGGAGGTGACATGCTCGATAGGGTTGTACTTGTGAAGGTAGAGGAACTCCTCGCGCAGAATCGACACCTTGGTGAGGACCTCGTCGACGGCGAACTGGTACTCCATCATGAACCGCTGGAATTGCAGATGGAAGGCCTGCGTCATTTCCTGCAATTTTCCCGGGCTGAGGTTCGCAGTCGATGGCATGGCAACGGCATCGCGTTGATCTTCTTGGTTTGGCGTTGAAATCCTAAATCACCTCTGCAGGTTGTGGCCATGTCCGCGGACATGGTGCGCTGTAGTCCCAGCGTAGGTCATCGGCCTAGGAATTAGGCTAGAAAGAGTGATGAATCCGTAGGGTTTTCATGCAGGATGCCAGCGGGCGGGGCCCGGGGCGAAGGGAGGAACGCATGGTTGAGCAGCGCCAACTGCCGGTGTACGCCGCCGGCGCCATCGAGGTGCCGTTTGTCATCGGGTCCTTCCAAGAGCGTGTGGAAGTCGATACGGAGTGGCCGGCTCATTCGCACCCCACCCATGAGCTGTTGTGGAATCGGAAGGGCATTTCCTTGGTGAGTGTCGGCCAACGCACCTGGACCGTGACCCCGGCGCTGGGCGCCTGGATGCCGGCGGGAGTGCTGCACTCGGGCATGGCGAGGGCCGGCAGCGTCTGCAATATGAACCATTTCGGGGTGCGCAGCGTGCAGCCGCTTGCGTCCGAACCTGTCGCCGTGGTGATCACCCCGCTTCTGGGTCTGCTCTTGGAACGCCTTGCCGATCCGGATTTGAGTCCGAAGTCCCGCGCTATTACCGAAGCCGCGGCGATGGACAATTTGCTCCCCGCGCCGGGGCAACTGTCCATACATGTTCCCCAGGCGGAGTTGCTGCAACCTATCGTGCGAAGCATGCTGTCCTCGCCCAAGCCGGCGCTCGGTCTCCAGCAGTGGGCGGACCGGCTGGGTGTCAGCGGCCGGACCATATCCAGGGCCTTTCAAGCCGAAACCGGACTCGGCTATGCCAAATGGGTAGCGGCGTTGCATGCCCAGCAAGCAATGGAACTGGTGGCCCGGGGAGAAGACCTCCAGGAAATCGCGCATGGGCTGGGATTCAGCTCCCAGAGTGCGCTGGGTGCCGCCTTCCGCAGAAGCACGGGTTTCACGCTGTCCTCGTTCCGCGAACCGAAATAGCATTGTCGTTTTCGCGCGAATATTGTCATTTTCGCGCGATTGCGAAGAATTGCCTTGGTGCATACGATATAGAGGAAAGGCTCACCTAACTGGATTGCTCAACGGGAATCATGCGTATTGCCATGGTTGTTTCTGTTCCGTTTGCGCAAGATCCCGGATGAGCGCACTCGCTGACACACCGTGGAGAAAAAACCATGCTCGCATCACGCCGTACCCTCTGGAAGCCTGCCGTTTTCGCAGCAGCCGCCGCCCTGGCCCTGACCGGTTGCTCGCAGGCCGCGACTGGATCCAGCGACCCGGTTCCAGCCGCCAGCGAAGCAGCCCAAAGTTATCCGTTGAGCATTGAGCATGCCCTGGGGAGTGCCGAAATTCCAGAAAAGCCGCAACGCATCGCCACAGTGAATTGGTCCAACCAGGAAGTGCCGCTGGCTCTGGGCATCGTCCCTGTGGGCATGGCGGCCGCCAATTTCGGAGATGACGGCGCAGACGGGATCCTTCCTTGGGTCGAAGACAAGCTTGCGGAATTGGGCGGGGAAACCCCGGTGCTCTTCGACGAAACCGACGGCGTGGACTTCGAGGCAGTGGCCGACTCCAAGCCGGATTTGATCCTGGCCGGCTATTCCGGGCTCACCCAGGAAGACTATGACACGCTCAGCCAGATCGCCCCGGTCGTCGCCTATCCCCAGGCTCCGTGGTCTACGACCTGGCGGGACAATATCTTGCTGAGCTCCAAAGCCCTGGGCATGGAAGCCGAGGGCAAGGAAATGATCGAGGGCATTGAGGCGGACATCGCTGAAGGGCTCGAAGAGCATCCGAGCATTGCAGGAAAATCCGTGATGTTCGTGACCCATGTCGACCCTGCTGATCTGTCCACCATCAATTTCTACACGACGCACGATACCCGTACGGCCTTCTTCGATGACTTGGGCATGGCCACCCCCGACGCGGTAGCCGAAGCATCGAGCGGCGACGTGAAATTCTCCGGCGAGATCTCGGCGGAAAACGTGGACACGCTCTCGGACGTCGATGTGATCGTCACCTATGGTGACGAGGAACTGGTGAAAACCCTCGAAGCCGACCCGCTGCTGTCGCAGATGCCGGCAGTGAAGAACCACGCAGTGGTCGCGCTGGATGGCAGCGGTCCGCTCGGCACGGCAGCCAACCCGACTCCGCTGGCCATCTCGTGGGTGCTTGATGACTACCTCGACCTGTTGGGCGAAGCAGCCGAGAAGGCAGGCAAGTAGCAGCGATCCGGCGCGCCGCGGCGCACCGGGGATTGAAGACCGGGGACTTCCTGAATGATTGAAACGGCTCAGCGCCGAGACGTGGCTGGCGCTGCCTTGCGCCAGCCGCGCAGGCGCCGGCTTCTCTGGCTGGCACTAGTGCTGCTCATCGTGGTTCTGCTCGCTGTGGCATCCGTTGCCATCGGGGCCAGGAGCGTGTCCGCCGCCGATGTGTGGGCTGGTCTGCAGGGGCACGCCCAGAACGTCTCGCAGGCAGCCGTGGTCAAACGCGTGCCGCGGACCGTGCTGGCACTTGTCATCGGGGCGGCTCTGGGGCTCTCCGGAGCCATCATGCAAGCAGTCACCCGGAACCCGCTGGCCGATCCGAGCATCCTGGGAGTGAACATGGGCGCGTCGCTCGCCGTGGTCATTGGCATTGCCTGGTTCGGCCTCAGCACCGCCCACGGCTACATCTGGGCGGCGATTGCCGGTGCGGGGCTGGCAGCGATCTTCGTCTACGTGGTGGGGTCCATGGGCCGCGGCGGGGCCACCCCGTTGAAGCTCGCCCTGGCCGGGGCCGCCACCTCCGCGGCCCTGGCTTCCTTCATCACCGCCATCTCCCTGCCCCGGGCGGATCTGGGCGACATCATCCGGTCGTGGCAAATCGGCGGGGTTGGCGGAGCGACCTTCGCCAACGTCGCACCGATGCTGCCCTTCCTGGCCGTGGGACTGGTAGTGGCGCTGGGCAGCGCGAATGCACTCAATTCCCTGGCTTTGGGCGACGAACTGGCAGCAGGGCTGGGAGAAAAAGTCATGCTCATCCGGGCAGTTTCCGCCCTGGCTGCGGTCATCCTGTGCGGAGCGGCGACGGCCATGGCCGGACCCATCGGCTTTGTCGGACTGGTGATTCCGCATATGTGCCGGTTGCTCATCGGCGTGGACCAGCGCTGGCTGCTGCCGTTCTCGGCTTTGGCCGGGGCCGGGCTGCTGGTGCTCTCCGACATCATCGGGAGGATCGTGGCCCGGCCCGGGGAACTGGATGTGGGCATCCTGACGGCGCTGATCGGTGCGCCGGTATTCATCATCATCGTGCGGCGGGCAAAGGTCAGGGAACTGTGAAGGCAACGATCCAATCGGCGCTGGCGGACCCGGCCATCGCACCCGGGGCCGAGGCCGCGCAGGACCGCGCCCAACTGGTGCGCAGGCTGCGTGCCGCGCGCGCACTGCGCCAGCGGCAACGCCGGATGATCATCGCAGTGCTGGTCCTGCTGGTGCTGGGCATGGTGCTGCTGAGCCTTTGCGTGGGCCAGAGCAACTACTCGCCAGCGCAGGTGTGGCAGGTGATTCTCGGGCACCAGGTTCCCGGGGCCAGTTTCACCGTGGGCACACTGCGCCTGCCGCGCACCGCCATCGGCCTGATTGCGGGACTGGCGTTCGGGCTCGCCGGAGCCAGCTTCCAGACGCTGCTGCGCAACCCGCTGGCCAGCCCGGATGTGATCGGCATCAGCACCGGCGCCTCAGCGGCCGCGGCCTTCGCCATCGTAATGCTCTCGCTGTCCGGAACCATGGTCTCGGCCTTCGCCATCGCCGCCGGCCTGCTGGTCGCTTTCCTGATCTACATCCTGTCCTACAAGGGCGGAGCTGCCGGAACCCGGCTGATCCTGGTGGGCATCGGCATTGCCGCGATGCTCGAATCGCTGATCAGCTGGGTGCTGGACCAGGCCGGGCAGTGGGACCTGCAGGAGGCCACGCGCTGGCTCACCGGCAGCCTGAACGGCAGCACCTGGGGCGAAACCCTGCCGGTGCTGCTGGCGCTGGCCGTGCTCGGCCCGCTGCTGCTGGGCCAGGCCAAGTACCTGGACAGCCTGCAAATGGGCGATGATGCCGCGGCCGCCCTGGGCACCCGCGTGGAACGAACGCGGATCCTGGTCATCCTGGCTGCCGTCGGGCTTATTTCCTTCGCTACCGCGGCCACCGGGCCCATCGCCTTCGTCGCTTTCCTTTCCGGGCCCATCGCCGGGCGCATCATCGGGTCCCGCGGCTCGAAGCTGCTGCCCGCCGCGCTCATCGGAGCGCTGCTGGTGCTGGTGGCCGACTTTGCCGGGCAATACCTGCTGGGCACGCGCTTCCCGGTGGGAGTCATCACCGGGGCACTCGGTGCACCGTATCTGGTCTACCTCATCATTCGAACCAACCGTGCTGGAGGCACCCTGTAATGCCGCGCAGTGAACTGGCCGCCACCGATTTGCACGTCGGCTATGGCGAGCGCATCATCATCGATGGACTCGACCTTCAAATCCCGGCGGGGAAGATCACCTCCATTGTCGGGCCCAATGCCTGCGGCAAGTCCACCTTGCTGCGCTCGATGTCCAGGCTGCTGCGTCCCAGGGCCGGACAAGTGCTGCTCGATGGCCACGACATCCACCGGATGCAGCCCAAGGCACTGGCCAAGACCCTGGGCCTGCTGCCGCAAACCCCGATCGCTCCGGAAGGGATCACCGTGGCGGACCTGGTGGGGCGCGGGAGGCAACCGCACCAGGGGCTGTTCTCCCGCTGGAGCGATGCAGACGACGTAGCGGTAGCCCAAGCGCTGGAAGCCACCTCCACTGCGGAACTGGCGGACCGGCCGGTGGACGAGCTCTCCGGCGGCCAGCGACAGCGCGTCTGGATCGCCATGGCGCTGGCACAGGGCACGCAGGTGCTGCTGCTCGACGAACCGACCACCTATCTGGATGTCAGCCACCAGCTGGACGTGCTGGATCTGCTCACCGACCTCAACCGGCAACGCGGGACCACGGTGGTGATGGTGCTGCACGATTTGAATCTGGCAGCGCGCTACTCCGATCACCTGGTCGCCATGCGCGACGGGCAGATCAGGGCGCAGGGCGCACCCGAGGACATGCTCACCGCGCAGGTGGTCCACGAGGTCTTCGGCCTGCCTTGCCAGGTCATCGCCGACCCGAGCACGCTCAAGCCGCTGGTGCTGCCCGCGGGCCGCCACCACATGCTCGCCCACCGCTAGGCGAGCGGCGCCGGGCGGTTGTGGCCTAAGGTGGGAGGGGCAACTTCAGAAAGGTCCTGATGGAATTCGCTTCAGCTACCCGGCAGCTATGCCACGGCATCAGCTTCGCAGAACACGAACCCGCCCCGATGCTCCGGCTGCGCGCCGGCGATACCTGGAGCACCGAATACCTGGAAGCCAACCGTTCACTAAGCCTGCGCATCGGCGAACTGAAATTCTGCCTGGGCTACATCACGATGAACAGCGATGGCTCTCGCAACACCTTGCCTTGCCCGAAGAACAAAGCGCTGCGTACCGGAACCCAGTGCGAACGCTGCCGCCGGCTGGATCATTCGAAGTTCATGCATCATTTCCACAAGACCGGCGAAGCCCCGGAAGGCATGCGCAAGTACCTGGAGCAGCCGCACTTCTTGTATGTCGCAAGCTTCGCCCATGGGGCGACCAAAGTCGGTACCACCTCAACCCAGAGCAAATGGACTCGCTTGGCGCAGCAGGGAGCGGTCATTGCCCGCTATATTGCCCGCGCCGCTGATGGAGCCGCTATTCGAGTGCTCGAAGACCTTGTCACTGAACACGTGGGCCTGAGCCAGCAAGTCCGGCAGAAGTCCAAGATCAAGGGACTGGCCAGCTGGGAACTGGACTACGCCCAGCTGGACCAGATCAACTCCGAAGCGGCAAGCCGGGCCCGGTCCTTCCTTGGCGCCCAGCGGGGCTTGGAAACCTACGGCGTGCAGCTGCGCGACGAGCTGTGGGAACAACCGGCCTTCGCCCGCCCGGTAGTAGACGCCTGGGATACCCATGCGCTGCATGCCTGGAATACCGCGCTGGGCGGGAACACCGTGAATCTGCGCATCCGCGGCGTGCTGGGGCAAAGCATCCTCGCAGACAGCGGCGAAGGCACCACCGTGCGCCTGCTGGATGCCGCCGAGTTGAAGACCCGCGAGGTCGCCATCGTGGAGAACTGCGCAGATTTCAGGGAAGAGCAATCCGCCCTGTTCTGAATCAGGCCCAGCGTTGTCGGGGGAGTCACGGGGAAATGCCCCGGCCACAATGAGCGGACACAGCCGGAGCTGAACTAGACTTGAACCATGACCAACACTCCTTGGGAATCAGCCTCACCACGCTATAAGAAGCTCGTCTTCGCTGCCATGGGCATCATGGGCGCAGGCATCATCTTGGCCATCATCGGCGCCAACATTCCATCGCTGCCAACGGTCTACACAGCAATCGGCATCATGGTCATCGGCATGCTCTGCCACATCGCCGGACTGGTTGTCCGCGCCAGGGATGCGCGCCAGTGGCGCATTGCCAATGGCCTGGCGGCCCCTCGAGCCAAGAAGCGCCCGGCGGACGGGCAGGACTAGGGCTCCGCAAGAATTCCACCGTGTGACCGCTTGGCTGCGCCCGGGTCCCGTATCCGGCGGCAGCCTCGCCTGGCCACTTCCAACAACGTTCAGGAGAATCCATGGGCATCAACCCCGACCTGGTAGGGCGCATCTACCCTGCCGGCGAGTCCTACCAGGTAGGCCGCGAAAAGATCCGCGAATTCGCCAAGGCCACCAAGGCCGCCAACCAGGCGCACTACGATGTGCAGGCCGCTCGCGAGCTGGGCTATAGCGATGTCGTTGCCCCTCCGACCTTCGCGATCATCATCGCCCAGCGCGCTGACGCGCAGCTGATTGCCGACCCGGCCAGTGGCATCGACTTCTCCCGCGTGGTGCACGCCGACCAGCGCTTCACCCATCACCGTCCAATCGTTGCCGGCGATGAACTGCTTGCCGAGCTCTACGTGGACCAGGTCCGTGAAATGGGTGCCGGTGCCATGATCACCACCCGCGCGGAAATAACCACCGTGGCTGGCGAGAAGATCGCAACCACCGTTTCATCGCTACTGGTACGAGCTGAGGACTAAGCATGATTGAATTCGAAAGCCTCGAAAAGGGCCAGGTCATTGGATCGCACACGGTGCAGGTCAACCGCGCGGACCTCGTCCGCTATGCAGGTGCCTCGGGCGACTTCAACCCGATTCACTGGAATGAGCGCTTCGCCAAGGAAGTGGAACTGCCATCGGTGATTGCCCACGGCATGTTCACCATGGGATCGGTCATCGACCTGGTCTCCCAGTGGGTCGGCAACCCGGGGGCCATCATCGACTACCAGACCCGCTTCACCAAGCCGGTAGTCGTCGAAGATCCCGAAGGTACCACCATTTCGGTGGAGGGCAAGGTCGGTGCCTTGGACTCCGAAGCCCGCACCGCCCGCATCGATCTGGCAGTCTCGGCCCATGACAGCAAGGTACTGCTCAAGTGCCAAGCCGTGGTGCAGCTCTAGGCATGCAACTTCCCGGTGAAGCGCAGAGGCCTGTAACCCAGTGGCGCAACGCGCTGATGGCCGCCTACCTGGCCAGCGGCCTGCTGATCTCGGCCCTGGTTTCGCGCTTGCCCGCAGTGCGTGATGCCCTGCAGCTGGACCACGCCAGCGTTGGACTGCTGCTGCTGTGCATGAGTGCAGGATCCTTCCTGTCCGTCTCGGTCTCAGGACAACTGGTTCTGCGCCTTGGGGCCACCCGCGTCATGCGCATCGCCGCGACAATAGCCGGCTGTTCACTCATTCTTGTAGGCGTGGGCGCAGGAATCTTTGGCAGCGCCCTGATCTGCGGCATCTTCCTCTTCGCCCAGGGCCTGGGGACCGCATCATGGAATGTCGCCTCCAATGTCCAAGGCGCGGCCATGGAACGCGCCTTGGGCAAGAGCATCATGCCCGCCCTGCACGGTTTCTTCTCCATCGGCACCGTGATCGGTGCCGGCGCTGGTGCGCTAGGTGCCCGACTGCAGATCCCGTTGCAGTACCACTACGGCTTCATGGGCCTGGTTATCGTCTTCACCGTGCTCTACAGTGCCCGATTCTACGGAGAAGACTACAGCCGGACCCCGCGCACCAGCAGCGGGACCTCGCTGAAGAAGGCATGGACCGAACCGCAGACCGTCCTCTTGGGCGTTCTGGTTCTGGGCATGGCCCTGGCTGAAGGCGCAGCCGGCGACTGGGTGGCCATGGCACTGGTGGATGGATACCACACGAAGGAAGGCGTGGGAGCCATCGGCTACGGCGTCTTCGTTACCGCCATGACCCTGACCCGGCTGCTGTCCGGCGATCTGATCTTGCGCCTGGGCCGCGTCGTCATGATCCGGGCCAGCGCCATCAGCGCCCTGGTCGGGGTACTGCTCTTCGCCTTTGGCAACAACCTGCCGCTGGCCTTCGTGGCCTTGGCCATCTGGGGCATGGGAGTGGCCCTGACCTTCCCGCTGGCCATGAGCGCGGCATCGGATGATCCTGTTCATGCCGCGACCCGCGTCTCGGTAGTGTCCACCATCGGCTACGGCGCCTTCCTCGGTGGCCCGCCGCTTTTGGGACTGCTGGCTGAAGTCATCGGCCTGCTCCCTGCTTTGGGTTCCATTTCCATCCTGGTGGTCGTGGCCTTCTGCTTGTCCTCTAATGCCGCCGGAAACCGTACCGGCGGCGCAGGCAAAGCGTAGAACGCCGGCCGGCCGCACCTATTCGTTCCCATACGGAAAGTAAACTGAAGCAATGCTGAAGAATCTGACCACGACCCACGTTGGTGGGCCAGCCCAGCAATTGGTGACCGCTACCAGCGAAGCTGAACTGGCTCAAGCCGTTGCGGCAGCAGACACCGCAGGGCACGACGTTCTGCTCATTGGCGGGGGTTCCAACCTGGTGATCTCCGACGAGGGGTACCCGGGCGTCGCAGTGCAGATCGCCACCCGCGGACTGCACCTGGACGAGCAGCCTAATGGCAAGGTGCTGCTGCGCGCTGCCGCCGGCGAGAACTGGGACACGACCGTTGAATACAGCCTGGCTGAGGGCCTGAGCGGACTGGAAGCGCTCTCGGGCATCCCCGGGTGCACCGGTGCCACTCCGGTGCAGAACGTCGGGGCCTACGGGGCAGACATTTCCCAGACCCTGGCGTGGGTGCGTGCCTACGACCGCCAGAGCAACCAGGTACTCAAGCTGGATAACTCCGAGCTTGGTTTCGCCTACCGCGATTCGGTCATCAAGCGCACGAGCACCAACGGATCCCCACGCTACGTGGTCCTGGAAGTGGCCTTCCTGCTGACCCGTGAAAATGAATCGGCTCCTATCCGCTATGCAGAGCTGGCCCGCCGGCTCGGAGTCGAAGCTGGCGAACGCGCCGACGCACTCGAAGTGCGCCAGACCGTTCTGGACTTGCGTCGTTCCAAGGGCATGGTCTTTGATGCCAGGGATGCCGACTCGCACTCCACGGGTTCCTTCTTCACCAACCCCATCGTTGAATCCAGCGTCATGGGCAAGCTTCCCGAGAACGCTCCGAGCTACCCGGCGGAACAAGCTGGCTTCCTCAAGCTGTCCGCCGCGTGGCTCATCGACCAGGCCGGTTTCGGCAAGGGCTACGGCTTGGAGGGGACCGAGGGGTTCGCGCTCGCTGGCGGCCGAGCGTCCCTGTCCACCAAGCACACACTGGCCATCACCAACCGCGGGGAAGCCACCGCCCAGGACATTGTGGCCATTGCGCGGGCAGTTCGCGCCGGCGTGCAGCAGCGTTTTGGCATTGAACTGGTCAATGAGCCGCTGCTGATCGGCCTAGCTCTCTAAGCGAGCAGCATGCCAGCCATCGCCGGAACACGGGAGGAAAACAAGGGTGCACTTGTCATTGCGAAAGCTCGCGCTGGAGGATATCGACCTGCTGGAAGCGAACTTCCAATCCGTGCAGGGCGCCGGTGAAGCCCAGTGGTTCGGCTTCTGGGATACGAACAAGCTGCGCGCCCGTGTCGGCCAGGACCAGTTGATCGGCAACGCCGATGGCGCGCTGGCGGTCTGCTTGGGGGAGCAGGTAATCGGCAAAGTCGATTGGTTCACCGTTTCGTCGTGGGGCCGGGCCAACACCTCGGCCTGCTGGGAAGTCGCTATCGGCATCTTTGCCCAGTACCGCGGCCAGGGCCATGGCACGCAGGCGCAGAAGATGCTCGTCGACTACTTGTTCACCCACTACCCCCGTCATCGGATCCAGGCTACGACAACCGCAGAAAATGCGGCTGAGCAGAAGTGCCTGGAGAAGCTGGGGTTCACCCGCGAGGGTGTCATCCGCCAAGCGCAGTGGCGCGCCGGTGCGTGGCATGACCAGCTGATCTATTCAGTACTCCGGGATGAGTGGGCCCACTAGAGCTCATCCGCAGGGGAAATGGCCAAGCCCAGAACAGAAATTTCTGTTCTGGGCTTGGCCATGGCTTTGCCTCGGAGGTGCCTAGAGGCGGCCCTGGGCGATAGCGAGCATGCGGCGCAGCGGCTCGGCAGCGCCCCACAGCAGCTGGTCTCCAACGGTAAAGGCCGAGATGTACTCAGGACCCATTTCCAGCTTGCGGATACGGCCGACCGGGATATCCAAGGTACCGGACGCCGCGACCGGAGTCAGCTGGTCCATGGTGGCTTCCTTCTCGTTGGGAACGACCTTGGCCCACTGGTTGTCTGCTGAGAGCAGCGACTCGATTTCGGAGACTGGCAGGTCTTCCTTCAGCTTCAGCGTCAGTGCCTGCGAGTGCGAGCGCATGGCACCGATGCGGACGCACAGGCCGTCCATGATGATCTGCTTGTCGCCGGGGGTCTGCAGGATCTTGTTGGTCTCAACGCCTGCCTTCCACTCTTCGCGGGACTGGCCGTTGCCCAAATCAGCGTCGATCCATGGGATCAGCGAGCCGCCCAGTGGTACGCCGAATTGCGCGGCATCCAGGTTTCCGCGCTGGGTTTCCAGGACCTTGCGGTCGATTTCCAGGATGGCGCTGGCTGGATCGGCCAACTCGCTGCCCACCGACGCATTGATGTCGCCGAACTGGGTGAGCAGTTCGCGCATATGGCGTGCGCCGCCGCCGGAAGCGGCCTGGTAGGTCATCGCGGTGCCCCACTCGACCAAGTTGTTCTTGAATAGCCCGCCCAAGCCCATGAGCATGCACGAGACGGTGCAGTTGCCGCCGATGTAGTCCTTGACGCCAGAGGCCAGGGATTCATCGATCACGGCTCGGTTGACCGGGTCCAAAACGATGACCGAATCATCATTCATGCGCAGCGAGGACGCCGCATCGATCCACAGGCCGTCCCAGCCGGACTTGCGAAGCTCGGTGTGGACCTTGGTCGTGTAGTCCCCGCCCTGGGCAGTGACGATGATCGGCAACTTGGACAGCGTTTCAATATCGAACGCGTCCTGCAGCGGCCCAGCACCCTCAGCGAATGCCGGGGCGTTGCCGCCGGCATTGGAAGTCGAGAAAAATACCGGGTCAATCTGGACGAAATCGCCCTCGTCGAGCATGCGCTGCATCAGCACGGAACCAACCATGCCTCGGTAACCTACAAAACCAACAGATGAAGTCATGTATCCATGGTAGGGGCGTTTATCCGGCAGAGCCCGGTTCGTTACACCAGTTAAAGCAGAATCACACCCAAGCCCCAGCAGGGTTCAGGTGTGACTCGGTGCAGCGAAAGTTTTACTTTTCCTCAAGCAGCAGCTTGCGGTTCTTGATCGCCCACATGGCGGAGAAGATAAAGATCTGCGTCGGGACCAGCAGCATGATCAGGCCGAATACCTTGTGGCCGCCGAGAACCATGAAGAAGCCGAGTACGGCCACCACCAAGGCCAGCAGCGGGAAGAGCATGTATCCGAGAATGAAGAGTGCTTCGGGGTGCTGCTTGAGCTCTCCGATGTATTTTTTCATGGTCGTTCTAATCCTTTTGGCGAAGCCAGGTTTCAAAGCGGTAGCGGGTACCGGTGGAGGAAGTGTGCCAGTGGGCAGCTTCCGAATCTAGGGACGGATCGGATGCGCCCAGAGCGAAGTCAGCGGTGAGCTTCGGTGCGGAGGTATCTCCAGCAGGGGAGGCAACGAGCTTGGTAATCACCGCGACGTCCAGCAGCGCCAGTGCCTGGGCATAGACCTTTCCGCCGCCAATGATCCATACTTCTTCGCCGCCGGCGCTGCGCTGTGCCAACGCGATGGCTTCTTCCAAGCTGGAGACGGGGAGTGCGCCATCCTTGCGCAGCTGCGCGTGGGCATCAGCCTGCGTGGTCAGCACGATGTTGGTGCGTCCTGGCAATGGACGGAACTTCGCCGGGAAGGAATTCCATGTGGCACGACCCATGATCACTGGATGGCCAGCGGTCGTGCGCTTGAAATGGGCCAGGTCCTCGGGAACGTGCCATGGCATGGCGCCGTCAGCGCCAATAATGCCGTTCTCGGCTTGGGCCCAAATGGCGCCAATCAGCGGTTCAACGTCGTGTGCGTGGCGAGGCTGGGGAGTCATACGGCTACGGCTCCCTTGATCGTCGGGTGGTGCTGGTAGTCGTTGATGCTGAAATCTTCCAGCGTGTAGTCGAAGATCGACTCGGGCTTGGAATTGAAGCTGAGCGTCGGGTATGGGTAGGGATCGCGGGAGAGCTGCTCCTTGACCTGTTCCAAGTGGTTGGTGTAGATATGCACGTCGCCACCAGTCCAGATGAACTCGCCTGGCTCCAGATCGAGCTGGTGGGCAAGCATGCGCGTGAGCAGTGCGTAGGAAGCGATGTTGAACGGTACGCCCAGGAACATGTCTGCACTGCGCTGGTAGAGCTGGCAGGAGAGCTTGCCCTCGGCCACGTAGAACTGGAAGAACACGTGGCATGGAGGCAACGCCATATTCTGGATCTCTGCGACATTCCACGCCGAGACGATGTGGCGGCGGGAGTCCGGATTGTTCCGCAGCGAGTCGACCAGCTGGGAGATCTGGTCAATGTGGCCGCCATCGGGAGTTGGCCAGCTGCGCCACTGGACACCATAGACCGGTCCGAGTTCGCCGGCTTCGTCAGCCCATTCATTCCAGATGCGCACGCCCTGGTCCTGCAGCCACTTCACATTGGATTCGCCGCGCAGGAACCACAAGAGTTCTGCTGCCACGGATTTGAAGTGCACGCGTTTGGTGGTGACCAGCGGGAAAGAATCCTTCAGATCGAAGCGGATCTGGCGGCCGAATACCGACAGCGTTCCAGTTCCGGTGCGGTCTTCCTTGGAGGCGCCGTTCTCCAGCACGTCTCGAAGCAGATCTTCATAAGGGGTTGCGATTGGAGTCGTCATCTTACCTGTCGTGCTGGTGGTCGGCGCTGGCATATTCACACGTCCCAGTTTAGATCAAACGGAAAGCTCCTGGAACTAAGCGCATTGATGATGCTGCTCGCACTCGTGCCTAGCTCGCAGCCACCATGTCGTTATACTCCGGGTAGCGGCGCAGGTAGTCCTGGACGTAGCTGCACTCCGGGATGATCTTCAGCCCTTTGTCGCGGAACTTGTCCAGAACCAAGGTCACCAGCGCGCGAGCGTATCCGCGACGGCCGAATTCCTCATTGACTATGGTGTGCTGGATGGTGGCGATGCCATCTTCTTCGTAGTAGCCGAGGAAACCGACAAAAGTGGAACCGTGCCACAGCGAATAGCGGCCGCGGCTGGCATCGTGATCCAAACGCAGTCCATGGTGCACAATCTTCTCGACTGGCTGGTTCGGTTGCTGGGCAGTCATGGCATTACCTCATTCTTGGCTGTGACGTGTCTCCTATTCATAGTCTTATCCCTAATCGGAGGCAGATGCAACGGCTGGTGCCACGCCCTGAGAGAACACTGAAGCCCGGCATGCAATGCCGGGCTTCAGCCGCATCAGGCTAATCGTGGTACGGCGTATGAATCTCAAAGGAGACAATTCGCGGGCTGCCGGATTGGACCTGCTGCGCAACGATCAGGGACCCCGGTTCCAAATAGGGATCCTGGTCCGGCAGGGCCATGGCCAGTTCGTCAGTGGAGTTCTGGGCAAGAACCTCCAACACGAAGGGCAGCACCGGGCGATGGGTGCAAATCACCTGGGAACGGTACTTGTCGAAGAGTTTTTGCACGGCCTTGCGTGCCCGCTCCGGATTGCGTGTCGCCGCATGTTCGGTCAGGGCTTTAATGCTCTTGAGCTTCAAGGCGTGCAAGGCGGCATAGGGAGTGATCGTCTGGACGCACCGCATCCACGGGGAAGAGGCCACGTGCATCGGCTTCCATGCTTCGAGCATCCGGGAAACTGCCTGCGCCTGGCGTCGCCCCGTCGCCGCCAGCGGGCGGTCTCCTTCGGCACGAGTCCAGTTGCCACGAGGCTTGGCCTTGGCATGGCGGACAATGAGCACCGGGTGCGTATCGAGCACGCCGGCTTCATAGGCCAGGACCAGATCGGACAGCGGCTGGTTGTCCGTGGCAATGGACAGCATTTTGGCAGCCTTCTTGGGACTGGTCCAAAGAGCCTCGTCGCATTCCGCGCCATCAGGCTCAATTACCGTCTGCGCATCGGTCTTGGCTGCCCAATAGTAGACAACCTTGGTTTTCTGACCCACGGAGTAGGCGGTGGCTGAAAGCGGGATGCCCAAGGTGATGCGCAACCCGATTTCCTCGCGGACCTCGCGCAGCGCACACTCGGCGATGGATTCACCCTGATCGAGTTTGCCCTTGGGCCAGGACCAGTCATCGTACTTTGGGCGGTGGATCAGGAGAACTTGGAGTTTGCCGTCCTTCACGCGCCAGGGGATTGCCCCGGCGGCCACGATGTCGTATTCGCCAAGGCGGATTTCCTCGGCATCTGCAGAACGGATGATGTCACGAGCCCTGGTGCGGGTATCGCGCAGCTCTGGTTCGGTCACTAGCTATTACGTCCACTGTTTCGTCGGCGGGCATGTTCTTCAACTAACCAGAACTGGACGTCCGAGAGCGCCTTGCCATCCTCGTCCTGGTAATGGCGAATCCAGTCGCCATCGGAGTTCAGGTGCCACGAAGCGGTCTTGTCGTCCATGTAGCGGGCCAGCAGGGTGATCATGCGATCAATGTCCTCCTGGTTGCGCAGCGAAACCAGGGCTTCCACGCGACGATCCAGGTTGCGGTGCATCATGTCGGCGGAGCCGATGTACACCAGTGGATCTCCGCCGTTTTCAAACATGAACACGCGGCTGTGCTCAAGGAACCGGCCCAAGATGGAACGTACTTCGATGTTCTCGCTCAGTCCCGGCACTCCC
Source organism: Glutamicibacter sp. AGC84 (assembly GCF_053543575.1). Classification (NCBI taxonomy): domain Bacteria; kingdom Bacillati; phylum Actinomycetota; class Actinomycetes; order Micrococcales; family Micrococcaceae; genus Glutamicibacter; species Glutamicibacter sp. AGC84. Next base: position 197,323 of record NZ_JBLVOC010000005.1, read on the forward strand.
GGGCGCAGGGCGCAGATGCCGCGAACGATGACTTCCACCTTGACCCTTGCCTGGCTGGCCCGGTACAGCGCATCGATGATGGCTTCATCCACGATGGAATTGACCTTGATGACGACCTTTGCCGGCTTGCCGGCCGCGGCGTTGACTATCTCCTTCTCGATATGCGCCAGCAAGCCGGTGCGTACCGAGCGCGGAGCAACCAGCAGGCGGTTGTAGGTCGAGCGCGGGGCGTAGCCCGAAAGCTGGTTGAACAGCTTGGAGATATCCTCGCCAACTTCGTCGTCGCAGGTGAGCAGGCCGAAGTCTTCGTAATACCGCGCGGTGCGCGGGTGGTAGTTGCCGGTGCCGATGTGGCAATAGCGGCGCAGCTTGTCGCCTTCGCGGCGAACCACCAAGGAGAGCTTGGAGTGGGTTTTCAGGCCCACGATGCCGTAGACCACGTGCACGCCCGCCTGTTCCAGCTTGCGCGCCCAAGAGATGTTGGCCTGCTCGTCGAAGCGGGCCTTGATTTCTACCAGGGCCAGAACCTGCTTGCCAGCTTCGGCCGCATCAATCAGCGCATCGACGATAGGCGAGTCGCCGCTGGTGCGGTACAGGGTCTGCTTGATGGCCATGACCTTCGGGTCAGCTGCGGCCTGTTCCAGGAAGGCCTGCACGCTGGTGGAGAAGGAATCATAGGGATGGTGAAGCAAGATGTCGCGGCGCCGGACGGCCGCGAACACATTGGCGGCTTTGGCAGTTTCTGATTCGTTCAGGTAGTTCGAGGTATGGCCAACATGCTTGGTGTAGTGAAGCTCTGAACGGTCCAGCGACGCAATAACGCCCAAACCGCGCAGGTCCAACGGGGTGGGAAGCTTGAAAACCTCGTCCTCTTCAACACCGAGCTCGCGGGTGAGCAGCTCCATGATTTCAGGGTTGATGTCATTGGCGACTTCCAGGCGAACGGGAGGACCGAAGCGGCGGCGCAGCAATTCCTTCTCCAGCGCCTGCAGCAGGTTCTCTGCATCGTCCTCTTCAACTTCCAGGTCCTCGTTGCGGGTGACACGGAAGAAGTGGTGCTCGACGATTTCCATCCCCGGGAACAACAGCTCCAGGTGCACCGCAATAAGTGCTTCGAGCGGGATGAACCGGGCCGTGCGCAACGAAGAGTGCGCCGCGCGGGTGCCGTCGATGCTGATCAGGCGGGCGATGGTGTCTGGCACCTTCAAGCGGGCAAAGAGTTCCTTGCCGGTCAGCGGGTTGCGGACCACCACAGCCAGATTCAGCGACAGCCCGGAGATGTACGGGAATGGGTGAGCAGGGTCAACCGCCAGCGGAGTGAGTACCGGGAATACCTGGGAAACGAACCACTTGGAAAGCAGGTCACGCTCGGATGCCGAGAGGTCTTCCCAGGTGGTGATGCGGATACCCTGCTCGGCCAAATCCGGGTATACCGAGTCGGCGAAGACTTTGGCATGGCGGGTCTGCAGCGCGTGGGCCGAGGATAGCAGCAACTCCAACTGGTCTACCGGGTTCATTCCGTTAGCCGCCGGCACCGCCAGTCCAGCGTGGATGCGGCGCTTCAGCCCGGCAACGCGAACCATGAAGAACTCATCAAGGTTCGAGGCGAAGATGGACAGGAAGTTCACCCGTTCAAGCAAGGGCAGATCGGTGTCTTCGGCCAGCTCCAGAACGCGGGCGTTGAAATGCAGCCAGCTGAGCTCACGGTCAAGGAAACGCTCATTTTTGAATCCGCCATCAGGATGCAGATCCGGTAGCGAATCTGCTGGCTCTATACGATCTTCATTGACCTTCGAGGAAGGAACATCACGTAGCTGAGTACTAGTTTCCTTGGGGTAGCTATTCATCGGCTGAACTCACTTCTTTCCTGCAAGTGGACGCTAAAGACACCGCTGGCGGCAGTCGCGATAAATCAGGAACTGCCGGTACCCCTAGTCTATCTTCTGCGGACCGTACATAATGTCCGCATCCCAAAGTGTGAAGCCCAGCGAGCGGTAGAGCTTAACTGCAGCTTCATTATCGGCATCCACGTACAAGATCACCGCATCGACGCCCAGTTCCAGCAGGTAGTTGATGCCGGTGGTGGTCAAGGACCGGCCCAGGCCTAGCCCCTGCGCCTCGGGAACGACGCCGACAACGTAAACCTCGCCGGTGGGGCGGACCGCGTCTGCGGTAGCAGGATGGATCTTGGTCCAGTGGTAGGCGAGCAGATTCTCCTCCGCGTCAAAGGCCAGGAAGAAGCCGGATGGGTCGAACCAGTCCTCGGACATGCGCGCTTCGAGGTCATTGAGGGTCAGCGAACCTTGCTCGGGATGATGCACGAAGGACTTGGCGTTAGCTTCCAGCCATTGCGGCTCGTCCTCGCCAACACGGAAGGTGCGGACCGTAATCCGGCGATCAATCGCAGGCTCTTCAAGGTAATCGGTGCCTTCGCGGCGCATCCGGAACAGCTCGCGTACGCGGTCCAGGCCCACACCTGCGGCCAGCTTCTTGGCCGCATCGTGGTCGCCGTGCGCCCACGCCTGGATCTTCGAGAGATCCAGCAGCTCACCGAGCTTGCCCAGCAGGGCCCGGCCAATGCCAGCGCGGCGATGCTCGGGGTGGACTACCAGTTCCAGGACCCAAGGCTGATCCGGGGATTCCCGAACCGCGATGGCAACGCCGGCCAACGTCGACTCCGCGCCTTCGCCAGCTTCAGCCAGCAGGGCAAGCAGATTTTCGCTAGGCTCATCGGCTGCCAATGCCACCAGGGTCTGGTCGCTTAACGGCGGGTTGCCATCGGCTTGCTGCGCATCGAGGGCTAGCTGGCGCACGTCGGATAGCGCCCGTTCATCAAGCTCACCGGGGACGTGCTGGATGGAAACAGTGTTCTGTGGCAGTTCGCTCATGCATTTCACGATAGTCGTAAAATGTGCGAAGTGGGTAGGAGTTATCTGAAAGTTATGATTCGGTGTGGAAGCGGTAGCCGACGTTGCGCACCGTGCCGATGAGCTGTTCATGATCGGTGCCGAGTTTCGCGCGCAAACGTCGCACATGCACGTCTACGGTACGGGTGCCTCCGTAGTAGTCGTATCCCCACACTTCATGCAGCAGCTGTTCGCGGGTGAAGACTCGGCCGGGGAACTGTGCCAGGTACTTGAGCAGTTCAAACTCTTTGTACGTCAGGTCCAGCATGCGGTTATCGATACGGGCGGTGTAGCTCAACTCATCGATGCGCAGGCCCGAAGTGCTTTCAGCGGCCACCGGTGCGGGGGCGGGAACCGTGGCTCCGGAGAGCATCAGGCGGATGCGTGCATCAAGCTCGGCAGGGATGGCGGAAGGCAACAGGAAATCAGTCGCAAACCAATCCGAGTTCAAAATGCCCAGTGCGCCTTCGCTGACAACCAGCAGCAAGGGCAGATTCAAATTGGCGTGCAATAACTGCGCCAGGGAGCGCGCCGGAATGAGATCTGTACGGGCATCGAGGATGACCGCGTCGCACTCAGGGATTTGGCTCAGCGACTCCGTTGTTGCAGGGAAGAAAGAAATCTCGTGCAATAACAGTTCGAGTGCCGGAAGAACTTCAGCGGCATTTTCGGCATGATTACTTAATAGCAGTAGGTGAGCCAATCGGTCTTCCTCCTGCCAGATAGTTGCGAAAAAATCACTTTTACGTGTCACAGTATAAGGAATGAATCAGTTGAAGCACGCATGTGAACACGCAAGTGCGGACACATTACCGTCAGGAATCAGAATTTGAGAATCAAGGTTTTATTCAGTGGACTCGTCGCAGCGGCACTGCTTGTCGTTGTTGCAAGTCTGGATTCGATGAGCTGGCTGATGGGTGTGCTCACCGCGGTCTTGCAGCTGATTTTCGCCTATACCTGGCCACGAATGGTCCGCTCCGATGCGCCATGGCCGATCACCATCATCTTGGCGTTGTGCTCTTTGGCGGCTACGGCTTCGACCATGTTCATGCCAGGCGGGTCGGTGATGTCACATAGTGTCGAAGCAATCGCCGTTGGCGTGCTTCTGGTATTTATCAGCCAGGTATTGCGCGGGGCAGAAGCCGAAGGCCGGCTGGCCGGTGTGGTTTCTGGCGTGACAGGCATAGTCCTGGGCGTGCTGGGTTCCGCCTGGGCCGCTAGTGCTTATGTGCCCTACGGCTTTGGGCTGGCCGTCACAACCGTGGTCGCTCTGCTTGGGGCTGGTGCGGTTGCCGTTACCCGCCTGCCAAACCGGATGACCATGATCCTGGCGCCTGTGGTCGCTGCCGCATTGGGCGCGGCCTCCAGCGCGCTGCCAATCGATATGCTCTGGTACCAAGGGGCGACCCTGGGACTGCTGACCGGCTTGCTGGTGGGTTCATTACGCGCATTGGCCTTGGTCAGCCGCAGCGTACGAAACATGAGTGGAATCCTTGGCCTTGCCTGCGCCATCTTGCTGATGAGCGGTGCGGTCAGCTGGTACGCGATGGAAGTGCTGGCTTTCATTTAGCGGTGAGCGGTTCAAATATGATGCTAGCTGCGTCACGCGTGTCGAAGTTCTCCTGCCTCCCGCGCTAAGATGAAGCCATGAATGAAAATTACCTTGCAATCGAAATTTTCTTCCAGGCACTTGTAGTGATCGCCGGTCTCGGAATGGCTGGGTTCGCAGGCTTGGTAGTGAAGCGCCTCTTCCAGGGCCAGAAGTAGAAACAGCGCACACAACAACGTGTGCGCTGTTTTCATTTCATCACTAACTGACTTAGGAGCGAGTAGTCCATGGCTTTTGACCTACCTACGGACCTCACCCCGGAACTTGTACCTTTCGCATGGCTCATCGGCACCTGGGAAGGTGCTGGCCGTCTTGGCGAAGGCGAAGCCGAGGACGAGTTTTTCTGGCAGCAAGTCACCTTCCGTGACGTTGGCGGGCCGTACCTTGAATACCGCAGTGAAGCCTGGCTGACCGAAGCCGATGGCACGAAGCTGCGGATCCTAGCCGTTGAAACCGGCTTCTGGTCCTTGGACCGTGAACAGCAGGAAGCCGATGCCGGTCCTGGCATGGAGCCCGGTGACATCTTCCCGGTACTGCGTTCGGCCGACGATGTGCAGAAGCTGCATACCGAAGACGGCTTCAAGATCCAGGCGCAAATTGTCCGACCAGACGGCATCTCAGAGCTGTATTACGGCCTGATTAATGGACCACGCATTCAGCTGGCCACCGAGAGCTTGCTGCGCAGCAAGAACGCCCAAGCCTACGCGTCCTCAACCCGGATCTACGGTCTGGTCAATGGCGAGCTGTTCTGGCGCTGGGATGTTTCCAAGGGCAATATGGATCTTCAAGCGCACGCCTCGGCGGCGCTCAAGCGTGTCACCTCGGAAGGCACGGTGCACTAATCATGGCCACTGAATACCGTTCGGTCCTGCTGGACCGTGCTGCCGCAGTGGAAGCTGGCGGCGTAGATGCCGGCGTCGCAGCCCACTACGGCGCTCCTACCCGCGAAGCTCGCAAACTCGCTGAGGGCCAGGCAATTGCCGATCTGAGCCACTTCGATGTCGTGGAGATCCGCGGCGAAGACCGCCAAAGTTGGCTCGATACGCTCAGCAGCCAGCGCATTTCCAGCCTGAAGCCAGGAGACAGCACCCAGACGCTGCTGCTTTCGGTTCAAGGACGCATTGAGCACGAAATGAAGGTGCTGGCCACCGCAGATCGCTTGCTGCTGATCGTTGAACCTGGTGCCGGAGCAGCGTTGGCGCAGTTCCTGAACTCAATGCGCTTCATGCTGCGCGTTGAGGTCAATGATCTTTCCGAGAGCTACGGCGTATTGGCGGCTACCCGCAAGATTGGCACTGCCGGGAGCCTGGTCTGGGAGAACCCATGGCCCGGAATCACCGACGGTGGTTGGGCCTATTCCCGTGAGGATCACCCGGGCAAGGAACGTCCGTGGTTCCTGCATATCGTGGAGTTGGAGCAGCTTGCCGTCGCAGTAGCTGACGAAGAGCTGTCAGGCATGATGGCTGTCGAGGCCTTGCGTATCGCCGCGTGGGAGCCGCGCTTCGGTGCCGAGATAGACGACAAGACCATTCCCCACGAGTTGGATTGGCTGCGTACCGCGGTGCACATGGACAAGGGCTGCTATAAAGGCCAGGAAACAATTGCCCGGGTGCACAACATCGGCCACCCGCCTCGTCGCATGGTTTTCTTGGACCTCGACGGTTCCATGCACACGCTGCCGGCCACCGGCGCCGAAGTGAAGCTGGGGGAGCGCACGGTTGGCCGGATCACTTCCGCGACTTTGCACTATGAAGCCGGGCCAATCGCCTTGGCCGTGGTCAAGCGCAACGTTGACCCGGAAGCGGTTCTGTCCGTGGTGGACGGCGAAACGAGCTACCCGGCAACGCAGGAAGTCATTGTGGCGACCGACGCCGGCCAGGTCGCTGGGCGCTTTACCGGGTTCCTGAGAACCCCGCCGCAAGGCTAAAGGCCAAAGAGAAGGGCGTGGGTTGGAATGC
>NZ_JBLVOC010000005.1:203837-209107 GCF_053543575.1 Glutamicibacter sp. AGC84
ATTCCAACCCACGCCCTTGGTGTATCTCCAGGCCTAGCCGAAGAGCACGGCGGCCTCTTCGTAGCGTTCCATGGGGACACGCTTGAGGTTGTTCAGTGCGGCACGCAGCGGTACGCGCAGCACCTTGGTGCCGTGCAACGCCACCATGGTGCCCCACGCCTCGGCATGGATGGAATCCACCGCAGCCATTCCCAAACGGGTGGCCAGGACACGGTCAAAAGCGGTGGGGACGCCGCCGCGCTGAATATGTCCCAGCACGGTTGCACGCGTTTCGATGCCGGTACGTTCCTCAATGACCGGGGCGAGCATCTCCCCGATGCCGCCAAGGCGGGCGCGTCCGAAGGAATCGAGACCACGTACCGAGAACGCTTCTTCCATGCCTTCTGGCACAAAGCCTTCGGCCACAACCACCAACGGGGCGCGTCCGCGCTCATGGGCTTCGTTCACCCACTGGCAGATCTGCTCCATGGTGGTGGAAACCTCCGGGATGAGCACCGCGTGCGCACCGGATGCCATCCCCGCGTGCAGTGCAATCCAGCCTACGTGGCGGCCCATTACCTCGGCCACCATGCAGCGGTGGTGGGAATCGCCGGTGGTGCGCAGGCGGTCAATGGCTTCGACCGCAATCTGGTTAGCGGTATCGAAACCGAAGGTGTAATCCGTGGCGTCCAAGTCATTATCGATGGTCTTGGGAACGCCAACGATAGGAAGGCCGGCTTCGCATAGGCGCTGGGCGCCAGCTAAGGTGCCTTCCCCGCCGATGGCAATCAGCGCATCGATGCTATTGGATTTGAGAACCTTGGAAATGTTCTCCGCGCCACCAAGTTCCCCTTCAAACGCATTGGTGCGTGAGGTGCCCAAAATGGTGCCGCCTTGCTTGGCGATGCCACGCACAGCGGTTCGCGGAAGGTCGAAGAAGTCGCCTTCCTTGACGCCGCGCCAGCCGTCGCGGAAACCGACGAATTCGTCGTCGTAGCTTTTGATGCCATTCAGTACCGCACCGCGGATGACGGCGTTCAGACCGGGGCAGTCGCCGCCTGAGGTCATGATTCCAATGCGCATTGGCCCTCGCTTAGTAATGGGAAAGCCTTGTGCGACAGCTGGAGCGTGCAGGCCCCGTGACAACGCTGTAACAGCAAAGAGTTCCATTCGGATTTCAGTCAATATCCGCGCGCCATTGAGCATCTACTCTGCGTGCCATTGTACGTGCTTAAAGCCACTAGGGCGAGTCTCATGTCACGGAAGTGCACGAGCCTCGCCCTAGCCGGATAGCGATGCCAAGCATCGTTCCCGAGCAGGCCAGCCGGGAACGGTATTTAGAATTTGCGAAGCCAGTTCTGCAAGATGATGGTGTTGTCCTGGGCTGGGATCAGGATCCACGCCAGGATATATGCGGCAACACCCATTACCGGAAGCAAGAACGAAAGCAGTAGGGCGATACGCACCAAGGTGACATCCCACCCGAACTTGTCGGCGATGCCCCCGGCGACGCCACCGGCCAATCGGCCTGGCCCGCGACGAAGCGGCATGGAACGAAGCGAGTTGAAGAATGCGTCCATCAGAGAACTCCTAATTGTTGGAAAAGCTTGGAGGCTTAGAGATTGGGGTCGGTGGGAACCGGTGGTTCGGCTTCGGATTTGCGGGCCTTGCCGGCCGATGCCAATCCGGAGAAGATCATGGCTACGCCGGCCAAGGCGACGATAGCGATGAAGAACAGCGGCATGTCAAAGCTCCACTGCAAGACCAGACGGCTGAGCGATGCCAGGGCGACAACGATCAGAATCAGGCCGAAGACCAAGGTTCCGGTAGGGAATTTCCTAGCGGGAGTAGAAGAAGTATTCATGGGGCTCAGTCCTTAGAAATCCGTGTTGCTGGGGTTCAGGATGCTGGGATCATCTACGGTCGTGGAGAACGAGGAAAAAACTCCGTCTACTTCAATGGTCAGCATTGGTGCATTTCCCGGCAAGGACCGCCGGTCCTGCGGCAGTTCCATATCCATTCCGGAAAGGAATGCGCCGTCGGTCTCGATCTTCACCGGAACATTCTCCGGCAGCAGCAGATCCATTCTGGAGAAGACCGAATCGATCTCCACCGTGGTGGGTTTGGTGATACTGCCCAGATGGGTCAGGTCAACCGTTGAGCTGCTGAAAACAGCGCTGTATTGGCTGTCGCTGCCGGTAGCCGATCGAACGAACCCGCGGGCAGATTCCTCGAAAGACGTAGCAGAGAAGATCACCGTCAGGACCAGCAATGGAATGGCCAAACCCAACAGGTCTCCACTGGTTCGCCCGGAGAGGGCCGCTAGGACAATGGTGATGCCAACAAGCAACAGGCCGCAAGCCAAGGCCACGGTCCAGCCCGAACCAGGCAAGGCCACGATATCCAGGTAGTCGGCCAGCATGACCACGGCGACCACCAGCACGGTAACGCCGAAGACGGTGGTGCCAAGCCAACCCGGAATCGGGCGGCTGATCGGCTTGCGATTCGCCTTGGCACTGTAGGCCTTCGTGTATGCGGGATCCGGCGAATAGCTATTTTCGTACTGGCCCGCTGGGCCAGAATCACCTGAATTCATGGGGTGCTCCTTCATCGGCGCATCCGGGTAGTTCGTCCCGAACCCGCTAGCTACGCTCGCATTGAAACTCTGGGTGCCGCCCTCACGCCAAGGATGCTCCAACGCAGTGCTCTTCTCGGCAGCCCTTGGCGAGGCAGCAGAGCTGTCACCGGTCGCTGCCGGATTGCGGGCTTGGTCCGGACGCGCAAACCGGGTGTTCTTCCTGCTGAAGATAATGAATGCGATAGCCGCAACAATAGCCAGGGGCCACAGGACCGGTGCCAGCGAATCCAAGAACCAGGGAGCAGGGAAGATGCCCAGCGCAAAGATGATCACCGCGCCAGTCATGCCGCTGGTCCAGTTCCGGTTCACGGCACTTTCCAGATGCATTTTGCCTCCCGCATCAGGAAGCAACGCCCAAGCCAGTCCATAGAGCACCATGCCCAAGCCGCCTAGGACACCGAGCACCACGAAGATGCCGCGGATCAGCACTACATCGACCTTGAAATAATCGGCGACACCAGTTGCAACGCCACCGAGCCACTGCGAGTCCTGGCGAGTGATCGGTGATTTGCGCAGCTGGTCGTAAAAGCCGCGACGACGTTGAGAGCCTTCGTTGTTCATAGTCCAATGTTCTCGTGTGGCAGGGGTCCCGCGCTATGAGGGGATACCCTGAACTTCCCCTAGGGGTGCCCCTAGATCCGGTGATCAACCGGGAAGAAACGACCAGAACGTGCTTGACTTAGAACTATGGAAAGTCCTGAACGGCGTTTGATGGTGCGCAGCGAGAACCGGCTAATCGCCGGCGTCTGCGGCGGCCTCGCGGAGCACTTGGGCATCCCGCTGGGGTACGTGCGTATTGGGTTCCTGGGATTGTCCGCACTGGGCGGCATCGGCATTCTGCTCTACGCGTGGCTTTGGGTATTCGTCCCGAGCGCCGAAGAGGCGCACGCTGACGAGCTTCGCTCCTGGGGCACCAGATCACGCAGCCTTGCTGAAGAAATGAACCGGGTGCAGCAAGGCATCTTCCGTCCACGCGAAGGTTGGGAAAGGAACTCCACCTGGCGTGACACGCTGATCGGTGCGGGCCTGCTGGCGCTCGCCGTCTTGGCTTATGGACAGTGGACCGGCTGGAATATCCGCTGGGATCTGATCTGGCCTACCTTGGGCGTGATTGCCGGTATTGTGCTGGCTTGGATCCAGTTCGATGAAGGTATCACCGAGCACAAGAAGCGCCCGTCATTGCCTTTCTTGCTGCGCCTGGCTTTTGGCCTGGTCCTGGTCATCGGCGGTCTGCTGGCCCTGCTGGGCAATACTGTCGGAGCCGCAGACCTGCTCGGCGGCTTGTGGGCGGCATTGGCGATCATTGTCGGCGCAGTCGTGGTGTTGCTTCCCTGGGGCACTCGGCTTTGGCGCGATTTCATCGCTGAACGGAGCTCGCGCCAGGCGGCGGCCCAACGTGCAGAGTTCGCGGCCCACCTGCACGACTCGGTCTTGCAGACCTTGGCAGTGATTCAAAAACGCAGTGAAGACCCAGCGGCGGTGAGAACCTTGGCACGCGTCCAAGAGCGTGAACTGCGCCAATGGCTGTACGGCAACCATGACCTTGATGATGAAGATGTAATCGTTGAGATCCAGCACGAGGCAAGCCACATCGAACAGCTGCTACTGCGTGATGTAGAAGTCATATCCGTAGGCAATGCTCAGGGCTTTGCCGGGCAGCAGGCACTGGTGGCCGCTAGCCGCGAGGCGATGATGAACGCAGCGAAGCATGCCGAGGGCAAGATTTCGGTATTCATCGAATGCTCGGCCGAACAAGTAGAAGTGTATGTGCGTGACCGCGGCACCGGTTTCGAAGTAGATGGAATACCGGCGGACCGGCACGGCGTCAGGGAATCAATCATTGGTCGCATGGAACGCGCAGGCGGCATGGCGCATATCCGGAGCGGTGAATCCGGAACTGAGGTGCAGCTGAGCATGCCACTGAACATGGAGGAAGAATAGAAACATGAACGCTGAGAACACCACCGAGAACTACCGTGTAGTGCTGGTGGATGACCACGCCATCTTCCGTTCCGGTTTACGTGCCGATTTGGCCCAGGACATCCAGATTGTCGGGGAAGCTGGCACCGTGGAAGGAGCCATCGAGGTGATCACCGAACAGCAACCGGATGTGGTGCTCCTGGATGTGCACCTGCCCGGTGGCCGCGGCGGGGGCGGGGCCGAAGTGCTCAAGGGGTGCACCGGGCTGCTGGGATCCACGCGTTTCCTGGCATTGAGCGTTTCCGACGCAGCACAGGACGTAGTGACGGTCATCCGTTCCGGTGCTCGCGGGTATGTCACCAAGAGCATTTCCGGGGCCGAAATTTCCGATGCAGTACGTCGCGTGGCCGGGGGAGATGCCGTGTTCTCTCCACGCTTGGCCGGGTTCGTCCTGGACGCCTTTGGCAGCAGCGGTCCGGTGGCAGAAATCGATGAGGAGCTGGATTTGCTCTCTGACCGCGAATTGCAAGTCATGCGTTTGATTGCCCGGGGATATAGCTATAAGGAAGTAGCCAAGGAACTGTTCATCTCGGTAAAGACCGTGGAATCGCATGTGTCCAATGTGCTGCGCAAGCTCCAGCTATCCAACCGCCACGAACTTACCCGTTGGGCTGTGGACCGCAAGATCCTCTAAACGGCACTGCGGCAAAAGCACAGAAGCGGGGCAGTCCAT
>NZ_JBLVOC010000005.1:209127-228405 GCF_053543575.1 Glutamicibacter sp. AGC84
CCCCCGCTTCTTTGGCGGCGCGGTTTTTCTACTTGGCTTCGCCCAGCAGCTTGGCCATCCGTGCGACGCCTTCTTCGAGGTCAGCATCACCCAGTGCATATGACATGCGGATATAGCCGGAAGGGCCGAATGCTTCACCTGGAACGACGGCAACTTCTGCCTGTTCCAGGATGAAAGCAGCAAGTTCTGCACTGGTGTTGTTCACAACGCCGCGGATTTCGCGACCCAGCAGGCCTCGAACATCCGAATACGCGTAGAACGCGCCTTCCGGAGTAGGGCAGTGCAGGCCGTCAATCGCGTTCAGTGATTCGACGATGGCCAAGCGGCGACGGTTGAAGGCAACCTTCATGTCGTTCACGGCATCCAGCGGCCCGGCAACAGCAGCCAGGGCGGCTCGCTGCGATACGTTGGAAACGTTCGAGGTGGCGTGGGACTGCAGGTTGGTGGCGGCCTTGATGACATCCAGGGGACCTGCCATCCAACCCACGCGCCAGCCGGTCATTGCGTAGGTCTTTGCCACGCCGTTGAGGATGACAACTCGGTCTTCGAGCTCTGGGACCAAGGTCGCGATGGAGCTGAAAGTTGCATCGCCGTAGGTCAAGTGCTCGTAGATCTCATCGGTAACAACCCACAGCCCCTTGGAAGCAGCCCACTGGCCGATCTCGCGGACCTGCTCCGGGGTGTATACGGCACCGGTGGGGTTCGAAGGAGAAACGAACAGCAGCACCTTGGTGCGTTCGGTCAGTACGGATTCGAGCTGTTCGACGGTAACCTTGTAGCCCTGCTCCGGGCCGGCAAAGACCGATACGGCCTTGCCTCCGGCGAGCTGGATGGCTTCGGGATAGGTGGTCCAGTACGGAGCCGGAACGATGACCTCGTCACCTGGATCAAGCAGGGTTGCGAAGGTGTTGTACACCGCCTGCTTGCCGCCATTGGTGACCAGAACCTGGTTGGCCTTGAGCTCGTAGCCCGAATCGCGCATGGTTTTGGCGGCGATTGCTTCGCGCAGCTCGGGAAGGCCGGCTGCAGGGGAGTAGCGGTGGTTCTTTGGATCCTGGGCCGCCTTGACTGCTGCTTCGACAATGTAGCCAGGGGTTGGGAAGTCGGGTTCACCGGCACCGAAACCGATTACTGGTCGACCTGCTGCTTTAAGAGCCTTCGCCTTGGCATCTACTGCGAGAGTCGCGGATTCGGAAATTGCGCCGATGCGGCGAGAAATGCGAGACATTGGGGATTCGTCCTGAAGTCTATGGGGACAGCTGTTACACCTCAGTTTAGTTCGCAACCTTGCACTTCAGCATCACAATTTTGAAAATGACACAATAAGGTGCGCAACGGGGCGCGGGAATGCGTTCTGCGCCACACCGGAGGTTGTCAGTTCGACATTTCCGATTTCGTTGCGTAAAGTTATTTCTCGTTGCCGAGACATCGCAACGGACGAAGCTGAATGTTTTATCCGCTAAGATGTTCTAGGTGGGAGCGGTAAAAAGCTCCGAAGGGTAGTGGCGCAATTGGTAGCGCAGCGGTCTCCAAAACCGCAGGTTGCAGGTTCGAGTCCTGTCTGCCCTGCGCAATAGCGATTTATCGCTTAGCGAATTATCTCATCACGGTGTGTTGCAGTCGAATAGACTATGGCACACCGTGATTGTTTCAACTGGCCAAATTTTTGAAACGAGGAAGAACATGACCGAATCTGCTCTCAGCTCCGGTAAGGGTGGACAGAAGTTGGGTTTCTTTGCCCGGATCTTCTTGTTTTTCCGCCAGGTAATCGCAGAACTTAAGAAGGTCGTCACCCCGACCCGCAGTGAACTAGTGAATTATTTCCTGGTTGTTGTCGGTTTCGTGGTCGTGGTGATGCTGATCGTGACGGCCCTGGACTTCGTCTTTGGGCAGGGTTCGATCCTCCTGTTCACCAACAAGGTCGAACAGTAATTTTGTTGCCTCGGAGGTATGATTACCCCGAGGCAATTTAGTGTCATTCAGTCAAAGAAAGCAGGAGCTGCAGTGTCCGACAAGGAACTCGAACCGCAGATTAATGACGAGGTCGAAAACGAGTTCGTTGAAGCCGCCGGCGATCAGGTTGAGCCAGCTGTAGAAGCTGACATCGACCCAACCGAAGCACCAGCACAGGACGCTGAAGACGCTCAGGTAATCGAAGGCGCAGCTGAAGAAGCTGAAGGCGAAGACAACGAAGCCGAAGCTGAAGAAGCTGAGGGCGAAGACAACGTAGCCAAGCTCAAGGAAGAATTCCGCGCTAAGCTCCGTCGTCTTCCAGGTGACTGGTTTGTCATTCACACCTACGCTGGTTACGAAAACCGCGTGAAGGTCAATCTTGAGACCCGTATCCAGACCCAGGACATGGATGAGTTCATCTTCGATATCCAGGTTCCAATGGAAGAGGTCGTCGAGGTCAAGAACACTCAGCGCAAGATCGTTCGCCGCGTGCGCATCCCGGGCTATGTCCTGGTCCGCATGGAGCTGACTGACGCGTCGTGGGGTGTTGTTCGACACACTCCAGGTGTCACTGGATTCGTTGGCAACGCCCACGATCCAAACCCACTGAGCCTTGACGAAGTGTTCTCCATGCTTGAGCACACCATCGTTGATCCAGTAGAGCAGCCATCGGCGTCCAAGCCAGGCCGTGCTCCAATTACTGAGGTCACCGTGGACTTCGAAGTCGGCGAATCGGTTATCGTCAATGACGGACCGTTCGAAACGATGCCGGCAACCATCTCGGAGATCAAGCTGGATGCCGCACAGCTGGTCGTACTGGTTTCGATCTTCGAACGTGAAACCCCAGTGACCCTGAACTTCAACCAGGTCACCAAGATCCAGTAGTATTAAGTCTTCGTGCCCCGCATCGGTCGCTTATCGATGCGAGGGTACGCTTGGCTGTCGCGCCACGATAGCCAGATCCCCGTGCCACGCTCCTGTGCCACGGGAAACGCAAGAGTAAGAAGGACCCGACATGGCCCCAAAGAAAAAGGTCACCGGACTCATCAAGCTGCAGATCCAGGCAGGTGCTGCTAACCCAGCTCCTCCAATCGGTCCAGCCCTTGGTCAGCACGGCGTCAACATCATGGAATTCTGCAAGGCTTACAACGCAGCGACCGAGTCGCAGCGCGGTAACGTTGTTCCAGTTGAGATCACCGTATACGAAGACCGTTCGTTCACTTTCATCACCAAGACTCCTCCTGCAGCTGAGCTGATCAAGAAGGCAGCTGGCATTGCAAAGGGTTCGGGTGTTCCGCACACCGACAAGGTTGCTAACCTGACCCAGGCTCAGGTTGAGGAAATCGCCACCACCAAGATGGCTGACCTGAACGCAAATGACCTGGCTGCTGCAGCCAAGATCATCGCCGGCACCGCCCGCTCCATGGGCGTGACCGTAGAAGGCTAATCCCGCCTTCCGCTGTTCACACGCTGGATAGCACTCAAGAATTCAATCTAAGGCGAAACGGTCATCCGATCGATTCGCCCGTGGCAGGACCCCGCGCGGTCCATATGACCACGACTGCATAAGGAGAAAACGCAGATGGCAAAGCGCAGCAAAGCATACGTAGCCGCCGCGGCTAAGATCGATGCCGACAACAACGTCTACGCTCCAGCCGAGGCAATTGCCCTGGCTAAGGAGACCGCAGGCGATAAGACCAACTCGACCGTTGAGGTTGCTTTCCGCCTGGGTGTTGACCCACGTAAGGCTGACCAGATGGTTCGCGGTACCGTAAACCTTCCACACGGCACCGGCAAGACCGCCCGCGTGGTTGTTTTCGCTAACGGTGACAAGGCAGAAGCAGCTCGCGAAGCTGGCGCCGACTTCGTTGGCTCGGACGACCTGATCGAAAAGATCCAGGGCGGCTGGACCGACTTCGACGCAGCAGTTGCAACCCCTGACCTGATGGGCAAGGTTGGCCGCTTGGGTAAGGTACTGGGTCCTCGTAACCTGATGCCAAACCCTAAGACCGGCACCGTGACCATGGATGTGGCCAAGGCTGTAACCGACATCAAGGGCGGCAAGATCGACTTCCGCGTCGACAAGCACTCGAACCTGCACTTCATCATTGGCAAGGTTTCGTTCGACGCAAAGCAGCTGACCGAGAACTACGCAGCAGCTCTGGAAGAGGTTATGCGCCTGAAGCCTTCGGCTTCGAAGGGTCGCTACATCTCGAAGGCAACCATCGCTACCACCTTCGGTCCAGGTATTCCTGTTGACGCGAACGTAACCCGCGTTGAGGCCTAAGTCTAGTAGCTAACTAGCTTGAGGGAGCATGCCGATAATCGGCATGCTCCCTTCCTTTTTAAGCGAGGAATCTGCGCGATGGCCACGGCTGCTGGAAAGCGTATTCATGTTTCGTGCCAGCCTGTAGCCGATGATAAGCTTTGACTACCGAGTATCTCGGTCATCCGCGTATGGATCCCCCAAGGCCCTACGCGGATGAGATACGAAAGTTTCCCCAAAACTTTTGTATCGGCGGGACTTACTACTAGCGTTCCCCAAGCGTTGGTAAATGAGTCCCGCCATTCTAATTTAATTCCCCTAGTGACCAGGATCATGAGATTGGCTCCGGCTTCGATTTGCTGTGGGCTGGAGTGCTCCTATAAACTAGAAATACCGAAGACCGTCGGTCGAGCATTTGGTTTCCAACTGCTCCTAAAGATCCGCAAGGATGACCAACGCAGGTTACATAGATTTTTTGACTTTGAATAAGTTGAAACGCCCTGTGCTCCTGCGCGGGGCTATTTTTATGGCCTCGCCGGTTTTGAAACGGTACCGAACAAATCCCCGGAAGGAGTGTTATGGCAACCCCAAGCAAGACTGCAGCGATTGAAGAAATCACCGCGGAATTCAATGATTCGTCGGCGGCTGTCTTGACCGAATACCGTGGGCTTACCGTTGCACAGCTCAAGGATCTGCGCCGCTCGCTTGGTCAGGAGACCAAGTACGCAGTCGTAAAGAACACCTTGACCGCAATCGCAGCGAAGAACGCTGGCATCGATGCTTTCGATGAACAGCTTTCTGGTCCAACCGCAATCGCCTTCATTAAGGGCGATGCAGTTGCTGCCGCTAAGAGCCTCACGGAATTCGCCAAGACTAACGAAAAGCTGGTCATCAAGACCGGTTGGTTCGAAGGTAAGGCACTGGACCAGAGCGGCATCGCTGCTTTGGCTGCGCTGGAATCCCGCGAAACTCAGCTCGCCCGCGTTGCAGCAGTGCTGCTGGCTCCAGCTTCCGCTGCTGCCCGCGCTGTCGAAGCTCTGCGTGCAAAGCTCGACGAGAACGGTGGCGAAGCTGCCGAGGAAGCTCCGGCAGAAGCCTAAGCTTTCGAGTTCTCTCGCAACGTAAACCCAAATTCATCGGCTCTCAAGGCCAAAAACCGAAAGGACGCCCACCATGGCGAAGCTCAGCAACGAAGAGCTGCTTTCCGCATTCAAGGAAATGACCATCATCGAACTGTCCGAGTTCGTTAAGGAATTCGAAGAGACCTTCGACGTAACCGCTGCTGCTGTTGCAGTTGCTGGTCCAGCTGCAGGCGGCGAAGCTGCTGCTGAAGAGCAGACCGAATTCGACGTAGTCCTCGAGTCGGCCGGCGACAAGAAGATCGCAGTTATCAAGGAAGTTCGCGCACTGACTTCCCTGGGCCTGAAGGAAGCTAAGGAGCTCGTTGACGCTGCTCCAAAGGCTCTGCTTGAGGGTGTTGCAAAGGACGCTGCCGAGAAGGCTAAGGAAGCTCTGGAAGCTGCCGGCGCTACCGTCACCGTTAAGTAAGTACAGCGGTCACTCGCAACTTATTGCCAAAGGTCCACAGACGAAAGTCTATGGGCCTTTGGTCGTTAAGCTGGGAAGTCCATAGCAATTATTTTATAACGTTTCTATTAACAGAGTTTATTCAAGTTCATTGTTTACAGTGAAAATGTGTCAAAAACCGTAGCTACCCAGAACCAGAAACCAGCACCGCGGCTAGGGCTCCTAGACGCATTGAGGATTACAGCTGCGCTAATTGTCGTCCTGTACCACTACACCGCATGGGGACATGATCACTGGGGGAGGCAGGCCGCAGAGTTCTGGCCAGTACTCTCCGAATTCACCCGTTACGGACAGCTGGGTGTACAGCTATTCTTCCTCATCTCGGGCTTCGTTATCCTGATGTCCCTCCAGGGAAAGAACGTCATTGGTTTCATCGGCTCGCGTGTGGGCCGCCTCTACCCGGCCTACTGGCTCGCGGTACTCGCAGCAACAGTACTCTCGCTTGGGATCTGGCCTTCCGGCAACGAGGGACGCTCGGCCAGTGATATTCTGCCCAACCTGAGCATGATGCAGGCTGGATTCGGCGTCACCGATATGGACGGTGTCTATTGGACACTTTGGGTCGAGTTGCGTTTCTACGTGTTGCTCGCAGTGCTCTTGTCCATGGGCTTCGTGAAGAACAAGCACATCCTCTTGCTCTCTGCCATTTGGCCCGCTCTGGGCCTGTATCTGCATTTCACAAGCTTGGACAAGCTGCAGGAATGGATTGCCGGGCAGTATGCGGCCCTGTTCGCAGCCGGCATGGTGCTCTTCTTGATCTATCAAAGCGGCCACAGCATTCTGCGGTGGTCCATGGTCGCAGGCAATACTGCCATCGCCGCATTTTTCACCGGCATCAAGGGGCGCAGTGACGCGGACTTGCTCTCCGGGATGGATATCCCGGCCTGGCATTTCCAGCTGCTGACCGTCCTGTGCGTAGTTCTGCTGGCGGTGTGCACCCTGACTCCGCTCAAGAACGTCCAGGGCAAATGGCTGGCTGTGGCCGGTTCATTGACTTACCCGCTGTACCTGGTGCACCAGTTGTGGGGTTGGTGGCTAATCAACCAGCTGCACGGTTTCGTGAACAAGTACGTGCTGCTGGCCGGTTTGCTGGTGCTGATGCTAGGAATTGCCTACCTGGTGGCACGCTTCGTCGAGCAGCCGCTGGGTCTGCCGCTGCGCAACGCGACGATCAAGGGATTGACCAAGTCGCAGGCCTGGGCCAAGAAGGCCTTGGCTAAGCCAGGGCTGGTTATTCCGGAGTCGAAATATCAGCAATCGTGGCATCAAATCCGCTAACCAAATCCTTGGCGCGAACCAGCAGTCCATGGGCTCGGTCCCCGCTGCCCAGTCCTATCTGTTCCGATACGGGCTCTTCGAAGACGCTGGCATCGATGTAGACAGGCAGTACTGTGTGCGAGCCAAAAGGCGTAATGGTTCCGCTCTCGTAGTGCGTGACATCCCAAGCGATATCTGAAGATGGCAGGGAGAGCTTATTGACGCCCATGATTCCGCGCAGCTTCGCCCAGTCAAGTTTCCGCCCGCCGGGGATCAGCGCGAAGACGAAGGTGCCGTCTGTGCGTTTGATAACCAGCGTCTTGAGCAAGGCCGAGGCCGAGATTCCCAAGGCGTCCGCAGCCTCTTCCAGCGAGCGGACCTTGTCGCGCGGCACAATCTCGATTGGGATGTTCCGGCGCGAGGCGTCCAGGGTAACTCGGGTCAGTGCTTCATCTGACTGCAGCTTATTCACTTCGTCTCCTAACCGTGGATGTTTGCTCGATCATAGCTAGTGGCGAAAGAAGAAGCCACCGGACACACGAGGTCGCAAAGGCTTATATCTGCTGGGGGAGCGTGTAGCTTCAAGCCTCCCGGATACCCGGAAAAAAATCTCCAAGAACGTTCGCCATGCGGCTGAAGCGGAGAAAAATTGGGGTTTCTGATGCCTGCTGAGGAGAATGTGACAGAAAGCATAACGTTGCCTGATGCCCGGAATCCGGAGACTGCGTTCAGCGGGCCAAGACCTTTGGCAATTCGCAAGAATCCGCGAAAACAAGGGTATCAGTTGGGAAAATGCATGCACTTTTCGGTGCGCGGTACGACCGGGTTGCGCGCTGGCGCGGTGCTTGGAAACCTGAGTGGCAGCCCGCGCGAAAGTGGGGGCGAAAACTATAGCACGAATTTCTGCACCGAGTATCGACAACCGGATTTTCCTCCGGTAGAGTAGAAATTTGCGCCTTGCTGTTTGCGCGCGCGGCCTTCATATAGCGGTGGGTTCGTGCGGACGAAAAAAGAGGAACTGTCCTATGGCAGGAACCTTAGCACGGTAAGCGTTCGGAAACCTGACGGTCTTTGGAAGGATCCATCTTGGTCGCCTCGAGCAACCCTAACAACCAAACCGCTAGTTCGGCTCGCGATGCTGCATACGCTGGCCGACTTTCTTTTGCAAAGATTCACGAACCCCTTGAAGTGCCTAACCTGCTGGCATTGCAGACCGAGAGCTTTGACCGCCTCGTCGGCAACCAGAACTGGGTAGAGCGCCTGGCCAAGGCAGAAGCCGCTGGTGACTTCAGCGTGCCCAACACCTCGGGCCTGGCAGAAATCTTCGAGGAAATCTCCCCAATCGAGGACTTCCAGGACACCATGTCCTTGAGCTTCTCGGATCCGGAGTTCGCTGATCCTAAGTACTCGATCGCAGAGTGCAAGGACCGCGACGCCACCTACGCGGCACCGCTGTATGTCAAGGCCGAATTCATGAATAATGAAACCGGCGAAATCAAGCAGCAGACCGTGTTCATGGGCGATTTCCCGCTGATGAGCGAAAAGGGCACCTTCATCATCAACGGCACCGAGCGTGTCGTTGTGTCCCAGCTGGTTCGCTCCCCAGGTGCGTACTTCGAGTCCACGCCGGACAAGACCAGTGACAAGACGATCTTCTCGGCACGTATCATCCCATCGCGTGGTGCATGGTTCGAGCTGGAAATCGACAAGCGCGACCAGATCGGCGTACGCCTTGATCGCAAGCGCAAGCAGTCGGTCACCGTCTTGCTCAAGGCCCTTGGCTGGAGCGAAGAGCAGATCCTGTCCGAGTTCGGCCAGTACGATTCGATGCGCGCAACCTTGGAAAAGGACAGCATCAAGGATCAGAACGAAGCCTTGCTGGACATCTACCGCAAGCTGCGTCCAGGCGAGCCTCCTACGGTTGAGGCCGCCCAGGCACTGCTGAAGAACATGTACTTCGAGCCTAAGCGCTACGACCTGGCAAAGGTTGGCCGCTACAAGATCAACCGCAAGCTGGGCGTGGAGACTCCGGTCAACGCCGAGAACGCTTCGGTGCTCTCGCTGGACGACCTGGTAGCGATGATCCGCTACCTCGTTGCGCTGCACGCAGGCGAGAAGACTGTTCAGGGCACCCGCAAGGGCGAGATCGTTGACGTTCCTGTCAACGTCGACGACATCGACCACTTCGGCAACCGCCGCATCCGCGCCGTGGGCGAACTGATCGAGAACCAGGTCCGCACCGGCCTGTCCCGCATGGAGCGTGTTGTGCGCGAGCGCATGACCACCCAGGACGTCGAGGCGATCACCCCGCAGACCCTGATCAACATCCGCCCTGTTGTGGCTGCCATCAAGGAGTTCTTCGGAACCTCGCAGCTTTCGCAGTTCATGGACCAGAACAACCCGCTGGCCGGCCTGACCCACAAGCGCCGCTTGTCGGCTCTGGGCCCGGGCGGCCTGTCCCGTGACCGCGCAGGCATGGAAGTACGAGACGTCCACCCGTCCCACTACGGACGCATGTGCCCAATTGAAACCCCTGAAGGCCCGAACATCGGCCTGATCGGTTCGTTGGCTACCTACGGACGCATCAACTCCTTCGGCTTCATCGAAACCCCGTACCGCCGCGTCGCCAATGGCGTCGTGTCCAACGAGGTCGACTACCTGACCGCCGATGACGAGCTGCAGCACTACATCGCACAGGCCAACGCGCCACTGGATGAGAACGGCCGCTTCGTTGAAGAGACCGTTCTGGTTCGCGAAAAGGGCGGTGGCGGCGAGCCTGTCATCGTCGATTCCGCTGAAGTGACCTTCATGGACGTTTCGCCGCGCCAGATGGTTTCGGTGGCAACCGCGCTGATTCCATTCCTCGAGCACGACGATGCCAACCGCGCACTGATGGGCGCCAACATGCAGCGCCAGGCTGTGCCGCTGCTGAAGTCCGAGCGTCCGCTGGTGGGTACCGGCATGGAGAAGTTCGCCGCGGTTGACGCCGGCGACTCCGTTGTCGCCGCCAAGCCAGGCGTGGTCACCGAGGTATCTGCTGACCTGGTTGTCGTCATGAACGATGACGGCACCGAGTCGATGTACCCGATCATGAAGTTCGCCCGCTCGAACCAGGGCAACGCCTACAACCAGCGCGTTCGCGTGTCCGAAGGCGACCGCCTGGAATACCAGTCGATCATCGCTGACGGTCCTTCGACCGACTCCGGCGAGCTCTCGCTGGGCAAGAACCTGCTCGTGGCATTCATGTCCTGGGAAGGCTACAACTACGAGGATGCGATCATCCTCTCCCAGCGCATGATCTTCGACGACGTACTCACCTCGATTCACATCGAAGAGCACGAAGTCGATGCCCGCGACACCAAGCTCGGTGCCGAGGAAATCACCCGCGACATCCCGAATGTCTCGGAAGACATCCTCTCCCAGCTCGATGACCGCGGCATCGTCTACATCGGTGCCGAGGTCGAGGCCGGCGACGTGCTGGTAGGCCGTGTCACCCCTAAGGGCGAGACCGAACTGACCCCGGAAGAGCGCCTGCTGCGTGCCATCTTCGGTGAGAAGTCGCGCGAAGTGCGCGACACCTCGCTGAAGGTTCCGCACGGCGAGTCCGGCACCGTCATTGGTGTTCGCATCTTCGACCGCGACAACGACGATGACCTTTCCCCTGGTGTCAACCAGCTGGTCCGCGTCTACGTTGCCCAGAAGCGCAAGATCTCGATCGGCGACAAGCTCGCAGGTCGCCACGGTAACAAGGGCGTCATCTCGCGCATCATGCCGCTGGAAGACATGCCATTCCTGGAAGACGGCACCCCGCTGGATGTCATCCTGAACCCGCTAGGTGTGCCAGGTCGTATGAACGTCGGCCAGGTTATGGAAATCCACCTGGGTTGGGCTGCCAAGCAGGGCTGGAAGATCGAAGGCGAGCCTGAATGGGTCCGCGATCTGCCGAACCTGCCACGCGAGTCCGGTTCCACCACCGTGGCAACCCCGGTCTTCGATGGCGCTTCCGAAGAGGAAATCCGCGGCATCCTGGATTCGACCAGCAAGACCCGTGACGGTGTGCGCCTGATTGGCAACTCCGGCAAGGCGAAGCTGTTCGACGGCCGCTCCGGCGACCCGCTGCCGGATCCGGTTTCCGTGGGCTACATGTACATCTTGAAGCTCCACCACCTGGTGGACGACAAGATCCACGCCCGTTCCACCGGTCCATACTCCATGATCACCCAGCAGCCACTGGGCGGTAAGGCCCAGTTCGGTGGCCAGCGCTTCGGCGAGATGGAAGTTTGGGCACTGGAAGCATACGGTGCCGCTTACACACTGCAGGAAATCCTGACCATCAAGTCGGATGATATCCACGGCCGCGTGAAGGTCTACGAAGCTATCGTCAAGGGCGAGAACGTTCCAGAGCCTGGTGTTCCAGAATCGTTCAAGGTGCTCATCAAGGAAATGCAGTCGCTGTGCTTGAACGTCGAGGTACTCGGTACCGACGGCAACACTATCGAAATGCGTGAGTCGGACGAGGAATCGTTCCGCGCCGCTGAAGAGCTGGGCATCGACCTTTCACGGTCGGAGCCGAACTCCGTAGAGGAAGTGTAATCTGGCGCCCTGCCTGCAGGACCTGCAGGCAGCGGCGGCAAATTCCCACCCTCATTCGTATCGACTTCAGACACCACAGAAGAGAGAAAAGGACCATATGTCCAGCGATTCCTCATTCGGCCTCATGCGAATCAACCTTGCCACCGCGGATGAAATCCGTGGATGGAGCTACGGCGAGGTCAAGAAGCCGGAAACCATTAACTACCGCACCCTGAAGCCGGAGAAGGACGGTCTTTTCTGCGAAAAGATCTTCGGCCCTTCCCGCGACTGGGAATGCTACTGCGGCAAGTACAAGCGCGTGCGCTTCAAGGGCATCATCTGCGAGCGTTGCGGCGTCGAGGTGACCCGCGCGAACGTACGCCGTGAGCGCATGGGCCACATCGAGCTGGCAGCTCCTGTGACCCACATCTGGTACTTCAAGGGCGTTCCATCGCGCTTGGGCTACCTGCTCGATCTGGCTCCGAAGGACCTCGAAAAGGTCATCTACTTCGCTGCCTACATGATCACCGGTGTCGACGAAGCACGCCGCCACGCCGAAATGCCTAACCTGCAGGCCCAGCACGACCTGGAACTGCGCAACCTTGCGAACAACTCGGAAGCTGACAAGAAGGCTGTTGCAGCCGACCTGGAAGCCGAGCTTGAGCGCATGGAAGCTGACGGCGCCAAGAATGCCGAGCTGAACAAGGCCCGCACCTTGGCCGAGAAGACTGTTCTGCAGATCGACAAGCGCGCCAAGGCCGAAGCCGAGCGCCTGCGTGCGGTCTGGGAGCGCTTCAAGAACCTGAAGGTCGCCGACCTCGAAGGCGACGAAGGCCTGTACCGCACCATGCGTGAGAAGTACGGACTGTTCTTCGAAGGCTCCATGGGTGCAGAAGCTATCCAGAAGCGCCTTGAGAACTTCGATCTGGCGGCTGAAGCTGAAGAGCTGAAGACCATCATCGAAAACGGCAAGGGCCAGAAGAAGGCTCGTGCGCTCAAGCGCCTGAAGGTCGTCAACGCGTTCCTTGTCAACGGCAACTCGCCTAAGGGCATGGTCCTTGACGCCGTTCCGGTGATCCCGCCAGAACTGCGCCCGATGGTCCAGCTCGACGGTGGCCGTTTCGCTACCTCGGATCTGAACGACCTGTACCGCCGCGTGATCAACCGCAACAACCGCCTCAAGCGCCTGCTTGATCTCGGTGCGCCAGAGATCATCGTGAACAACGAAAAGCGCATGATGCAGGAAGCTGTTGACTCGCTGTTCGATAACGGCCGTCGTGGCCGTCCGGTGACCGGTCCAGGCAACCGCCCGCTGAAGTCCCTGAGCGACATGCTCAAGGGCAAGCAGGGTCGTTTCCGCCAGAACCTGCTGGGCAAGCGCGTTGACTACTCGGGCCGTTCGGTCATCGTTGTCGGCCCGCAGCTGAAGCTGCACCAGTGCGGTCTGCCAAAGCAGATGGCCCTGGAGCTGTTCAAGCCTTTCGTGATGAAGCGCCTGGTCGACCTCAACCACGCACAGAACATCAAGTCGGCTAAGCGCATGGTCGAGCGTTACCGCCCGCAGGTTTGGGATGTTCTCGAAGAGATCATCACCGAGCACCCGGTACTGCTCAACCGTGCACCTACCCTGCACCGCTTGGGTATCCAGGCCTTCGAACCACAGCTGATCGAAGGCAAGGCCCTGCAGCTGCACCCATTGGTTTGCGGCGCGTTCAACGCTGACTTCGACGGTGACCAGATGGCAGTTCACCTGCCGCTGAGCCCAGAAGCACAGGCTGAAGCCCGTATCTTGATGCTGTCCTCGCACAATATCTTGAAGCCTTCCGATGGCCGCCCAGTGGCACAGCCTTCGCAGGATATGATCATCGGATTGCACCACTTGACCACCAAGCGTGCAACCGAAAAGGGCGCCGGCCGCGTGTTCGCTACCGTATCCGAGGCCATCATGGCCAAGGATCTGGGCGAACTGCACCTGAACGCACCGATCAAGGTCCGCGTGGAGAACTTCGTTCCTTCCGCAGACCAGCCAGCCCCTGAGGGCTGGGAGCCAGGTACCCCGGCATTGCTGGATACCTCGCTTGGCCAGGTGCTGTTCAACGACACCCTGCCTGCGGACTACCCATGGGTAGCCACCGTAGCGGGCAAGGATGCGCTCTCGGAGATCGTCAACGATCTGGCAGAGCGCTACCCGAAGATCATTGCCGCAGCTACCCTGGATAACCTGAAGGACGCCGGTTTCTACTGGTCGACCCGCTCGGGTGTCACCGTGGCGATCTCGGACATTACCTCGAACATGGATAAGGCAGCCATCTTGGCTCCTTACGAGGTAAAGGCCGCCAAGGTCCAGGCTTCCTACGACAAGGGCCTGATTGCAGATACCGAGCGCCGCCAGGACCTGATCGACATCTGGACCAAGGCTACCGACGAGGTTGCCGAGGCAATGAAGAACGGCATGGAAGAGCTGAACACCATTAACCGAATGGTGACTTCCAAGGCTCGTGGTAACTACCTGCAATTGCGTCAGATCGCGGGTATCCGTGGTCTGGTGTCCAACCCTAAGGGTGAAATTATTCCTCGCCCGATCAAGTCTTCCTACCGTGAAGGCCTGTCGGTTCTGGAGTACTTCATCGCGACCCACGGTGCCCGTAAGGGCCTGGCGGATACCGCGCTGAAGACCGCTAACTCGGGTTACCTGACCCGTCGTCTGGTGGACGTTTCGCAGGATGTTATCGTTCGCGAAGAGGACTGCGGCACCAAGCGCGGCTTGACCGTTGCCATTGCAGATAACTCTGCCGGCATCCGCGTCAAGCACGAGACCGTGGAGAACTCGGCATACACCCGTACGCTGGCTACCGACGTCAAGAACGCTGAAGGCACCGTGCTGGCTACCGCCGGTTCGGATGTCGGCGACGTGCTGATCGACGAGCTGTACGCTGCAGGCGTGGATGAAATCCGCGTTCGCTCCGTGCTGACCTGCGACTCGGCTGTTGGAACCTGTGCTCTGTGCTACGGGCGTTCGCTGGCCAGCGGCAAGACCGTGGACATCGGCGAGGCTGTTGGCATTATCGCCGCGCAGTCCATCGGCGAGCCTGGTACCCAGCTGACCATGCGTACCTTCCACACCGGTGGTGTAGCGTCGGCTGACGATATCACCCAGGGTCTGCCTCGTATCCAGGAACTGTTCGAAGCCCGTACCCCTAAGGGTGTGGCTCCGATGTCCGAGGTTGCCGGTCGCGTGTCGATCGAAGACGACGAGAAGCAGCTGCGTGTTGTAGTTACTCCAGACAACGGCGACGAGAAGCAGGCCTACCCGGTTCTGCGCCGTGCTCGCCTGTTGGTTGAAGAGGGCGAAAGCATCGTTGCCGGCACCCAGCTCACCAGCGGTACCTTGGATCCGAAGCAGGTTCTTCGAGTCCTCGGCCCACGTGAGGCACAGAAGTTCCTGGTCCGCGAGGTCCAGGATGTGTACCAGTCCCAGGGTGTAGGCATCCACGATAAGCACGTGGAAGTCATCGTCCGCCAGATGCTGCGCCGCGTCACCGTCATCGAGTCCGGCGAGACCGACTTGCTGCCAGGCGAGTTGGCCGATCGTTCGCGCTTCACCGCTGCGAACCGCAAGGCCGTTTCGGAAGGCCAGCGTCCAGCTGCCGGCCGTGACGAGCTGATGGGCATCACCAAGGCATCGCTGGCCACCGATTCGTGGCTGTCGGCTGCTTCCTTCCAGGAAACCACTCGCGTCCTGACCCAGGCTGCGATGGAAGGCAAGGAAGATCCACTGCGCGGTCTGAAGGAAAACGTGATCATCGGTAAGCTGATCCCGGCCGGTACCGGTCTGGATCGCTACACCCAGGTCAACGTCGAGCCAACCGATGAAGCAAAGGCAACTTTGTTCACCGGCACCTCGGCCTTCTCTTCGGGCCTGTACGACGATGCGCTGGAAGGCGGGCTGTCGCCTGAATTCCGTGCCATCTCGATGGACGACTACGACCACGGCTCGGACTTCCGCTAAACCGGAAGCACTGTCACCGTCAGGTAGTTTGACCCAATGCCTGCCCGCACACTGTGCGGGCAGGCATTGGGCGTTTAACCGTCACGGGGTGAAAATAGTAGTCGACGAATCCACTGGGAGATTTAGGAACTAGTATTTGCCATGAAGCGGATCCGCTGGCAAGCCGGCAGCGGCCATCCGCGGATTCAGGTGCTTTTCATCTGGCGGTCCCATGGCGTTCAGCTGGGGTCGTTAGCGTAGTCACTACCCAAACCGTCTCGATGGCGGCGGGGGCCAAGAGTGGCCTGGTCGGTGAGATAGCTTACTGTACATGGTGGCTCGGTGGATTAATGCTAGACTGAGATCAATTGTTTTATGTGTGGCAAAATGGACTCCGTCCGGGTTGCGGGTAGGTTGCGCAACGAATGCCACACTTTCGCACGCCTAGGGACTTTTGATTCTGAGTGCGCGGTAAAGCAAGCAGCTAGCTACATTGCGAAGCGCTAAAACTTTTCTAGGCTTAGGCGTTTTCGTCGTGTTGCCGAAGAACTTAGACAATGGAAGGACACGAAAGTGCCTACTATTCAGCAGCTGGTCCGCAAGGGCCGCTCGCCTAAGGTCGTCAAGACCAAGGCCCCTGCCCTTAAGGGCAACCCAATGCGCCGTGGCGTGTGCACCCGTGTGTACACCACCACCCCGAAGAAGCCAAACTCGGCTCTGCGTAAGGTCGCACGTGTGCGCCTTGCCGGTGGCGTCGAAGTGACCGCTTACATTCCAGGTGTCGGACACAACCTGCAGGAACACTCCATCGTGCTCGTTCGCGGTGGTCGTGTAAAGGACCTTCCAGGTGTTCGCTACAAGATTGTTCGTGGTGCTCTGGATACCCAGGGTGTGAAGGATCGTAAGCAGGCTCGTTCCCGCTACGGTGCAAAGAAGGATGGTAAGTAATGCCTCGTAAGGGTCCGGCGCCAAAGCGCCCACTAGTTTCTGATCCAGTCTTCGAATCCCCATTGGTCACCCAGCTGATCAACAAGGTTCTCGTAGACGGCAAGAAGTCCACTGCAGAGCGCATTGTTTACGGTGCACTCGAAGGTGCCGCAGCAAAGTCCGGCGCCGACGCTGTTTCGACCCTCAAGAAGGCTATGGACAACATCCGTCCAGCCCTCGAGGTTCGTTCCCGCCGCGTCGGTGGCGCTACCTACCAGGTTCCTGTTGAGGTCAAGCCAGGCCGTGCAACCGCACTGGCTCTGCGCTGGCTGGTTGGCTACTCGAAGGCTCGCCGCGAGAAGACCATGATCGAGCGTTTGATGAACGAGATCCTGGACGCATCGAACGGTCTGGGTGCCGCTGTGAAGCGTCGCGAAGACACTCACAAGATGGCCGAGTCCAACAAGGCCTTCGCACACTACCGCTGGTAAGAACCGCTCGGAAAAGCTGGGCATCAACCGATGCCCAGCAATTCCGGCCTCACCTTATAGGGAGACAACGTGGCACAGGACGTGCTTACTGACCTTAACAAGGTCCGCAATATCGGCATCATGGCTCACATCGATGCCGGTAAGACCACTACTACTGAGCGCATCCTTTTCTACACGGGTGTGAACCACAAGCTCGGTGAAACCCACGACGGTGCTTCGACCACCGACTGGATGGAACAGGAAAAAGAGCGCGGTATCACCATTACCTCCGCTGCTGTTACCTGCTTCTGGAACAAGAACCAGATCAACATCATCGACACCCCGGGCCACGTTGACTTCACCGTTGAGGTGGAGCGCTCGCTGCGCGTGCTCGATGGCGCCGTTGCCGTCTTCGATGGCAAGGAAGGCGTTGAGCCTCAGTCCGAGACCGTTTGGCGCCAGGCTGACAAGTACGACGTTCCACGTATCTGCTTCGTCAACAAGATGGACAAGCTGGGCGCTGACTTCTACTTCACCGTAGATACCATCATCCAGCGCCTTGGTGCCAAGCCGCTGGTTATGCAGCTGCCAATCGGCTCCGAGTCCGAGTTCACCGGTGTCGTTGACCTGCTGTCCATGAAGGCATTCGTTTGGGAAGGCGACTCCAAGGGTGACGTCACCATGGGCGCTGCTTACGAAACCCGCGAAATCCCTGCCGACTTGGTTGAGCGTGCTGAAGAGTACCGCGCCAAGCTGGTTGAAGATGTCGCTGAGGCATCCGAAGAGCTCATGGAGAAGTACCTCGAAGGTGAAGAAATCTCCGTTGAGGAACTCAAGGCTGGCATCCGCAAGCTGACCGTGAACTCGGAAGCTTACCCAGTATTCTGTGGTTCGGCCTTCAAGAACCGCGGCGTTCAGCCAATGCTGGATGCAGTCATCGACTTCCTGCCGAACCCACTGGACGTTGGCGCCACCATCGGTCACGATCCGAAGGACGAAGAAGTTGAGCTGACCCGCGAGCCTTCGGAGGACGCACCGTTCTCGGCACTTGCGTTCAAGATCGCCGCTCACCCGTTCTTCGGCCAGTTGAACTTCATCCGCGTTTACTCCGGCAAGGCAGAGTCCGGCGCACAGCTGCTGAACTCCACCAAGGGCAAGAAGGAACGCGTAGGCAAGCTCTTCCAGATGCACTCCAACAAGGAGAATCCGGTAGACGAGATCCACGCAGGTCACATCTACGCTGTGATCGGCCTGAAGGCCACCACCACCGGTGACACCCTATGTGATCCAGCCCACCCAATCGTTCTCGAATCGATGAGCTTCCCGGATCCAGTGATCTCTGTGGCCATCGAACCAAAGACCAAGGGTGACCAGGAAAAGCTGTCGACCGCTATCCAGAAGTTGTCGGCGGAAGATCCAACTTTCACCGTGTCCCTGAACGAAGACACCGGCCAGACCGTCATTGGCGGTATGGGTGAGCTTCACCTGGACATTCTGGTTGACCGCATGAAGCGCGAATTCCGTGTGGAAGCAAACGTTGGCAAGCCACAGGTTGCATACCGCGAAACCATCAAGAAGGCTGTGGAGAAGGTTGACTTCACCCACAAGAAGCAGACCGGTGGTTCGGGTCAGTTCGCAAAGGTCCAGGTCTCGTTCGAGCCTCTGGAAGTTGTTGACGGCGTCACCTACGAGTTCAAGAACGCCGTGACCGGTGGTCGTGTTCCTCGTGAGTACATCCCATCCGTTGACGCTGGTATCCAGGACGCAATGCAGTACGGTATCCTCGCAGGCTACCCACTGGTCGGTGTCAAGGCTACCCTCATCGATGGTGCTTACCACGATGTCGACTCCTCGGAAATGGCCTTCAAGATCGCTGGTTCGCAGGTATTCAAGGAAGGCGCACGCCGCGCTAACCCTGTTTTGCTTGAACCGCTGATGGCTGTTGAAGTCCGTACCCCGGAAGAGTACATGGGCGACGTTATCGGCGACCTGAACTCCCGTCGTGGTTCGATCAGCGAGATGTCCGACGCTGCTGGCGTCAAGGTCATCCGCGCTGGTGTGCCACTGTCGGAAATGTTCGGTTACATTGGTGACCTGCGTTCGAAGACCCAGGGTCGCGCAGTTTACTCGATGACCTTCGACAGCTACTCTGAGGTCCCGAAGGCAGTTGCCGACGAGATCATCCAGAAGTCCCGCGGCGAGTAATCGTCTCGGTATAAAAACCTGGCCGTGACCCCCTTAGCGGGGAAGTGGCCGAT